>NZ_JBRJGU010000002.1:0-315000 GCF_053628655.1 Porphyrobacter sp. MBR-49
ACGGTGTTGAACTGCGGCAGGCCAATGTGCGTGGTACCGCCCTTGCCGGGGGTCACGCCGCCAACCATCTGCGTCCCGTAATCGAGCGCGGCCTGGGTGTGGAAGGTGCCGGTGTTGCCGGTCATCCCCTGGGTGATGACCTTGGTGTGTTTGTTTACGAGGATGGACATCGATCAGACACGCTCGATGATAACTGCCGGTGCCATCCCTCCTGCCGCACACATTGTGATCAGGCCATAGCGACCACCGGTGCGCTCAAGCTCATCCAGTGCGGTTCCGATCAGGATCGATCCGGTCGCCCCAATGGGGTGGCCCAATGCCATCGCGCCGCCGTTGGGATTGACCTTGGCGCGATCAAGATCAAGGTCGCGGATGAACTTTTCGGCAACGACGGCAAACGCTTCGTTGATCTCCCAGACGTCGATATCGTCCTTGGTTAGACCAGCCTTCTCGAGCACCTTTTTTGCCGCCGGAACGGGGGCATTGAGCATCAGCGTAGGGTCATCCCCCTGGTTGGCGTAAGCGACGATACGGCCACGCGGCCTCAGGCCATGCTTGTCAGCATAGTTCTTGTTCGCAATCAGAATGGCAGCGGCCCCATCGACGACGCCGGATGAATTCCCAGCGTGATGGACACCGGTCCATTCGAGGTCGGGATAGCGACGCTGGATCTGCTTGCGGAAGGTCACACCATCACCAAGGTCGAAATCAGCGATCGCATCAAAGCTAGCGCGCAGCGAAGAGAGACCTTCCATGGTCGTTTCGGGACGGGGGAATTCTTCACGATCGAGTGCAACCGAACCGTCAGGATTGTGGACTGCTATTAGCGACTTGTCGAAACGACCTTCGCGAATGGCCTGGTCGGCGCGCTCTTGGCTGACAAGCGCCAAGGCATCGAGCGCGGCCCTGTCGATGCCTTCCCGCGCAGCGATAGCATCGCCGCAGACGCCCTGATGGCTTTGCGGATGCAGCGCATCGAGTTCCGGGTTCCCAGCCCCCATTCCCAACGGCTTGAGACCTGCATTGGCCTCTTCTCCGGCAATCTGGGCTGTGTAGCTCATCATCTCCGTGCCGCCGGCGATGATGCAGTCTTCCATGCCCGACATCACCGAAGCTGCCGCGAAGTTGACTGAACTGATACCACCACCGCAAAAACGGTCGAGCGTCGTGCCGGACGCGGAGATATCGTAGTCGGCAGCGAGTGCCGCCATACGGCCCAGGTCGCCGCCCTGTTTGCCCTTTTGCGTCGAAGTCGACCAAACAATGTCATCGACACTGGACGTATCGAGATTGTTGCGGTCCTTGATCGCCTTGAGGACAGTTGCAGCCAGATGCTGCGGGTGCAGGTGCGAGAGCGCGCCCTTGCCAGGCTTGCCAATGCCGCGCGGAGTGCGGACAGCATCGATGATATAAGCGTCGGTCATTTTCAGAACTCCTTGAGCAATCAGACGAGCAAGCCGGACAGGCGGCTGCGAATAATGGTTTCGGCATCAGCGACGATGCGACTGACGAGCACTTCACAGGTCGGAATGTCATGGATCAGGCCCTGGATCATGCCGGCCCAGAACACGCCTTCGGAAAGGTCGCCGGTTTCAAGCAGCTTTTTGCCGGCCGTTCCCGCTACCAGCTCCTTCACGTCCTCGAACCGCGCATCCGGTCGCGCAAGACGACGGGCGACTTCGTCGGACACGTCGCTTTTGCCGACGCGGGCCGTGTTCTTGAAGTTGCGGAAAATCAGGTGCGTGCCGCGCTCGTCATTGTTGACATAGGCCTGCTTCACATTGTCGTGGATCGGCGCTTCGACAGTTGCACAGAAACGCGTTCCCATGTTGATCCCGTCAGCACCAAGCGACAGCGCCGCAGCAAGACCTCGCCCGTCACCGAACCCGCCAGAGGCCAACATCGGGATACTCACCTTGTCAGCGGCAGCCGGGATCAGGATCAGGCCCGGAATGTCATCTTCACCCGGATGCCCGGCACATTCGAACCCGTCGATGGAGATGACGTCGACACCCGCCTTTTCAGCGGAAACGGCGTGACGCACGGCGGTGCATTTGTGCAAGATCTTGACACCGTGCGGCTTCAACTGCTCCCATATTTCGCGAACCGCCGGGGTCCCGGCCGTCTCCACGATCTTGATGCCGCCATCGATTATGGCTTGGGCATAGCCCGCATAATCGGGCGAATTGATCGTCGGAAAGACGGTCATGTTCACGCCGAACGGCTTGCTGGTCATGGACCGGGTGCGCTCGATCTCCTCGCGCAGAGCCTGCGGGCTGGGTTGTGACAAGGCCGTGATAATGCCCAGACCGCCAGCGTTCGAGACAGCACTGGCCATTTCGGCGAAACCGACATTCATCATTCCTCCCTGGACGATGGGATGTTCGATCTCGAGCAACTCGGTAATACGGGTCTTGATTGCCATGTTGATTTCCTCAGGCCGGGATCTGATTGAAAGGCACGCCCTTGTCCGGACGATGATCTTGCGGAAGACCGAGGATCTTCTCAGCGATCGTGTTAAGCAGCATCTCGTCCGCGCCGCCGGCAATGCGGCCGGTTGGAGCATTGATCCAGCTGCTCCCCCAATCCTGCTTTTGCGGCGCGTTGGGGTCGAAGTGAAATCCACCCGTGCCCGAAAGGTCGATTGCCATCTCGGACAGCTTCTGACGGCTGCGCACGGACACTAGCTTGTTGAGCGACCCCTCGGGCCCAGGCTCCATACCCGCCTGCATCATCAGCATCGCCCGCGTGGTAATCGACTCCAGCCCTGCACGCATTGCGTGATTGCGGGCAATCGCGCTGCGGACCCTGCCGTCAGACAGCGCCGGACGTCCATTGATCTCGAGTTTGCGCATCAGGTCGACGAAAAGGTCGAGATGCGGGCCAAAGCCGCCGCTGTCAGTGGCGACATAGCGCTCGATCATCAAAGTCGCCATGGCGACACCAAAGCCGCCACCGACAGGACTCATGCGCTGCGAATCCTCAAGTCGGACATCGTCGAAAAACACTTCGTTGACGTGGCTGTCACCGCCCGCAAGCTTGATCGGGCGCACTTCGACACCCGGCGCTTTCATATCGACCCAGTAGTAAGTCAGGCCTTTGTGCTTCGCTGCCGCAGGATCGGTTCGAGCGACGATCACGCCATAGTCAGAATACTGAGCCCAGCTC
Source organism: Porphyrobacter sp. MBR-49 (assembly GCF_053628655.1). NCBI lineage: Bacteria > Pseudomonadati > Pseudomonadota > Alphaproteobacteria > Sphingomonadales > Erythrobacteraceae > Porphyrobacter > Porphyrobacter sp. MBR-49. Next base: position 3,169 of record NZ_JBRJGU010000002.1, read on the forward strand.
GTCCAAAGCTTCTGACCGTTGAGCTTCCAGCCGTTTCCGTCGGGCTCGGCCCGGGTACGCAAACCGGCAAGGTCGGATCCGCCGGCGGGCTCAGAAAACAGCTGACACCAGATTTCTTCCCCGCGCAGCGCTTTGAGGACGCGCTCCTTGACCCAAGCGATATGTTCGCTGGCTTCGCCAAGACCGTAGCGCATCAGAATCGGAACTGGCATCCCTAGCGAAATTCCGAAATACCCGGTGGGCATTCCGAAAGCCATTTCCTCGGTGTCAAACGCTACCTTCTCGATATGGGTCAGGCCTTGCCCGCCGAATTCCGCGGGCCAGTTGATGCCTGCGTATCCTGCATCGTGCCGCGCCGCCATATATTGGCGGCCAAGTGCCAGATCTTCCTCGACCGAAAGGCCCATGCGCGCCTCACGGCCAAAGCGGGACGCAACCGACTCGAGCCACATGCGGGCCCGGTCGCGATAAGTTTCGAGATCGGTCATGCCGCTACTCCTGTGATTTGTTCGACCAGAAGATCTTCCCAAAACAGCATATTGCCCTGCTCCATGGCCAAGGTCCGGGCCCGGCGCATATGCAGATGGAGGCCCTGCTCCCAAGTCACCCCGATTCCGCCATGAACCTGCACACAATCGCGCGCAGCGGTGTCATACGCTTCGGTTGCAGACAGCCGCGCATCGGCGGCCGCTACAAGAAAGTCAGGCTGCCCGGCACTTGCTGCGGCATGAATGCAGTTGGCGCGAGCAATCTCGACCAAGCCGTACATCTCCGCAATCCGGTGCTTGACCGACTGAAAGGCTCCGATGGGCTGGCCAAAGGCCTTGCGGGTCAGTGCATAATCACGCGCAGTAATTAGCAGGGCTTCGGCACCGCCAACCTGCTCATGCGCGGTTACCACCGCCATGCGCGCCAGAACGTCCAAAGCCAGTTCTTGCGCAGCATCGCCAGTCGCCAGCAGCGTGGCCTCGACCCCGCTGAAATCAATATCGGCAAGCAAGCGCGAATTGTCGAAACTTTCGACCGGCACTCTCTTCGCTGCCGCGAGATCGGCAAGGACCAGTGCAGGTGCCCCTTCGATGCTGGCCCAAACAAGCGCGATATCGGCCTTCAGGCCACCAGTGACACTATCCTTGCTACCCGCGAGCTTGCCATCCGCGAAGCGAACCGAAGGCTGTGTCGGCAAAGGCGATGAGCCTTCTGTGAAGGCGACCGAGGCAAGCACTTCGCCTGCGGCCAGGCGTGGAAGCCAGCCATTCTTTGCAGACATGTCGCCCGAGTTCTCGATTGCATGCGCCACACCGTAGGTCGAGGTCAGGAATGGAGCCCCTGCCGTCCCAGCCCCGGCTGCCTGGGCGACCAGCCCCAATTCCACCAGACCGAGACCCAAACCATCATGCTCTTCCGAAATGGCAAGAGCCGACCAACCCTGCTCTACTGCAGTGTTCCAGAAGGCTTGGTCGTATTCACCGACGGACTCAAGCAGACGGAGCAAGCGCCCCTTGTCCATGCGTGCGTCAAGCACACGGCGCGATTCGTTGGCGATGGCCTCGTGACCTTCATCATACAGCATTGACATGCACGGCGTCCTTCCTCCAAGACACCCGCAGTTATATAACTAGGTGATATATATCAAGCGCTGAGTGCGTGAGAGATATCCGACAGAAAATCGGCCACTCGTGCGGGAGAGGATGAGGCGCGTTTTGATAGGGAGCCAATCCGATTTGGCGAGGATGAGCTTAGTCGGAAGCGCCCAGCTTCCGACGCAGTTCGGCCTTTTGGATTTTCCCGGTCGGAGTTCTGGGAAACTCTTTGACGATCACAAGATTCTCGGGCGTCTTCTGCCGTGCGACCCCGATCGAACGGAACACTTGGTCAATCGCGTTGATGCTCACCTCGGCGCTGCCATCGATTGTTACAACAGCACAGATCCGCTCTCCGAGTCGCGCGTCGACAATGCCAATGGCGGCCGCTTCGCACACGCCGGGCACCGCGAGCAGCAATTCCTCAACTTCACGGCTCGAGATATTCTCTCCTCCGCGGATGATGATGTCTTTCTTTCGATCCGTAATGGCCAGATAGCCTTCGGCGTCGATGCGCCCGATGTCACCGGTAAGGAACCAGCCACCGTCGAGGAAACTTGCGTCGTCCAGCGCCATATCGGTGTAGCCGAGGAACCGCTCTGCCCCGCGGACAGCAATTTCGCCTTCCCCTCCCGCCGCGACATTATCACCCATGTCATTGACAATTCTCACTTCTACGCCCGGATTCGGACGCCCATCGGTGTTCAGGCGCTTGTCCAGCGGATCATCCGGATTGCACTGGGACACTGTCGGCATCTCCGTCGAACCGTAGCAGCGGCAACACCTGATCCCGACGTCCTCGCTTGCGGCAACCAGCGATGGCGGCACCGTGGTCGCGCCGATCAGGAACTGGCTGAAGCTGCTGAGGTCGCGCCGGTCACGCGCTGCAGCATCCATCATCCCGGAAAGGTGGAACGGCGTTCCGGACATCTGCCGTACCTCAAATCTCTCGACGAGTTCCGCCGCCAGTACCGGATCCCATGCTTCGAGAATCACCATCGGGCGCCCCAGCAATGCATGCCCCATCACACCCAACGTTCCCGCAATATGGCCCGAAGGCCACGGCGACAGGCCATAGTCGTCGGCTGGTCCGTCGCTGCGTTGGGCCGTCAGCTCAGCAAGCAGGCTGCGCGAACTGTGACGGACCCCCTTGGGGGCAGCGGTCGTGCCCGAGGTGTAGAGCAGCAGCGCGGGAGTATCTGGCTCGGTTTCGACCTTCGGCAATTCTCCCTCGGGAAGATCGCCAAACGCAATCGCGCCATCGGGAACCGTCCCGCCCATTACAATCCGGTGCTCCAGCGTCGGTATTTCGGGCAAGCGCGAGAGGCGATCGAGATAGTCGATGTTGCGCCATTTACTGGGCACAACCAAAGCCTTCGCCTTGCTATCGGTCAGGATGTGCGCAAGCTCGTGTGGACCATAGATGTGGACGATCGGCAGCAAGGTACATCCCAGTGCAGCGGCGGCCTGGAAAAGCACGGCGTTCTCCAGTCCGTTGGGAAGTTGCATGGCAAGCGTATCGCCCGGCCGCATCCCAAGTGCGTGAAACGAACCTGCCAGCGCAAGGCCCTGAGCATGAACCTGCGCGAGCCTGACGATTTTCTCCCCTTCCGCACCGAAAAAATGCAGCGGTGCATCCGGCCTCGCCTTTGCAGCGGCAGCCATCCCCTGCGCCAGCGACTGGTCTTGCCACAAACCCATCTGGCGCCAGTTTGCTTCGCAAGCCAAAGGCATCCGGCCCACCAATCCGTTCATCACTCATCCCTCCCGCATGTGCATACGCGCGAGGGTGCGGCAATGCCGCGCTACGCGTCAATCCGGGAAATTTAATCCGATGGACATTCGATTTTCGCCCGAGGAGCAGCAGTTCCGCCAACAATGCCGCGACTGGCTGCAAGACAATGTACCTGCCGAGAAACGACCGATGGATGCCGCAGACGCCATCGAATTCGACAAGGCCTGGCAACGGCAACTGTTCGATGCCGGCTGGGCCGGAATAAACTGGCCGGTCAACTATGGCGGACGCGGGCTGTCGATTGTCCAGCAAGTCATCTGGCTGGAGGAATACGCGCACGCGCATGCCCCCTGGATCGGCGCCAATTTCGTTGGCGTGAACCATGCCGGGCCGACGCTCATCATGAACGCCAGCGAGGCCCAGAAGGAATTCCATCTTCTCCGTATCCTGCGGGGAGAGGCAATCTGGTGCCAGGGATTCTCGGAACCCGGTGCCGGTTCGGACCTTGCCGGGGTCAAGGCTCGCGGCAGGATCGAAGGCGACGAACTCGTCATCAACGGCACCAAGATCTGGACCAGCTTTGCCCATGTCGCAGACCTGCAGGAGCTGGTCTTGCGAACAGAAGACGGATCGCAGCGGCACCGCGGGCTTTCGTGGGTCATTTGCGACATGCATGCGCCTGGGATCGACGTCCGACCTATCCGCAAGATTTCCGGTCAGGTCGAGTTCGCCCAAGTCTTCTATGACGATGTGCGAATCCCACTTGAAAACGTGGTTGGCGGAGTTGGTAATGGTTGGAAAGTGGCGATGTCGACGCTCAGTTTCGAGCGAGGCACCGGGTTCATCGCCGACCAGGTCAAACAGACCCAGGAAATCGAGGAACTGCTAGAAACTGCGCGGGCGACCGGTGCGATCAAGGACGATTGCATTGCTGAACAACTCGCCCAGTTGCGGGCCGAAGTGGCAGCTCTGAGGGCCATGACCTATCGCAATATCAGCCAGGTAGTCCGAACCGGTCAACCCGGGCCGGAAGCTTCGGTGATCCGGCTGTTCACATCCGAATTAGGCCAGAGGCTGGAGCGGATGGCGTTGTTGCTGAAGGGGCCTGAGATTCTCGACTTCAGTTATGGCGACGATGACCTCGTGGCCGAATATCTTCGCGGATTTGCGGCAACCATTGCGGGCGGCACAGCGCAGATCCAGCGCGACATCATTGGCGAGCGGCTGCTCGGCCTTCCCAAATCGAGGTAGATGCGATGGACTTGGCACCCGACTCCGACCAGCAAGCATTCGTCGCGGCAACGGCAGAATGGTGCCGTGACAACTTGTCATGGGATACAGCTCGCGCCCGGTCGCAATCGATCTGGCATGAAATCGAAGCGATGGGCTGGCTCAGCATGACCAGTTCCGACATGGGGCTCGATCACGCCACCGAGACGCTCGTCTTTGCCGAGCTCGGCCGCCATCTTGCACCCGTTGGAATGCTGTCGAGTGCAGTTGCCTCGCGTTCCACTGGCTCCGCGGGCAAGACAGCGCTTGCACTGACCGATGGAGACGCCGGCAGCGGGAAAGTGCGGATTTTTGATCCGGTTGACGCCAGCCGGGCTTTGGGCCTGGTTGAGTCAATAGCCGCCATTACGGTCCTGCCGCCGGGTATCGCTGCCAGTCCAGGTCTTGACCAGACCGTGCCCATGGCATGTATCGAGCCCCCACCTGCCTTTACCTCTCTGCGCGACCCGGTTGCCCCCCTGCATCTCCAGTTGCTTGCCGCCGCATTTGCAGTTGGCACTGCGGAAGCAGCCTGCGACATGGCAGCCGAATATGCCAAGCTGCGCGAGCAGTTCGAACGGCCGATCGGCTGGTTCCAGGCGCTCAAGCACATCTGCTCCGACATGGCCGTCCGCGTTGAGGTGGCGCGTTCGCAGCTGCTTTTTGCCGCCTGTGCGCTCGATGCCGGCAGTGGCGATGCCGCCTTTCATGTCGCGTCGTCCAAGCAACTCGCAGATCGCGCTGCAATCGAGAACGGCCGGGCCAACATACAGGTCCATGGCGGGATCGGGATGACCGACGAAGCCTATCCGCATCTTTGCCTTAAGCGAGCGCATTTGCTGTCCTTTATCGCGCCCGCGAGGCGCTCAATTCTGCTGGGAGAAGCCGCATGACCGACAAAGTCCAGTACGAAGTGGTGGAAGGTGTGGGGGTCATTACCTTCAACCGTCCCGACGTTCACAACGCGATGGATGACGACGCGGCCCACCTTTACAAGCAGTTGCTGGACAAGGCATTCGAGGACGATGCGGTCCGGGCGGTCTTGCTGCAGGGTGCCGGCAAATCCTTCTGCTCGGGCCGGGACACAACCATGCTAGGCCACCGCGCGCGCGACGAAAGCGATTATCATTTCGTGCTGCGTCACCAGCACAAACGCCTCGCAGTGATGGAAAGCCCCAAACCCTTCATTGCTGCGCTCAAGGGTGCCGCCATTGGCGGAGGTTGCGAGACTGCCCTGGCCTGCGACATCAGGATAAGTGACACCACGCTGAAGATGGCCTTGCCAGAAATCAATTACGGCATTCTGCCTGACACTGGCGGAACGCAGATGATGACAACGCTGATCGGGCCGAGCCGCACAAAGTACATGGTGATGACCGGCAATCGCATCGACGCGGCAACTGCACTGGAATGGGGAGCCGTCGATTTCGTTGTGCAGCCCGAGGAGTTGGACTCCCGTGCACTGGAGATCGCCAAATCGATCGCGGCCAAGCCTCCGATTGCCCTCGCTATGGCCAAGTCGATGATTGACCAGTCACATATGGGCGCGGTTCGAAATGGCATAGGTCAGGAGCTGTTGGCCCAGACCGCCCTGTTCAAGACCGAAGACTATACCGAAGCACGCGCTGCCCTGCGCGAGAAGCGGCAACCGGTCTACAAAGGCAAATAACGAGGACAACGAAATGAGCGATCAGTACAAGGGTATCCGCCCTGCTCCACCCAAAGGTACCCGAATGCTGCCGGAGGGAACCTTTGTCGGCGAAGTAGCGATCATTACCGGGGGCGGCTCGGGCCTGGGCAAGGGTATTGCAGCAGAGTTCGGGCGGCTCGGCGGCGCAGTCGCGATTGCCAGCCGTGATCCGGAAAAGCGTGCTCGTGGTGTCGCAGCAGTTGAAGAAGCAGGAGGAAAAGCAATCGGTATCCAGCTCGATGTACGCGATCCCGAAGCGGTCACGACCTGCTTCGACGAAGTCGAGGCCGCGCTCGGCCCTGTAACCCAGCTGGTAAATAACGCTGCAGGCAATATCGCCGGTGCTTCGGAAGACTTCAGCCTGAATGCCTGGCGCGCGGTCACCAGCATCGTGCTCGACGGCACCTGGATCTGTTCGACCGAATTTGCCAGACGACGGATTGCCGATGGTCGTGGCGGTGCGATCCTAAACATCGGGGCGACCTATTCCTGGACCGGCGGCCCGGGTACTTCCCCTTCAGCAGCTGCCAAGGCGGCAGTGACAAACCTCACGCAAAGCCAGGCGGTCGAATGGGGGCCCTATGACATCCGCGTCAATTGTCTGGTGCCGGGGCTTTTCCCGCACGAAGACCGCGCCGAGCACCTGAAGTTCGTCGACGACGACAAGTCCGATCTGGATACAAGGCAACCCGCGTTGCGCGTCGGGCAGGTCCATGAGCTGGGTTGGGCCGCAGCCTACCTCTGCTCCGACTATGCCGCCTTCTGTTCCGGCCATGCATTTGTCCTTGATGGCGCTAACTGGCTGCGGCGGTCATTGCGCATGCCGGTTTTTGAACCAGTCCGCAATTGGGTGCCCTCGAAGCGAGAAAAGCCTTCGGGTTAGATCAAGCTTTGATCAACTGCCCTTGCCGAAATTCGATCGTCGGTTGGCAGGGTCAAACCCAGCGTTGCGCATCAACTCATGATTGAGCCCGTCAGCCACTCGCATCCCGTCTGTCTCGTAAATCAGCCGCTTGTTCGCGGCATTGGAATGCCAGCTATTGGCGAGAATAGCCGCAGCGAGCTCGGCCACCTTGCCGTCCAGTTCACCTGGCGGAACGCATTCATTGACCAGTCCCATGGCAGCAGCCGAAAGGCCATAATAAGGGGCGGAGGTCAGCATCATCTCCAGCGCCTTGGCCTGCCCGATCCGGCGCGGCAGGCGTTGCGACAGCCCCCAGCCGGGGACCAAGCCCCATTTGCCATGGGTATCGGCAAACCGTGCCGTCTCGTCGCAAAGAATAATGTCGGCAGCGAGAGCCAGTTCGAGACCGCCAGTGTAGCAAATACCTTCTACTGCGGCGATCACCGGTTGGCGCAAGCTGCTGAGCAGTTCGAGGGTCAGGAGTTCCTGGCGCAACCATCCGAGCGCATCGGCGTGTGACGGTTCCTTAAGGTCGTGGCCGGCAGAAAAATTGCCTCTCGCGCCGCGCAGTACCACTAGGCCAACTGACTCATCTTCGCTTAGCTGCGCAACATGCTCGCGAAATTCGCGGAAGAGCGCTCGATTGATTGCGTTGCGCTTTTCAGGGCGATTGAGTGTCAGCGTCGCGGTGCCATCTGCATCGAGACGGGTCACCAGCGGTTCTGACGCCGCCTGCGGTTCGTCAGTCATTTGCTGTCACTGGCGATGCTGAAACCACTTTAACCAATAACCTTCTTCTCGCGGAAATCTACAATCTCGGCGTCGGAGAAGCCCATTTCGCGCATGATTTCATCGGTATGCTGTCCGATCATCGGGCAGGCGCGGACGATATGCATGGGGGTGTCAACGAAGTCCCAGAATTCGCCTGGTTGCTCAATCTGGCCGTAGAGCGGCTGCTCCACAACCGAAACTAGCCCGAGTTCGCGGTTGAGGGGATCGTCGAAGAAGCGGTTCATCGCATCTTCGAAATTCACGGCATCGGAGGGAACCCCCTCGGCTTCGAGCCCAGCGAGAAGATCGGCAGCTGAGTGCTTGCGTGCCTCGGCTTCAAACTGCTCCTCCACATCTCCCAGCACGCTGCGAAGTGCAGCCCGGTGTGGATCAGTATGGGCAGCGACGGCCACCCAGTCACCATCGCTGGCCTGGTAGATCCGGTAATAGGGGCCGAACCCGGTCTGGTCGCTGGTGAGATGGCATGTTTCGGTCAGGCTGCCGTCTTCGAGCATCAACAACTCACCCTGGGCGAAGGCCGAAACACCCAGCATGGAGCTGTGGATACCCCAACCTTTCCCGTCTGCGCGCAAGGCGTAGAGCGCAGCCATGGTTGCTACCAGGCAACTGTGCGCAGAGAAGATGTCCATTGTGCCGGGACGGTTGAACACGGGCCTGTTGCCCTCGCCTGCGTTCTCGAACTCCCATCCGGCGATGGCATTGAAGATCGAGTCATATCCCGGCCAGTTGCCCTGCGATCCGCGCTGCCCATAAGCACTGACATAGGAGAAGGCGATGTTGGGGTTGTACTTGCGCACCCCTTCCTCACTCAATCCAAGCTTGTCCGCCCCCTTGGGCCGCATGTTGTGGTGGAGGACTTCTGCCCATTGCACCAGACGCTCGAGGATGACCTGCGCTTCCGGCCTGGTCAGGTCGAGCGCTATGGAGCGTTTGGATCGCGCAGCGCATTGGTAATAACGGTGCATGAAGCGAATTCGATCACCGGTCAGTGCCTCGACCTTGATCACATCTGCTCCCATGTCGCCCATCAACGATGGCCCCATCGGCCCGGCCAGGAACATTCCCAGATCGAGCACGCGGACGCCTTCAAGCGGATGGTTTGGAACACCATTGTCCCCGACTGGCGCCCGTCCGTCATTCCAGCCGCTGGCTCCGCCCTCACCCAAACGCGGAGCCGGGCGTCCAGTCTTGAGTGGCGCATCAGTGTGGTATGGCAGGTTCGGCTGGGTCGTCTTGCCCAGATGCGGATCATCGATCTCGACCACGTAGTCTTGCGCTTTCACTTCAGGATGACGCAGCACTTCACCCATGGGCTGTGCCGGCTCCACAGCAACATCCAGCGCGCGCAAATCGGCTAGCCAAGCCTCCATCGGGCGGCGCTTGAATGCCTCTACCACTCCCTCGGGCCTATCGATTTCAAGTCCTTCGGCCATGACTTCCCACATGGTCGGCAGGCTGGCAAAATCGAACTGCTGCGTGGGGTCCATCATCTGCAGCCAACGACCGTCACTGCATTGGAAAAGTTGCATTGCCGTGGGCCTGGCAGCCAGCGGATAGGTTACCGGATTGGGCATCGGCCCTTCCGAATTTCGCGCCCAGACCATTGGCAACTTCGAAAGGAAGCCTTGCATAAGCGAGGTATGCGCAGGTCCACCCTTACCTGACTGAAGCCGCATGGTCAGTCGCGTCATGATCCCGGCAGCTGCAAGATGCGCCGCCGCCCAACTACCCATACGATAACGATAGACGATCGGTCCGGCGCGGTGCCCGTCATTCTCATAAAAGACGCCTAGGCGCGCCGCCACCAGCAATTCGTCATCGGAGCGTTCCACATCCGGGTGATTGCGGGCCGAACCAGTAATGCCGCAGACTACCAGCCGTGGATTCAACTCGGCCAGCTGAGTATCAGGCAGCCCGAGGGCTTCAGCCTTGGCAGGGTTAAATTGATGCAGTAGTACGTCCGCATCGGCCAGTTGATCGCGCAGGAAGGCTAGGCCCTGTGAAGTTGCGATATCGTGCTCACTGCTTCGCTTGCCGCGATTCCAGTTGGCGAAGGTGGCCTTGCCCCGCGAAGGGTCTCCTCCCGGGCGCTCGATCTTTAGGACATCGGCGCCCAGTTCGGAAAGCATCAGGCCAGCGACCTGGACCGCCATCCCTTCGCCGATTTCGACAACACGCAACTTGTTTAGCATAGTCTAGGCCTTACGGAAGTTAGGCAGCACCCATCCGTCCTGGATATCTGTCCATTCGACGGCAACCTTCATGCCGATGTGGACGTCTTCGGCATTGCAGCCGGTGACGTTGGCATTGAGCCGCGTCCCCGGCGCACCATCGATGTCGACCACCACCGGAACGTAGATATAGTCTTCCCCGGTCGCCGGGTTCTTGTTGCATACAGCAAAGCTGTACACCGTACCGGTACCGGGCAGAGTCGGCCAGTTCACGTCGGTGCTCGAACACTCGGGGCAAAAAGGTGAAGGCGGCATGCGAAAATGGCCGCAACTCGCGCATTGGCAAGCGGTCAGCCGGTGTTCCTTAGCCGTTTCCCAGAAGGGCTCCGTATTGGGATTGGTGGTGATACGGATTTGGTCGCCGGGCAGCAATTTGGCCGGGCCGTACTGGATGGGCTCGCTCATCTTACGCGCTCCTCAGGATTAGGCTGGAAACTGGCAGGGAGGCCGGACCACCCGAAACGAGCGCAAACTCCGCGCCCTTGACCTGATTGATCGCGGTGCCGCGCACCTGCTCGACGCCTTCGACAATATGCGTCATGCCAATGATGTAGGCCTCATTGAGGTTGCCCCCGTGGGTATTGACGGGCACACCGCCGTTTACACCACCCTGCGTTTCGGCATCGTAGCGGATCTTGCCAGCGAGGACGTAGTCATTGCCCTCGCCCTTCTCGCAAAAACCGTAATCTTCAAGCTGCATCAGCACCATAGGACTGAAGTGGTCATAGATCAGCGCGACATCCATATCCTTCGCTGATAGGCCGGACTGGGCCCAGACCCGATCAGCAGTGAATTTGTGACCGCTGCTGGAGAAGTATGGATCGGGCATCCCCATCCACGCGAAAGCGCGGCCCCATTCTCGCTGGCCGCCATGGGCGCAAGCATGAACCACCGCAGGCTTGTGGCGGCAATCCTTGGCCCGGTCCATCGTGGTGGTAATGACAGCGACCGCGCCGTCGGTCTCCAAGCAGAAATCAAGCCGCCGCAACGGATCTGCCAGCATCACAGAAGCATCGTATTCCTCTTTGGTGAGCGGCGCCTTGCGCACCGCCTTGGGCCGATTGTGCGTGTTGGCACGGGTTGCCATGACAATTTCACCGAAGGCATCCTGTGTGGTGCCGTAAAGATGCATGTGGCGACGTGCCAGGACGCTCATCAGATGACCCGGTCCGACTAGGCCGGATGGCTGCAGGAAGCTGTTTTCCGGGCTTGGAGCTGCAGCTCCGAACACCACGCCAAGCCGGTGCTGCGGCAATTGCTGCAGCGCCATCAGCGTGACGACATACTTACAGTCCTCGTTCATCAACCCCGCTGTGGCAAGGCCGATGGCGCCGGGACAACCGCCCCCGCCGCTGGTCAGTGTGGCAGAAAACGAGATGTTCGGCATCCCGAGTGTTTCCATCAGGCTGGCGGTATCGAACTTGTCGAGATAGCCGGCCCCGGCCGTCGAATAATAGGCAAAACCATCAATGTCCTTGATGGAAATACCCGCATCCTTGCACGCCTTGAGGATCGCCTCGCCAGCCATGTCATTGATGGTACGCGGCCAGCTCTTGCCGCGGACGTAGTAGTCTGTTGCGCCAATGCCGACGATCGCCGTCTTGTCCTGATTCACCCAGGCCATCGATACCGTCCCCTCTCAAGAACTTCATAGTTGTCTAACTAGGTTTGATAGGAAGCAATTGTGACCCTGTCCAGCCAAGTTTCCTGCTCAGGCAAAATGGAGACGGCGATACTTGCCACGAAAATAGAGCAGAGGATCCCGGCGCGGTTCGAACTGCGCGCGCAGAACCTCGCCAACAAGAATGAAATGGTCGCCACCGTCGTGCACTGCGTGCGCCTTGCACTCGAACGATCCCAAGGAACCATCGAGCAGCGGAACACCGGTTTCACCTTCGTGCCACTGGGTCGCTGCAAAGCGATCCTCTCCCTTGCCAGCGAACCTGTTTGAGGTCGGCTGTTGGCTCGTCTGGAGCATGTTGACCGCAAAATGTTCAGCTTTGCGCAGGATCGGGGCGGTGCCTGCACCGTTAGCAATGCAGACCAGCAGGAGCGGCGGGTCGAGTGAAACTGACGTAAAGCTGTTGGCAGTCAGACCAACCGGCGCACCATCATCACCGATGGCGGTCACCACCGTAATGCCGGTCGCAAAGCAGCCCATGGCGTCACGCAGTGTCCGAGCGTCGGAGCCAGCGCGAAATTCGCTCGCAGCGCGAGGCTGCTTGCGCTCGAGGAAGTCAAGCAGATGCGCAAGAAGGGCTTCGGTTCGATTAGTCATGACCAACAGATCGGTATCGGCAACTTCGAACACCTCTGCGCTGGGCAAGGCCTCGTCGAACTGCCTGGTGCCTTCGGCTTGCCTGACCCACGAAATGCCGCCCCTGATAACCAAGGTGGGCAAGTTCAGTCCAGGTGCTGCCTCCAACAACTGCTCGGAAATAGCGTCGAGATCGATGCCGTCCAGCGTGCGCACATCCCAGTCTGAGGCCTCGGTACCGACCTTGCGCAAACGCTCGCCGATGTCCTTTGCGACTTCGGCATCGCTGCGCACAGGCATATCGACAAGAACCAGGCCTGCAGCGAGGTTGCTGCCATCGACGGACAGAGCAACTGCCGCGATCCACCCGCCCAGGGTGGCAGCCACCACCACAGGCCGTGTACCCATCTGCGCCAGAACCGCCCGCAAATCCTCGACATGAGAGGAAAGATCGTAGCGACCTTCTTCAGGCCAATCGCTGCCGCCGTGGCCCCTCAGATCCAAACTGACCACGCGGCGACCCGCTTGCACGAGGCCCTCTGCAACGGTTTCCCAAACCGCTCGGGTTTGACCGGCACCGTGCAGCAGGAGGATTGTGGGATCGTTCTCGTCGCCCATGATATCGGCCTCCAATCGAACGCCGCCGAACCCCTTGAAATGATGGACTCTCATTTTACGACTCCTGATTGTGATCCGAGCCACTCCAGCATCGTCGCCGACCGCCGTCGCATGATGACCCGCGCAATTTCCTCATCCCGATCAAGTATGGCCAAGCACAACTGGCGGTGCAGTCCGCGCGCGATCTCGCGATGCTCGGGGTCGCGGTAAAGTTCGACCTCACGCTCCTCCCGTCCGAACGAAAAACCGATTGCCATGACCAATTCGATCGCCGGGTTCCCGCTCATTTTTGAAATGGTCTCCACCAGCTCAGATTCCGCTTTGATCATTGCTCCCGGTGAATCATTGTCCTCGACGGAGCTCAGAAAGTCCTCCAGTCGCCGCCGCATGACCTCGTCTTCACACTGGCATGCACGAGCAGCAGCCTCTTCGGAAACGAGCCGGCTGACGACAAGAATATCCGTGAGTGTCCCGCCTTTCATGCGTAGGTATCGCGCGAGAGTGCGGATCGCATCGGCTGCATCCGGGCGTGCGGCATAGAATCCGCCCTTTACCCCTCTCCTGACACTTACCAGCCGGTCGCTCTCCACGATCTTCGCCGCCTGGCGCAAAGTTGGCCTGCTAACTCCGAGCTGAGTGAGGAGATCGTCTTCCGCCCCCAGAAACTCACCCTCATCGGTCCCGAGGCTCATCCGCGCCAGTTCACGCGCGGTTTTGACCGCCAGGGTTTCAGCCTGTTTCGATTGCTGCATAAACCCTCCTTAGAGATATCTCTTTATGAAAGCTTGACCCGCGTGTCCACCAATTCCCTTGCCTTTACCTATATAACTAGGTATCGCTTTTGGGTGAAAGCTATCGAATCAGGAGATTGTCGATGAAGCCCTTTGTGTTCAGTGCAGACAGCCACATTATGGAACCGCCGTCGATCTTCCTCGACGGACTTCCCGCCAATCTGAAGAAGCATGCCATCCATGCGCGCAAAGAGGGCGAGTTCTTGATCACCGGCACCGAGGACAAAATCATTTATCGCCTGCGGGTCGGCCAGCATCGCGAAAAGGCTCTGGGTGACAATGAGCGCAAGGGCATTCGCGAGATTCCCGGCCGGCTTGATGACATGGAACTGGAAGGCATCGATGCGGAGATCTGCTTCCCCAGCCTCGGCCTTTGGCTCTACTGCCTCGACGATCCTGAAGCAGAAGCGGCTTCTGCCCGGCTCTATAACGACTGGAACAACAATTTCCTGAGCGGCCATCCAGAGCGCTTTGTGCGGTGCGGCATGCTGCCCGTGCTCGACTTTTCCAACACTATCGCAGAGCTCGAATACCTGTCCTCAAAGGGTTACACTGCAGCCATGTTGCCTGCGGTTACGCCACCAAACCTGCCAAAGTACAATGATGAGAAGTGGGATGTCGTGTTCGCCAAGGGTGCGCAGCTTGGCGTCGTATTTGTGATGCACACCGGGACAGGCCTCGAAACGGTCGTTGTCGAACGAGGACCCGGCGCAGGTATCATTAACTATTCGAACCAGATGATGGATGCGTGCAACAGTGCCATGTACCTCGTTGCAGGCGGCGTCCTCGATCGTAATCCGGGGGCCAAGGTCGCCTTTATCGAGAGCGGCGCGAGCTGGCTGGTTGCCTTGGCCGAGCGTATGGACGAGGTCGAGGAAGCACACGCCAACTTCGTATTCCCGAAGCTTTCGCGCAGGCCCAGCGAGATTATCGACGATCAGGTCTGGGCAAGCTTCCAGCATGACCGCGCCTGTATCACTGCAGCGGCTGCAGGCCTGTCTGGTGCCAAGAACATCATGTGGGGGTCCGATTACCCCCATGCGGAAGGCACCTTCCCGATCAGTCGCCCGATTCAGGAGCAACTGTTCGAAGGCCTCAACGTTCCCGAGAATATCCGTAATGACGTTATCGGCCTAAACGCGTCGCGGCTCTTCGGGATGCCTGCTGTCGTCCACACCAGCGAAGTAGGTACAGTCCCAGCCTGACTTCAGCTGTACTGTTCATCACGGCGGGCTGGCAGAAACTCTCTCCCTAACCTGCGGCCCAATCGCCAGATGGACCCAAAACTATGGGGTGCCTGCAAATCGCAGGCCCCCTTTTTTCGTGAAGCAACAGTTCACTTAACGCCATGGAACGCGCACTCTTGGGCAAATTCAGATATCTCTTTTAGCAAAATAAATCGAATATTAGTCCTCGATTGATCCTGATCAAGCAAAATAGATATTTATTTGTTCAAGATGATCCTCGGTCGAGCGAGACCAATATTGATCTCGCTGAAAATTGGAGGATTGTCATGACCGATCAAGTTCGCCCGTTCGTATTCAGCTGCGACGCCCATGTGGCGGAGCCGTCTGACCTGTTCACCAAGAACATGCCCGATCACCTTCAACAATATGTGATTCATGGCGAGATCGATGGTGACATGCGCATCACCCGAATTGGCGAGCAGGTGATCCTCAAAATCAATACCAATTTCCATGCCCACAAGACGGGAGAGAAGGATGCAGCCTTCAATGCGCAGGCTGCTGATAGGTCATGCACTGATGCAAGAGACAATTTCGTGTCCGACTGCGCCGTCGATACGAAGCGCCGCGGCGCACGCGACCTTACACTTCGCCTTGCGGACATGGATCGTGATGGCGTGGATGCGGAACTCGTTTTCCCGTCACTTGGTCTGATGTTGCCACGGATTGACGACCGCGAGGGACAGAGCACTGCCTGCCGTATATGGAACGACTGGGCTTGGGACTATTGCGCCCCAGCACGCGACCGCCTGATCCCTGCGGCCATGATCCCCTGTATCGATTTTGATGAGGCACTGGCTGAATGCAAACGGACCGCTGAGAAAGGCTTCGCCGCTTTCTGCCTGTGGGAGGGCCTCAACAACTACAATGACCCGCGCTGGGACCCGATCTTTGCCTATGCTGCCGACATGGGCATCCCGCTGGTGTTCCATACCGGGGTGGGCAATATCAACATCCGTGCCCTCAAGGGCCCGGGAGGTGCGATGTTCAACTACACCCGCCAGATGAACGATGCTGTCGATGTAATTACCCAACTTGTCGCCGGCGGTGTGCTTGATCGCAACCCTGGCGCGCACATCCTGTTTGCCGAACATAGCGCGGGCTGGCTGTGGGGCCTGGCTGAGCGAATGGACGAGGTCTACAATGGCCATGCTCCGTCGATCAGCCCGAAGCTTTCGCGCATGCCAAGCCAGATCGTTCGTGACCAGGTCCACTGCGCCCTTCAGAACGATGGCAATTCCGCGATGGCTATCCGCAAAGGTGTGGGAATTGGTGCTCTGCTTTTCGCGACCGACTACCCTCACGCCGAAGGCACATTCCCGTTCTCGCGGCAGGTGATCGCTGATCTGGTCTCGGCCAATCCGGATGTTACAACCGATGAGCTCATTGCAGTTCTTGGTGGCAATGCCGCGAAGCTCTTCAGCCGTGCCAACCTTCAGGGCAAGGTGAACATGCGGCGCAAAGAATTGATGGCGGCAGCATAGCCCTATGAAAACAGGCCTCGTGGGTGGAGACACCGGCGAGGCCTATCCATCGTCCGCGCAAAACCCGGAAACGGGAAGCGGATCCATCGCGCGATGGCCGCCGCCAACAAAAGGCAATTGCAATCCAACTCGCTATTAGACGACAGGCGTCAGCCGGTCAGTCGTTCAGATCAGGACTGATCAGGTAGCGGGCGAACGGTACGGCCGGCCATAATGGCAGCTACCCCACCCACCAGCAGGCAGCAGGAAATGACCGCCAGCGAAGGCTGGAGCGACTTGTCGCCATAAGTGGCGCTGAAAGCCTGGCTGACGAACCCCGCCACCGTGCCTCCGACCCCTACCCCAGCGAGGCCGATAACCATGCCGATCATTGCAGCCATCATGGCTCGCATCGCTACGGGAACCTGTGCGTAACACAGCGTCATGATTGGTCCGAGATGCAGGGTCATCATGAACTTGACCACTACGAAACATGCCAGCGCAACATAGGGATCGGGCGACAGGGCAAAGCCGACCCCGAAAGGAAATGACGCGACAAGTCCGAGTCCGGCGAACCAGCCATTGAATCGGAGATTGGCCTTTCCATAACGGTCTGCAACCCATCCGGCGAGGAGATTGCCCATCACCAGTCCAACCGCCATCGCGCCGCCAAGCCAGAACCCCGTCTCGGCCTTGCTCATCCCGTGAACTCGCTGGAAAAACGAAGCACCCCACAGAATGAAGGCAAAGCCGGTCAGCGGAACCATCGATAGCATCAGTCCAACCCAACGCAGCGAGGTGCTGGCGGCGATGGTTCGGAACACCTCGCCCAATGGAACCTGCGGCGGGGCGGCAATGCCGTTCTTGCCCCGGCGCGGTTCCGCCGCGACCATCCAGACTACCAGCCCCAGCCCAATACCCGGCAGCCCCAAGATGAGGAACACCGTCCTCCAATCGTAGAATTGCGACAGCCAGCCGCCGAGTGCCAAGCCGCCTGACAACCCGACGGCATTGGCTGCCAGCATTCCGCCGATGATCATATTACGGCGCTTGAGCGGGAATATTTCGGTCAGCAGCGAAATGCCGGCTGGCCCCGCCCCCGCTTCCCCTGCAGCCAGGCCAATCCGGGCAAGAATAAGCTGCCAGAAGTTCTGCGCCATTCCGCACAGAGCCGTGGCGGCGCTCCACACAATTACACACAGGGCAATTGTCAGCCGCCGGTCACCGTGGTCGGCATAGCGGGCAATCGGGAAGGCGGCGAGCGCGTAAAACAACGCAAATGACATCCCAGTCAGCAAGCCAAGCTGCCCGTCCGACAGGCCCAGTTCAGCCTTGATGTCATCCTGGAACAGGGTGAATATCTGCCGGTCGACATAACTCACGATCGCAACCAGCAAGAGCAAGCCGAAGGTGGTGTTACGGCGCAGCGGGGAAACCGTGTTCATCGAGCAGCCAGTCCTATGGGAAAAAGAAGGGGGACGAAAGCAACCCTTCGCCCCCCCCCGTGATATTATCGTCTGGCGCCAAGGCGTCACATTTAGAACCGGACTGTCGCAGTCACACCATATGTCGCCGGTTCGTTTCGTGAGCTCTGAACATAGCCAACCGGAGCGACCAACAGCGGGGAATTGTGCTGGCGATTGTTAGTCAGATTGCGTCCAAACAAGGCAATTTCATAGGAATCTTCATTAAACCCAAGCGCAATACGGGCATTGAGGAACCCCCCGGACGGGCGCGTAGTCGCGTCAAGGATCGCGTCATTCTGTGTGTTGACCGCACCTGGCACGGCTGTTGATCCTGGCGGTACAGTCGCGGCATTCTGCGGGAAATTAAAAGTTCCGTTAAACGTATCATCAGTCCAGTTATAGTCGGCATGGAGCTTCAGCGTGGCATTGCCAATATCTGCCACATAATCTCCGGCGACACCGAATTGGTTCTCAGCCACACCATCGAAATTCTCGAACGAGCGGTCGCCCGAAAGGTCAAAAAATTCGATATACTTCGGCTTCACGATTGCTCCATTCAACGACAAGGTGAAACCGTCGAAGAGAATAGCCTGTAATTCGGCCTCGACGCCGCGGAACCGGGCCTTTTGGGCGTTACCCAGCACAGTTGCCGAAGCGCCAGCATTGCTACCTGGTTGCGCGATCAGGGTTGAGCGCTGGATGTTTTTTACATCGGTATGATAGGCAGAAAGGTTCAAGCGCACGCGCCGATCAAAGAACTCACTCTTCAAACCAGCCTCATAGGAAAAGGCGACTTCCGGCTGGAAGGGGATCAGGAACGCCGAACTCGGTGCGCGCAGGTTTTGGCCTCCGGAGCGAAAGCCTTTGGTCGTCTTCAGATACAGCATGACGTCTTCGGTCGGGCGATATTCCAGACCCGCCAGATAAGACCAGCCCCCGAAACTATCGCGTCGCGAAACTGCGCATTCGGGGCGGCCAACAATCTCTGGGCCTGAAATAGCGGGGGCTGCGAACAGTGAGCAGGTTGTGGTACTTGTAGCCCTGTTAAAGTTGTTGTTCCGGCTTTCAATTCCCTTGTCGTCGACTGAGTAACGCAGACCCCCAGTGAACGACAATTTGTCAGTGAAGTGCCAAGTTCCCTGGCCGTAGACACCTATACTGTCATTGTTGACTTTTGCCCAAAAATGCGAAGTCACGGGGTTGATTGCCGGAGCCACAATCGAAATCGATTGATCAAACCCGGATTCATTAAAAACAAAAGCACCGACAGCAAAATCTAGATTGTCTTGAAAAGCCTTCCCAGTAACTTGGAATTCACCGGAGTATTGGTCTATTTTCTGCTGACCTTCGGTGAAATGGATCGGAAACGGGGATCCGTCCAGATCTAGTCCCGCAAAAGTATCGATGGTGCGGTAGCTGGTGATCAACTGCATTTGGCCGAAACTTGTGTCCAGGATACCGGTGAAGCCATAGGTTTCAGTCTGGGCGAACACATATGGGACTTCGTTTAGTGATGCCTTATTGGGATTAGCATCAAGGTCAGCAATGATCGGATTAACCAGACCAAGACCGATGCCGATATTGGCCCCGGCATTCGCCGGGGTAGTTGGCGGCGGGCCTCCATTGATGACACCTACGAAGAGCGCTGCGGTACCGCCAATGTTGAACGTTGGGTTGGATGCCGTGAACGGCGTCGTTAGCAGGCGAATCTGGCGAGCAGGCGCCAGCTCATCCATCTCAAAGTATTCACCCGAGAACCGCAAAGTCAGATTTTCCGTCGGTTTTATGTCAAGCTTGCCGCGGAAGTTCCACCGATCGCGATTGTTCAACTTTACGCCATTAGGCGTGCCGACGAACGGTGCGCGGGCAACAGCAGGATTGTTGGCGTCAACAGCTGAGACAACCCCTGGGGCGACGTCATTGGTGACGTAGCCGTCACGCTTGGAACGCTGTCCCGCTACGCGCAGCGCGACTTTTCCTTCAACGATCGGAACGTTCAACACGCCAGTGGCCTGAATTTCATCGAAACGGCCGTACGTCAGCGACAGTCGCCCACCAAAATCGTAAAGATCGGGATTGTTGGAATTGATCAGCAACGCGCCGCCTGTGGTGTTGCGCCCAAACAGCGTGCCCTGCGGCCCCTTAAGCACCTGCACCGCCTGAATGTCGAGGAGATCGGCATTAAGCCCGTATGCGCGCGCCCAGTAGACCCCATCAACGTAAGTGCCGACCGACGGATCCAAGGTGACCAGAATGTCGGACTGAACCTGCCCGCGCAAAGTGATAGTCAGCGCACTAGGCGTCGATGAACCTGGGCGGGTCGTCATCCCAGGCGCAAACCGGCCGAGATCCTCCAGCTTCAAGACGGAGCGCGCCTCCAGTGCCTCGCCCGACAGCACGGTAACGGATACCGGCACTTCTTGCAGGTTTTCTTCAACCTTGCGAGCCGTGACGATAATCTCAGCAAGGCCCTCGTTGGGGTTTGCGGCGGTTTGGGCCATGGCTCCCTGGCTCGAAAACGCGATAGCAGCGGTTGCAACTCCACCGAGCAGACGCACAGGATATGTAGCACGCGAACAGGACATCTCAGGCTCTCCCCAAAAAGGCGTCGATTAACGCTCAAGTCATACATATATAACTAGGTGCACTTAGGTGAACAAGCTTCAATTGTAGTTGTTCGTCAGTTGTGCCCTTATGGTAACAATCGGGCCAAGCTCGGTATGTCGGCAAGCGCACGCAGAACATCGTTGAGGTGGGTGCAACCCATTGTTGAAGGTAGAGTTTCTAGCACCAGCGGGCGGAACTCGGCTACCGGCTTGCCGATCAGACGGGTCGCCTTGACCGAAGCTCCTGGACATTCACGAAACGGCAGAATCAGTGGCAGTGCCTGCAAAGCGAGGAGGACTCCGCTCTCTGCATCGATCTCGGCATGGACGCGATATTCGTGAATTGCCGTCCGCCCCCCTGCCGGATTGCTCCCGCTGTCCTGAAACCCGGCATCGACCATTATCACACCCTCGGCCCGCCAGAGGTCGATCCTCCGGGCGCGCCGCTTCTGTGGCCCCTGTTGGAACGGCATGGGATGCCAGCCGATCGGGTCGTCGGGATTTTCCAGAGGTCCGACTTCGGTAAAGGACTGATTGGTGTTGTCCGGAGATCCATCGGACTTGAACGCGCTCGAACCAACGGCAAACCCGGTGCAGATGTCGTCCATCCGGCCATTGCGGCCAGCGGTCGACTTCTGCGTTGCGCGTTGTGGACCGGTAGCCCAGTCACTGCGCCATTGGGACCATATCCAACCCGCCACCAGGCTGGCACCAGCATAGTCATCCAGCAGCTGGAAGGTCGGAGTGCCCTGGATATCTCCCATGATGGATGCAAGAGCATGGCGGCTAGCACCCCCTGCTCTCACCCCGACCAGCTGCCCGGCAGCTGGGTGATCAGGGGCCACGGCAACCTTCAGGATCTCTCGCAGTGGCGAACAGGTGATCTGGAAGCCGCCTGTTGCCAGCACTTGGGGCTCGCCCCCGTCGACCGGCGTGAGCAGATCGCGGGCGCGCCCCACCATGTCCCAGGGTTCGCCAAAGCCTTCCGGCCAATCCGAATCGATAGAGGTTGTGCGTCGGATCGAGCCGGGCCGACGCAACGGCGCATGCCCCGCGCTCTGGCGAGCAAACGCGAACTGCTGTGGGGGATTTTGGGTGCTCATGTTATTTCGGCGGCATGCGGATTGCGCCGTCGAGGCGAATGCATTGGCCGTTGAAATAGGTGTTGCGCGCAAGCTCCACCACCAGACTTCCGAATTCGGCCGGGTTGCCGAGGCGTTTAGGGAACGGCACCGACGCTTCCAGTCCGGCAAAGATCGCTGGAGCCTTATCCTTCACGCCGAGCATTGGTGGAGTAGCAAATATGCCCGGCAGGATCGCGTTGACCCGGATACCGACGTCCATCAAGTCGCGGGCCATCGGCAGGACCATCGCATTTACGGCACCCTTGCCGCCACCATAGGCGACCTGGCCGACCTGGCCGTCCTGCGATGCCGCCGACGACGTCATGATGATGCAGCCGCGTTCGCCGTCCTCGTTCAGTGGATCGACATTGGCCATACCCAGCGCCGCGTGGCTGGCGATGCGATACGACGCGGTGAAGATGCCTTCGGCCGAACGCTCGATCATCTCAGTCGGGTTGCGCTTGTAACTGCCAGTGGTCTTGTCGAACGAGATGGTCTTGCCGCCGCCGGTGACCACGGCGCAGTGCACCACGATCCGTTCCTGGCCATGGGCGGCGCGGGCCTTTTCATACCCGGCGGCGACGCTTTCCTCGGACGTGATGTCGACCTTGCAGAACACGCCGCCAATCGCCTTGGCGACTTCTTCGCCGCCTTCCTCATTGACGTCAAAAATGGCGACTTTCACGCCGTGCGCAGCCAGCGCTTCGGCGCTCGCGCGGCCTAGGCCGGATGCCCCGCCCGTCACAACAGCGGCGGTGGTGTTGTCAATCTTCATAGGTTGCTCCTGTTCAGGTTCATTGCAGTGATTCAATATTACCGCCGTCCACCACCAGCACTTGTCCGGTGATGTAACCGGCGCGGGCCGAACACAGGAATGCAGCCGCATCGGCCATGTCCTCTGGCGTGCCCATCCGCTGCACGGGCCATTCGGCTACGCGCTCGGCGATGTGCTGGTTGTAAGACTGGCCGTTGTCAGCCGCGATTTTCGTAAACACCTGCCGAAACTGCGGAGTGGCGATGGCTCCGGTGCCCAGCGTGTTGACTGTGATCCCGTATGGGCCAAGCTCTGCCGACAGCGTCTTTGACAGCGCCAGTGCGCCGACGCGATAAGTGTTCTGCGCGGCGCGCGGCAGCTTGCGGTGCGGCTGCTTCACCGAATTGGTGCCGATGGTCAGGATGCGGCCCCAGCCCGCAACGCGCATGTGCGGAAACACTGCCTGCACCAGCCAGCGGAACGCCATGATGTTGTTGGTATTCGCCGCCGCGAATGTCTCGTCATCCACGTCCAGAAACGCGCCCTTGGGGCCGGAATCGACGTTGAAGATGGCGATATCCGGCGCAGCGCCAAAGGCATCGACGCAGGCCTGCACCGCGCGGGCGATCCCGTCCTGCGTGGTGCAATCGGCCGAAACGCCAACGCAGCCATGGCCGATTCCGGCCACGGCCAGATCGATGTTCGTCTGGGTGCGCGCCGCGATCATCACCTTGCAGCCCTCTGCCGCAAAGCGCTGCGCGCATCCAAGGCCAATCCCTTGCGAACCGCCGGTTACCAGCGCCACTTTGCCCGCGATGCCAAGGTCCATGCCCTAATGCTCCTGCTGCGCCTTAAGCCGCTGCTGGAGCAGTTCATTGCGGCCACGGGCGGGCGCGATGGTAGATCCGCCGTCCAGCTTGATCGTGGTGCCGGTGATGTAATCCGCCGCCGGTGAGGCCAGGAAAAGGCAGGCCCTCGCAATGTCCGCCGGGGTCCCCGCGCGGCCCACCGGCACAGTCGCGCCGTATGCCTCCAGCCCGTCATCGCCCAGCACGGCCCGCGCCCGTGCGCTGGCGACTAGGCCGGGATTGACCGCGTTGACCGTGATCCCCTCGCCCACCACATCGCAGGCCGCGCCGCGCACGAACGCATCGAGCGCGGCCTTGGCCATGCCGTAAGCGGTCATGTTCGGCACGACCGAGAACGTCCCGTTGACCGATCCGATCGCAATGAACCGCCCGCCGCCCGGCGCCTTCGCCAGATGCGAACGCCCTGCCTGAAGCAGCCACCAGGCTGCCTTGGCAATGCTGGCGAACCCGGCTTCCATTGCATCGTCGCTGACATGGCCCAGCCCGCCGTGGGGAATATCCGCCGCACAGTGGACGATAACGTCCACCCCGCCAAACTCCGCCACGGTCGCCGCGACCAGCGCGTCGCACTGCGCATGGTCCTTCACATCCAGCTGGAACACTTCGGCGATGCCGCCCGCATCCAGGATCGCGGCCAGCGCTTCTTCGGCATAGGACATCGTCCGCGCGCCGATCATCACTTTCGCGCCTGCTGCTGCAAAAGCCTCGGCAATGCCGCGCCCCAGCCCGCGCCCGGCGCCGGTCACGATCACGCGCCTGCCCGCAAATTCGCTCATGCCGCCTGCTCCTCGAACAGCGCCCGCAAGCCGGGGGCCGATGGCTTCATCGATGGGGTGCGCGGGAAATCCGCGACGAAGCGGAAGTGGACTGGAACCTGATAGGGGATAAGCCGCGCCTTCAAGAACGCCTTGAAATCGTCGAGATCGGGCACCTCGGCCCCGTCCTTCAGAATCACAGCCGCCGCAGGCACCGCGCCAAGCCGCTCGTCCGGCACGCCGATCACAGCGGCTTCACGCACTGACGAATGCTGGTGTAGAGCCTTGACCACGTCGTCGGGATGGACCTTGAATCCGCCACGAATGATGGCGTTGTCGGCCCGCCCCTTGATAAACAGGAAGCCATCGGCGTCGAGAACGGCTCGGTCTGTGGTGCGCAGCCACGCCCCACCTTCGATCCGGTGCGCGGGGCCGAGCTGGTCACCCCTGAGCTCAAGCAGGCCCTCTGTGCCATGCGGGAGATCCGCGCCCGTCTCGGGATTAACGACCCGCGCCGCAACATTGGCATGAACCTTTCCGGCCGCACCGCGCTTGGCTTGCCAATGCGCCTTGAAATCGTCCAGCGACCAACCTGCAATCGCGCCCGCGAATTCGGTCGCTCCATAGTTGGCTAGAACCGGAATACCGTATCGCTCCAGAACCGCTTCGACCAGTTCGGGGGTGATCGGGGCCGTACCGCTGATAAGGGCGGTGAGGCTGGAAAGGTCCTCCGGATCGACATCGGCCTCCAGCAGCATCCTGAGCCCCGAAGGCACTGCACCCGCTACTTTTGGTCGGTTGCGTCGTATAGCCGCGACCCAGCCTTCAACCGTGAACTTTTCCAGCAGACATATCTTACGGCCCGCCATCAGCGCGCCGATGCACCCGTAGATCCCGCCGATGTGGGTCAGGGGGTTGTTGACCATGCTCACCCCTGAACGCAGCTGCGGCAGATCGGTAAACTCGCGCCCGCGCTCATACTTCGTAAAACCCGAAAAACTAGCCTCGAACGCGGTTCGTGTCAGCGGAACACGCTTGGGCGCGCCGGTGGTGCCGCTGGTCAACATTTCGATCGCCACCCCCGGTGAGGTAGCAACATCAGTGCCGCTTGCGGCGGCGGGAATAGCCTGCCGGACCCCTCCCATCTGTGAATCGATAGCAATCAGCGCGGTGCCGGTAACGGCGAGACAATCGGCGAGACCGGGTCGTTTCGCGTCGTCCTCGTCCGTGATCACCACCGGCAGGCTTAGGTCAGCAAGGTCAGCAAATAGCTTATCGTCGGGCAGGATCGGATTGATCGAAACGAGGCAGCGGTCACCTGACAGGACCGCTAGGATTGCGGCGACATGTCCGGGCCGGTTGCGCAGCATCACACCGACGCGAGCATTGGGAGGCAAGCCCAGTGCATTGAGCAGTTCCTCGATCTCCTGCACCACCCGCGCCAGATCGCCCCACGTAAAGTCGCGCCCTTCAAAATCTATCTCAGGCCGCGCCGGATCGAGCGACATGATCGCGCGCAGCTTGGCGGTAATCAGCGACATCAGATCGCCAAGCCTCCGGCCACCTCTATCACGTTACCCGTGACCCAGCAGGCTTCCTCACGGCACAGCATTAGCACCGCCCCCGCGATATCGTCTGGCTGGCCCATCCGGCCCATCGGAGTAGCCCGGGCATTGCCTTCATCAAAACCGGGCCGTTCGCGCAGCTTGGAGATGAAATCGGTCGCCACTGCACCGGGCGCGATGAGATTACAGGTGATCCCGCGCTTCGCCACTTCGGTCGCAGTTGAAAAGGTCAGGCTCTGCAGTGCCCGCTTGGTCATCGCGTATCCGGCTGCAAACGGTTGAGCCACCTTGCCCGAAATCGAGCCGATGTTGACCACGCGACCGTGATCGCGAAGCCGCGGCAACGCCGCTTGGGTGACTAAATACGGACCGCGTGCATTGACTGCCATCATCCGGTCGAACAGTTCCGCCGATCCACTCTTGAGGCTGGCGTCCTGTCCATCGCTGCCGATCCCGGCGTTGTTGACCAAGATATCGAGATTGGGGGCCGACCCGAACCCCGAGTCGCAGGCGTCAAACAGCGTGACGATCCCAGCAAGATCGGAAACGTCGGCCTGAATCGCAATTGCCTTGCCGCCAGCAGCGGCCACTTCGGCCTCCAGCGAGTAGGCGGCCTCCGTCGCGCCGCGATAAGCGAAGGCAACCTCCGCCCCCTCAGCAGCCAGCCGCCGCACGATGGCAGCGCCTATTCCCCTCGACCCGCCTGTGACCAGCGCGGTTTTTCCTACGAAGCATCCCATGCCCTGATTGTGCCGACATATCTCACTTAGTGCAATAACTCTTTATCAATCGATCAACGATTGGAAGGCCCGCGCCAGCCATGCACAGCTCTCGGATGACAGGCCTTCCTTCAGTGCCGACAAGACGTAGACCTGCCGGTAGAGCGTCAGACCCGAGGCCATCAATGCAAAGCACGCTGCCTTGTCGGCACCGCGATCAGGGCCAAACCAACGAGCCAACGGCTCAAGGAATAGCCTGGTCAACAACCGCTCGGTGATCTCACGGGCAACAGGATCGGCGCTCGCCAGCAGCATCATTGGCAACGGATTGCGTTGTTGCGGAGCGGAAGCGAGCAACATCGCAATCACTGCCTCGCCAAACCGCTCCTTAGGCATCCGCAACACGAGATCGGTATCCAGCAGGTGCGACAGGGCCGCTTCGTAGAGCTTTTCCTTCGATCCGAAGTAGCGGCTGACCAGCGCCGGATTGACCCCGGCAGCGGCGGTAATCTCGCGAACGCCGGTGTCAGTGTACCCCTTGGTGGAAAACGCCTGCTGGGCCGCGTGAAGGATTGCGGCACGGGTGCGCTCCGCATTGCGCTGGGGGCGGATGTCGGATTCAGTCATTGACATAGTAAGTATACCACGGTTTACATAAGCGCAAGCAAGGAGAATGAGTCGATGGGAGAAACTGCTAACGGGCCGATTCGTGAGCCGGTCTACGAGTTCGACTATGTCGCCGATCCGGCGCTGGCGGAGGATGTCCATGCCGCCTATTGGAACCTGAAGCAGAACGCCCCACCAGTGTTCTGGACATCAGCACACGGCGGCCACTGGATCGTGACCAGCAGCGATGCCGCAATCGAGGTGCTGCGCCATCCGGACCGTTTTTCCAGCAAGTTCCTGTCGATCCCGCCCAACCAGGCCCAGCCGAAGATGATCCCGGAATCGCTCGATCCGCCAGAGCACCGCCCTTATCGCCAACTGCTGCGCCCCTTTTTTGAAAGCAAGGCGATCGAGCTCTTGGAACCGCGGATCCGCGAATGGGCCGAACGGCTGATCGACGCTGTGGCAGACAAGGGCGAATGCGAATTCGTCGACGCGCTAGGATCGCGCTTCCCGGTTTCGGTCTTCATGGAAATGTTCGGCTTCCCGCTGGATCAGTTCGATTTTTTCCGGGCCACCGTGGTCGAATATTTCGATGCGCAAGTCGATGAACAGCGCCGCCTGGAACTGACCATGCAGATCCTGGGCACGCTGACCCAGCTGATCGAAGCGCGCCGCCTTGAGCCGAAGGACGACCTGATCTCCACGCTGGTCCATGTCGATTTCGAAGGCCGCAAGCTGGGACAGGACGAGTTGATCTCGATCGGGTTCCTGATGTTCCTCGCCGGGCTGGACACCGTGGTAAACGCCCTCACCTTCGGGATGCGCCACCTGGCGAACGACGATGCGCTGCGCACCCGGATGATCGAGGATCACGCCGCGATTCCCGCCATCGTCGAAGAACTGATGCGCCGCTATACTTTCGTGTCCACCCCCCGCTACATCACTCAGGATACCGAGATTGCCGGGGTGAAAGTTTACGCCGGGGATTCGGTGCTGGTCCCGCTGCACGTGGTCGGCTGGGACGAAAAGTTGACCAGCTGTCCCGCCGAAGTGCGGCTGGACCGCCCGCACTGCCGCCACGCCGGGTTCGGTTCCGGCATCCACACCTGCCTTGGCATTCACCTCGCGCGCCTGGAAATGGCCGTGTTCTATGAAACCTGGGCGAAGAGAATCGGACATTTCCGGATGCAGGAGGGGCAGCAGCTGCACTTCCGCGGCGGGTCGGTCCAGGCGCTTGAAGCGCTTCACCTTGAATGGGATTCCTGAAGGAGCAATCGATGACCACCCCCACTGTCCACCTCCACATCGGCCACGAAAAGCGGACCACCGGATCCGGTGGTAGCCGCACCCACATCCATCCAGTCAGCGGCGAAGCCCTGGCCGAAGTGCCGCTGGCCGGCCCGGCCGAAGTCGAGGCTGCCGTAGCCAAGGCCGAAGCCGCCCGCGAAGGGTGGCGCCGGACCGATCCGCAGGAACGCGGCAGAATCCTGACCCGGCTGGCCGATCTGCTGATCGACAATCAGCGACAGTTCGCGGAAATGGCGGCGCTGGATGGTGGCACCCCGCTGACGCAGGGTGAGCGCGGGGTTGAAACCGCGGCCAGCTGGACGCGGTACTACGCTGGCTGGTGCGATAAGTTGACCGGCGACCTGATGAGCACTTTCGACACTCGGGGCGAGTTCTCCTACTCGGTGCCCGAACCGATTGGAATTGTCGGCGTCATCAACACCTGGAACGGTCCGCTGATCGGCATCGGGATGAAGGTCTCGCCTGCGTTGGCCGCTGGTAACTGTGTCATCCTCAAACCTGCCGAAATCACCCCCTTCGCTCCTGAGCTGTTTGCCCAGTGTGCAAAGGAGGCGGGCATTCCCGATGGGGTGCTCTCCATCCTGCCTGGAACCGGCGAAGCGGGCGAGGCAATCGTTCGGCATCCGCGGGTGCGGAAGATCAGCTTTACCGGCGGGCCGATCACGGCGCGCAAGATTCTCGAGGCAGCAGCCGAGCAGATCAAGCCGAGCGTGATGGAACTGGGCGGCAAGTCGGCCAGCCTAGTGTTTCCGGACTGCGACTTGGATGCCGCCGCCGAACGTGCCGTGTTCTGGACCATCGGCATCCTTGCGGGTCAGGGATGTGCCCTCCCTACCCGCCAGATCGTCCACGCCGACATTTATGACGAGTTCGTCGCCAAGATGGTCGAGATCACCAAGCTGTTCAAGGTTGGCGACCCGATGGAGCCGGGGGTGATGGTTGGCCCTGTGATCAGCGCCGCCGCTGTCGAACGCATCACTGGCATGTTCGACCGCGCGGCAGCCGACAACGCCTGCAAGTTCCTGCTGGGCGGGAAGCGCGCCGGCGGCGAGCTTGCCAGGGGCAACTTCATCGAGCCGACGATCATGATCGATGTGGATCCAGACCACGAAATTGCTCAGGTGGAGATATTCGGCCCGGCTGTGGCAATCATGAAGTTCCATACCGAGGACGAAGCAGTAGCGATAGCCAATAACAGCGAATATGGGCTCGCTTCATATATTCAGTCGAACGACCTCCAGCGGGTTCACCGCCTGGCCGAACAGCTCAATGCTGGCGGTGTCTATGTCAACGGAGGGCTTCAGATCAATTCGCATACACCCTTCGGCGGAGTCGGCATTTCCGGCTTCGGTAAGGAAGGTGGCAAGGCCGGGATCGACGAATTCCTGCACTACAAGACTGTAACCATCGGCGTCGGCGCGCCGATCTTCCCCAAGCAAGGATAATCGACCATGGCTGATTTCAACCTCAACAGCTTCCGTCTCGACGGCAAGGTCGCGATCGTCACTGGCGCGGGTGGTCGCGGCAATTCGATCGGGCGGGCCTATGCCATCGCACTGGCCAACGCGGGGGCCAGTGTAGTCGTGGCCGACCTCAACGGTGAAGGAGCGCAGAAGGTGGCGGACGAGATCGCCGACTTTGGCGGCAAGGCGATAGCTGTGCAGGTCGATATCACCGATACCGGATCGGTCGAGGCGATGGCAGCAGCAGCCGAGGCCGCATTCGGCGGGATCGACATCCTGGTCAATAACGCCGCACTGATGATAGAGATCGTCGACAAACCGCTGATGCAAACCGACCGCGCCCGGTTCGACAAGGGTATGGCGGTGAATGTATGGGGCGCGATCAACTGTTCGCAGGTAGTAGCACCCTATATGACCGAACGGGGCGGCGGTGCGATCGTCAACCAGGTCTCGGCCGGGGCATACCCGGCACAATCGTATTACGGGGTAACCAAGATCGCGTTGCACGGCGCGACCACCACACTGGCGACCGAACTCGGCAAACAGAACATCCGCGTCAACGCGATAGGGCCGGGCATGACCAAGACTGACGCCGGCCTCGCGCTAACGCCCGAAGACAGCCCACTTGTCCAGGCCATTGCCAGCCGCACTCCGATCCAATTGCGCGACACACCCGACGCGTTGTGCGGCGCGCTGCTGCTTTTGGTGAGCGAGGCTGGCCGGTGGATAACGGGCCAGGTGCTCAACGTCGACGGCGGCTGGGTAATGCGAGGTTAAGTTAACGGTTTGGACTTCCCGAGGAAGTGTTCGCCTCTAAAATCAGACTGGCCAAGATGTCCACCAGCCTCAAGCCGAACTGATGGTTTGTCAATTTTCGATTGTGGGCATTCCGTTGAATGGCTAGCAGGATGGTGGTGGAAGAAGAGAGAGAGCAATGAACACAGATATTCTGGGTTACCGCGACAAGCGGGTGGTGGTGATGGGTTGCTTTTCTGGCACCGGCGAGGCAACTGCGCGGGCGTTGGTGGCGCTAGGAGCCGAAGTGCACGGAGCCGACATCCGGCCTTCGCCAGTTGCAGGTCTCGCCTCTTTCACCACGGTCGACCTGAAGGACCCCGCCTCTATCGCAGCCGGTGTCGCCAGCATCGGTGGAGAGATTGACGCGTTGTTCAACATCTCGGGCCTGCCACAGACCTTTCCGGGCGAAGACGTGGTAACGGTCAACTTCCTGGGCATCCGGGAATGGACCAATGCCTGGATGCCGCATATCCGCGCAGGCGCCGCGATTGTGACGGTTTCCTCTCTGGGCGGCATGAACTACCTTGCCCGTCAGCCGTTGCTCGCCGAATTCATGGGTAATGCCGATATCGCCTCGGGCCGGGCCTGGTACCTGGCCAATACCGAGCGGGTCGGCGATCCCTACGCGCTGTCCAAGGAAGCGGTAAACACCTGGACCCAGAAAAGCGCACCCGCGCTGATGGAGCGCGACATCCGCATCAACTGCACCATGCCCAGCCCGATCGACACGCCAATGCTGAGCGATTTCCGCAAGGTGGCGGGCGATGCTGTGCTGAACGCCTTTGCCAAGGCGAAGGGCCGCTTCTCCACCCCGGAAGAACAGGCGCTGCCCCTGATCCTGTTGAACAGCGACGCGGCCAGCTTCATCTCGGGCGTGTGCCTGCCAGTCGATGCTGGCCTTGCAGGCGGCCTCGCAACCGGGGTACTCAACATCCAGCAGATGATTGCCGAAGCGGCAGGCGGTTAATCCAACCCGCCGACCATTCCCAACAGTGTATGCGCCGCCGCGTCCTTTAACGCGGCATAGCTGAGCCCGTCGGCTTCCTGAGTCAGCGGGCCGACGGCAGCAAGGCGTTCCAGCATCATCAGAATCGTCCCCGCACAGGCCCGAACCGAAAGCGAGGTCGGCAACCGTCCGGCCGTCTGGGCACGGGCCACTGCATTGGAAATGCCCACCATCATCGGCCCCGCTGCCTGCATCCGCGCCTGATAAAACCGGGTATCGCCCTCCTCCGCCGCTAGGTTGCGGACCCGAAAGATCGTGCCATTCGCATTCCATAGCCGCGTATAGGCATCGACGAACCGCGCCGCAGCTTCGCTTGCACCGGGGGCCTGCCAGTCCCGACTGATCAGGTCTTCCAACTCAGCGCTGGTTTGCGAAGCGTCCTGCAGGGCAGCCAGCACCACATCGGGCACGCCGCGGAAATAGACGTAGAACGTCGCTGGCGATATCCGCGCTACCCGCGCGACATCAACCACTGAGACATCGCGCAGCCCCTGGCTTTGCAGCAGATCGACCGTCGCTTCGATCAGCGCGCGGCGGGTCCGCTCACCCTTGGAACCGATCTTCTGCCCGTAATGGTTGTAGCTTGCCACCACGCTGGCTGCCTTTGGCATCGCAAATGATCCCCGATCCCGTCCAATCGCCGCCCCTTTCGACGATTGCTTGCCTCAGCGCAAGAAATTGACGTATCGTCAATAGCACGGTTCAGACGGCAAAGCCAAGGTCGCCGGAAATGGGAGAGCGGGAATGGAACAGTTGGCCGGAAAGGTCGCCATCGTCACCGGGGCATCGAAGGGCATGGGACGGCATTTCGTCGCCGCGCTGGTCGCGGCAGGCGCCCGCGTCGCAGCGCTGGCGCGCCCCTCGGCAGAGCTCGATTCGCTGACCGGCGAACATGGCGACAAGGTGCTGGCCCTGCCCTGCGACGTGACTGACAGCGTCGCCGTGGCCGCCGCAGTCGAAACCGCTGCCGCGCATTTCGGGGGCATCGACGTGCTGATCAACAACGCCGCGATCTATCACCCGTTCGCTTTCGAAAGCGGCAGCGACGAAATCATCCGCCAGCACGTGGAGGTCAATATTCTCGGTATTGCCTGGCCGATTCGCGCCGCGATCCCGCACCTGCGTCAGACCCATGGCCAGATCGTCTCGATCTCCAGCGAAAGCGTGGCTATGCCCTTCCCCATGCTGGCGCTCTATGCCGCGACCAAGGCAGCGGTCGAGACCCTGTCTGAAGGCCTGCGAGCCGAGTTGCGTTCCGACGGGATCCGAGTCAGCGTGCTGCGTTCCGGCTCGGTCTCCGGCGGATCGGGGGGCGAGGCCTGGTCCGAGGAAACCCGTCAGGCCTTCTTCAGGAAGATCGTCGAAACCGGCCACGCGGCGATGAGCGGTACGCCCGCCACGCCCGAATCGATGGCCAGCGCACTGGTCGCGATCCTGGCCCTGCCGCGCGACGTCAGCGTTGACCTGATCGAACTGCGCGCCGCCGAAGCCGGGATGCCCGAAGGGGCGCAAACCGCGTGAGCATCGATCCGCGACGCCGCACCGGGGCGATCCTCGCTGCTTTGTGGGTCGCCGAAATGACCAGCAGCTTCGAAAGTGCGATGATCCTGGCTGCGCTGAAAGTGCTGGTGGTCGAGTTCGGTGATGCCGCCTCCGTCGGATGGCTTGTCACCGGTTTCCTGATCGTTGGCGCCGCTGCTTCGGCGGTGGTCGGACGGCTGGGGGATATCTACGGACGGCAGAAAGTGCTGCTTATCGTGCTGGCGATTGGCGCTGCTGGGTCGCTGCTCAGTGCGGCCAGTTCACAATACGGTTTAGTGCTCACGGGACGGGTTTTGCAAGGCGTGACCGCGACGATACTGCCGCTAGTGATTGGCTTGGTGCGGGAAAACCTCCCAGCCGAACGGGTACCCACGGGCATCGGCCTGATGATCTCAGGCGCCTCGATCGGCACGGCCGCAGGCTTGATCCTTGGCGGCGTCATTGTCGATTTCGCCAGCTGGCATGGGATTTTCCTCGCCAGTGCAGCCTTCTGTCTGCTTTCGTTGGTGCTGATCCGCTTGCTGGTTCCTAGCTCGCCACAGGCCACGCTTCGCGCGCCGGTTGACTGGTGGTCGGGCATCCTGTTCGCCCCAGGCATCACGCTGGTTCTTCTTTACTTGACCGGTGGAAAGGCCTGGGGATGGAGCGATCCACTAGCACTATCAATGCTTCTCAGCGGAGCCGCGCTGTGCATCTGGTGGTGGCGGCGGGCGTTGACCAGTGCCAATCCGCTCATCGATGTCCGCACGCTCTCCAACCGCTCGATTGCGGTGGTCTGCGCAGCGAGCGTCCTAGTGGCGATGGGCACACTGCAGATTACGGTGTTCTTCTCATTGCTGGTCCAGGCTCCGGTCTGGACCGGACTTGGCCTGGGCCTGACCGCTACGGCAGCAGGCCTCGTAAAGCTGCCCTCCAACATCACGTCGGTCCTCGCCGGTCCGTTCAGTGGGTGGTTGACCGGTCGCGGTGGCGGTCGCACAGCCATGGTGCTGGGCGGACTGATCACAACTTTCGGCTGGGCAATGGTGCTAATGGACACCAGTAGCGTAGGCATCGTGGTAACTGAGTTGATTATCATCTCCTTTGGCACAACCATGCTGTTTGCGGTGGCCCCTACGATCATCGCCGCTGAGGCCCCGCCCGAACGGACCAGCGAAGTCACCGGCATGCTGGGCGTGATCCGTGCCCTGTTCATGGGGGTGGGTTCGCAGCTGGTCACCACTGTGCTGGCCTTGGACAGCGTGAGCCGGGGTGCAGAAACATACCCCTCGCCCCACGCTTATCAATGGGCGGTCACGATGATCGTCGTATTGACTGCTGCCGCAACGTTGGTGGCATCGCTGCTACCGGGCCGGAAGGCAGGGGTGGGTTGATCCTGCCCCAGTGCGCTATCAAGACCTCTAACGCGTCGCCCGCAGCGCGTGGAGCATCCGGGTAAAGTGCCTGGGGTTCCACACATCCTGGTCCTCGCCCCAACCGATCTTGCCGTCAAAGTCCCAGCGCATCAGCTGGTTGGTGCCGTACCCCGCCTCGCTCATCCGGCTGACCGAAAAGCCTTCGATAGTCATGGTCCGGCCCAGCTGGTCGGTCAGTTCGACCTGCATATAGCTGGACCAGCCGGTTTCCGGATCGCGGAAGGTGCGCATCCGGCTCTTGGACGAATCCAGATTGCCATAGACCCCATCGCGCAGCAGGTAACCGCCGTTCATCGGGCTCCAGCCATTGGCCGTGCCATCCTGCGAGCGTACGAAGCCGAGGAAGCCGCTGCAGCCATCGGCATGGCCGAAGATGTACTGGATCCGCCCGCGGCCGCGTTCGCGCTCGATCTCGCGCCAGCGCGGGCCGCCGCGGTGCTTCACCCGGTCAAGATCGGTTGCATAGTTCTGCTTACGGCTTTGCGCATAGGGACCGCCGCGCGGCCCCCAGGTGCGGTCGCGGACCGACCAGCAATCCAGCTTGATGTCTTCCCCGTCCAGCCGCAGCGTGCCGGTGATGTGGCCCAGTTGATCATAATGCGGGGTCTGGATGAAGGGCGGCTCGCCCGGTTCGAACCGGCGCGGGGGGTGGGCCCCGGTGTGGATGAAATCCAGCGCGAAATCGCGCTCCCTGTCCTCGTACTGCAGGTGGTATTTCATCCCCGGCTCCAGCATTTTCAGGCTGTAGCCGCCGTTCGGGAAGGTGATGTCGCGCAGGTCCGGATTGTCCGGCATCGGCGCTTCTTCAACCTTCTTGTAATAGACCATCCGAGCCGGATCAAACCCGCGCGCGTCCCAGCAGAAGATCCGCCAGGTCACTGTCTTGCGGTTGGGGTAATAGGGGGTGTGGATCCAGCCGCCGATCTTGCGTTCCGGCACGTTCCACGACCACCAATTGGTCTCCGTCTCATAAGGATCGTCGGACAGCGGATGATAGCAATCGTCCTCGGGCTTGAAGGCATAGGGGTCGTCAGCCGGGTTGCTCATCGTCGTCCTCTCGCGTGTCGTTAGGCGTAATAGTAAACCTGGTTATATAGGTTTCAAGCCCGAAGTGCTTGCCAGCTGAGCCATAATTGACATACCGTCAATACCAATCGCCGCCATGGCGGCCTTGGGAGAGATTCGACGTGCGGCCATTGCCCGAACTGACTGCAGAGAACACCGCCTTCTGGACCGGGGGCGAACACGGCGAATTGATGATCGCCTTTTGCGGCGATTGCCGCAAGGCGGTCCATCCGCCGCAGCTGCTCTGCCCGGCCTGCCATTCGCAGGCGATGGCCCCGCGGGCGGTGGTGGGGACCGGCACGGTGTACAGCTTCACTGTCAACCATCAGCCGTGGCTGCCGGACATGAAAGTGCCCTTCGCCATTGCCGTGGTCGATCTGGACGATGCCCCCGGCGTGCGGGTGACGGCTTCGGTTATGACCGACGATCCGGACAGCGTGCAAATCGGCCAGCCGATGCGGATCGCGTTCGAAGCAAGCGGCGATGTCTGGCTGCCGCTATGGCGCCCGGCGGGAGACAAGGCATGAACGCGCTTGCCAAGGCCGCGATCACCGGGGTGGGTATGTCCGACATTGGCCGCAACACCGGCCGCCCGGCCATGCTCCACCTGGCCGAAGCGGCCGACCGGGCTCTGGCCCGAGCTGACCTGACCTGCGCCGACATTGACGGGATCGCGACCTATCCCGGCAAGGCCGATGGCAGCCCCGGCATGTCGCCGCTCGGCACCGGGGAAGTGCGCGGCGCGTTGGGCCTGAAGACCCGCTGGCACAGCGCCGTGCCCGATGGCCCGGCCCAAATGGCTCCGATCATGGTAGCGGCAATGGCGGTGATGACCGGCCAGGCGCGGCACGTGCTGTGCTTTCGCGCGCTGACCGAAAGCTCCTCGCAAAGCGCCGGGCGGCGGGCCAGCATTCCCGGTGCCGACAAGAACCAGATTGGCGGCTGGCTGAGCTGGCTGGTCCCGATAGGCGCGATGTCGGCCTCCAACTGGGCCGGGTGGATTACCAACCGCTATTTTCATGAATTCGGCATGACCCGCGAACACCTAGGCATGATCGCCGTGGCCGAACGCCAATGTGCGCAGCTGAACCCGCAAGCGGTGATGCACAAACCGCTGACTATGGAAGATTACCTCGCAGCACGGATGATCTCCTCCCCGCTCGGCCTGTTCGATTGCGATATTCCGATCGACGGCGCCGCAGTGGTAATCGTCTCTGCTGCCGATGCTGCGCGCGATTGCCGCCTGCCGCCGCTCTCGATCGAAGCGATGGGATCTGCCCTCAGCTCTCTAGAAACCTGGGACCAGCGTCCGGACCTGACTACCATGGGCGCCCACGACGCCGGAGCCGACCTGTGGAGCCGAACTACGTTCAAGCCGAACGACGTGGATGTACTCGGCCTTTACGACGGATTCTCAATATTTGTGCCTATCTGGCTAGAAGCACTCGGTTTTTGTGGCCATGGCGAGGCCAAGGACTTGATCGCCAGCGGCGCCATCGGCCCGCGCGGGCAGTTTCCGGTCAACACAGGCGGCGGACAATTGTCTGGCGGTCGCCTGCATGGATTCGGCCTGCTGCACGAGGTCTGCCTGCAACTGTGGGGCGAAGCCGGCGCGCGCCAGGTGGCGAACGCGCGGACGGGCGTTTGTGGCATGGGCGGCGGCTTCATCGCCGGGGCCATGCTGCTCAATCGCGCCTGAACGCCGTTTCGCCCGCAATCATCGTCAATTGCAAGCGCTCAGCCGACAGGTCAGTGAGAACCTCGGACAGTGTGCCTTCGCAAAGGATCAGGTCAGCCGCTTTGCCAGGGGTAATGTCCTCCGAGCAGTATAGACGCAGGGCAGTGATGGCATTTATCCGCTGGCCTGGTCCCAGCACCAATCCCCCTGCCGTGCGTCGGACACAGGCTGCACGCATGGCAAGCCAGGGGTCGGCGCTGGCATAAGGTGCGTCAGACCCGGCCAGCATGGCAATACCAGCGTGCAGCAGTCCGGCTGCAGGGTACAGCTCCTCCCACACCTCCGGATTGATCGTAGCGGCATAGCGATCGCCCCGGTCGTGGATAAAAGCGGGGTTCGTCACCACCTGCAAACCCATATCAGCGATCACCGGCACGAACGCGGCTGGGATCAACCCGCCATGCTCAATCCGGTCACAGGGCCGGGCTCCTCCCGCTGCCTCTAGCGATGCAAGGTAAATTGCCAGTTCGGCCTCGGTCACGCAGTGCGCCGCGACGGCGCGACTGCTGGCTCGTGCTGCGGCAATACGGTGTGCCAATTCGTCCACCGCTGGCAAGTCGCGTTCGTCGAGATCAAGCTTGAGCGGCCCGAGTCGGTAACCGACCCCCACCACCAGCGCCTCGCTTCCCATCAGGGTCAGCCGTTGTGGAACCGCGTCGGCGAGAATTCGTGCTTCCTCCGGGCCATTATGCGCCGTAGCATCGGTCAACGCGGTCACACCAAGGGCGGCAAGTGACCGTCCCTCTGCCTCCAAATCCGGCAAGGTTTGTGGCAAGGCCTGAGCCAGCCAGCGATCCTCGCGCCAAAATCGGCCAGTAGGCTGGCCAGCGGCATTGCGTTCGGCACCTGGCGGCAGGGCCAATCCCTGCAGCTGCTTCAGCGCGAGGCTGTTGAGCACACGCAGCGCCCCGGTTCGATCAGCAAGGCGCACCGGGCGATGCTCTACCCATCTGTCTAGCAACGCCGCATCGGGTATCCCGGCGGCACGTTCGTCGTAACCGACAGCCCTGATCCAGCCATTTCCTGGCGAGGTGCGGAGGCGATTTGCCACCTCGTCCGTGCCGGTAAGGCCCGCCAGATCGACCGACTGCCGCCGGGCTGCTTGGGCGAGGATATGGAGATGATGGTCATGCAAACCGGGCAAGAGTAGCCTCCCCCGCCCATCTATTTCCTCACTCGCCCGATCAAGTTTGGGCCCGACTGCGGCAATCATGCCCCGCACAATCGCTACATCGACCGGCGGCCCGCCCCACGGGCATACGTTGCGCAGAACTAGGGGCATCGCAGCGACTCCGCATAGGCAGCAGCGACCCTGGCCATGGCCAAGTCGATCAATCCACGCTGCCCGGCGAGCACCGCCAGAGCCCCTTCCAACCCGGTCAAGGGATCGGCAAGGGCATCACCAAGAAATCGCGGCGCACCGTGCTCCCATTGCACAAGACCGCCAGCCACCGCGCAGTCATCACCAAAGCCAACCCGCACAGCGCCCTGTCCAGTAAACCCGTGTGCCGTAATCGCCACCCAGGTGAGGTTCGGGAACTGCTCAGGTTCTAGCCCGAGGCGGGCGAGCGCGGCGGGGCGGGCAGAGGTAACCAACACTTCGGCTTCGGCCAGCTTGGCGCGCAGTGCCGCACGCCCGGCATCATTGCGCAGGTCAAGCGGCAGCCGCATCTTGCCGCTGTTGAGCCGGACATCAAGCAGCGGGGAACTGACTGGGGTCGGGTCGGGCCGACCCGCGCTCTCGATCCGCACAACCCGGCTCCCGGCCTGGGCGAGCAATCCGGCGCATAGCGGCCCGGCCCAAAGTGCGGATAGGTCCACAACGAGTTCTGGTACGTGTGCGATGACAGGGCCGGTCAGGGATTGTGGCATGCTCTCACCCGGTAGAGCGACGGGAAGCTGTAGTTCCACCGCACGGTCGCGTAGCGCCATCGCGCTCTGGCCAGCGGCATAGGTGGCCATGTCAGCCTCTCCCTTGCACAAGGCTGGGAGCAGTTCCCGGTCGCACTCGCGCGCTAGGTTCAGCGCCAGCCAGCCGTCAGCGCAGCGCAGCAGGTGACAATGCCGATTGGCCGAGGTCAGTCCCGGCTCCGCCAGTCCGCTCAGCGCATCCCGGGCCAGCAGTTCCGCCGGAGTTAACCCAAGCTCAGCAAGGCGGGGTTCAAGCAAGGCGTGAAGCGCGGCGGTCATCGCTCGATCGCGTGGATCAGCCCCCAGTCCAGCGCCTGCCGCGCCCCGATCCGAAAGGCACCCAACGCCAGCCACAGCAACCGGTGCCGCCCAATCGCGTGGGCCAGCGTGACCGTTCCCCCCGCACCGGGGATCAGGCCCATTCGCAATTCGGGCAATTGCACCACCAGATCTGGCGCGGCCACGCGGAAGGCCGCAGCGGCCGGGACTTCGATCCCGGAACCAATACAGGCGCCGTGGAGATACACTTCGGCCCGCGCGTCCAGCCGGTGGAGCAGCCGCGCGCAAGACCGCTGGGTGCGAATCACATGGGCGGCAGCAAGGTCATGGGCACTACCAAATTCGGAAAGGTCGCCTCCGGTTGAAAAGCAGCGCCCTTCGGCCCGAAGCGTAAGGCTCGGCTCGCTAGGATCCTCCAACACATTGGCCAACGCTTCGTAGAGAGCATCGCGCATCATGGCGGTCATCGCGTTATGGTTGCCGGGCGAGACGAGCCACAGGGTGACAGTATCGCCATCGCGGTCGTAGCGCACCGGCGGCAGCTCTTGCGCACCGCTGCTGTTGCGCTCCGCCCCAGCCATCCACTGGGCAAACTCCCCGCCGCCAAGGAGCGCCGAATAAGTCAGCGATTCCATTTCCAACGCGTCCTCGAAGTCTAACCTTTCGCCCAGCCGCAGCAAACGGGCGAGCACGGCAGTAGCAATTGGAGCCTGCGCTGCAGTCTGGTCTACGGTGGTAAGTTGTGTTTCCAGCCGTTCCGGCGCAACGCTCACCCACGGTGCCGGCGCAGCGGCGCGGCTGGTGACCAGCGCGTCGTAGCCAGCGGGGTCGACCTGCGGCAGCGCCCCACCGCGGTCGACCAGCACCGTCACCGCGCCAGTCGGCACAGCCTCACCAGGCGCCAGCATTACTAGCGGCGAACCGCTTAGCGGGGACAGGGCCTCTGCGGCGAGCAGGTCGGTCGGATCGGGCATAATGCCCCGCTTCTTGGGGCAAAGCCGCCCGTCAGGCAATCGCCCCCTTGGCCTTCAGCGCCTCGATCTTGTCCCATTCCAGCCCCATTTCCATCAGGAACAGTTCGGTATGCTCGCTCGCCTCAGGCGCACGGGTGTTGCTGACCACTTGCTGATTGAACTGGACGGGGTTGGAAACCAGCTTGATCGGCTTGCCGCCATCGGCGCTTTCCACCTCAAAGATCCAGCCGTTGGCCGCGACCTGTTCGTCATTCTCGATATCGAGCGGCGACTGATAGGCGGCCCACTGCCCTTTCATCGTCTTGAGCCGTTGCATCCAGTAGCCAAAGGGCTGCTTGAGAATGGCGGCGCGGACCAGCAGGTGCGCGGCCTCGGAATTCTCGGTCAGTTGCTCGATGGACGAAAAGCGCGGATCTTCGACGCATTCGGGAATGTCGAGGTGGGCGAAGGTATCCGCGATCAGCTGCGAGGGCGAAAGCACCGTCAGATTGATGTAGCCTCCGTCGCTGGTCTTGAACACGCCCATGAACGGGTTGGAACCGACCACGGTTTTGCCGGGCAGCGGGTTGGCAAAGGGATCGACCTGCATTTCGATGCAGACGTCAATCGCGCAGGCCGTGGCCCAGATGCCCGAAGACAGCAGCGAAACGTCGACCTCGGTCGCCTCGCCGGTGCGTTCGCGGTGGAACAGTGCGGCGGCGATCCCGCCGGCGATGTTCATGCCGCCGATGGTATCGCCATAGGCCGGACCCGGCTGGGTCAGCGGCCCTTCCAGCTCGCGTGGGGTGGCCAGGATGGCCGAGCCGCCGCGCGCCCAGAAGGCGGTGGAATCGAACCCGCCCTTGTCGCGTTCCGGCCCCTTCTCGCCAAAGGCAGAGCCGCGCACATAGATGATGTCGGGATTGGCGGCGCGGATGTGTTCCAAGTCGATCTTCAGCTTCTGACGGGCGCTGGGCAGGTAATTGGTCAGAAAGATGTCGCAGGTCTTGGCGATCTCGTAGAGTAGCTCCTGCCCTTCCGGCGTCGAGATATCGATGCCGACACTGCGCTTGCCCCGGTTAGGGTGCTGCATTAGCGCGTTGCGGCGCTGGTCGAGGGCAAAGCGCTGCAATTCCTTGATCCCGCGCTGCGCGTCGCCACGCACCGGGTGTTCGATCTTGATCACGTCAGCACCCCAATCGGTCAGCACCGCACCCGCCGCCGGAACGAAAGTGAACTGCGCCACTTCCAGCATCCGGATGCCCTTCATCACCTGGGTCATTTGCCCACTTCTCCCTTATCGCGCACTGAAGCTGATTACTTTCTGGTAGGTGAATTCATTGAGGCCATCCTCGCCGTATTCGCGGCCATAGCCAGAGCGCTTGATCCCCCCGAAAGGCGCGTCGGACAGCATGGTCCCGGCCCCGCCGTTGATCGAAACCCCCCCGGTGCGGATCCGCAAGGCCATTTCATAGGCTTTGCCCGCATCGGCCGAAAAGATCGCGCCAGACAGGCCGAAGTCGCTGGCATTGGCGAGCGAAATGGCTTCCTCGTCATCGTCATAGCCGATCACCGCACCGATCGGCCCGAAAACCTCTTCTTGGGCTAGGCGGCTGTCATTCTTCACATTGTCGAACAGCGTTGGCTCAAAGAAGAAGCCCTTGTCGAAACCGTCTGGCCTCTTGCCGCCCGAAACCAGAGTCGCGCCTTCGTCCTGCGCGATCTGGACGTATTGCTCGGTCCGCGTCCGCGCCACCTCGCGGATCAGCGGGCCATAGCTAACCGTGGGATCGGCGGGGTTGCCGATCTTGATGTGCGCCAGCATTCCTCTCAGCATTTCGACGAATTGCGGGCGGACCGAATTATGCACCAAGTGCCGAGTTGTCAGCGCGCAGCCCTGCCCGCAGTGGACCGTAAAGCCGCCCAGCCCGGCCATCGCCGCCTGTTGCAGATCGGCATCGGGGCGGACGATCAGCGCGGACTTGCCTCCCAACTCCATCACGATTCGCTTGAGCGTCGGCGCACCCTGGGCCTGAATCATGGCACCCACCTTGTCCGATCCGGTGAAGTGAACGAGATCAACGCGCGGATCGCTCGTTAGTATCTGCCCGGCCTCGATATCTCCGGTTACGATGCTCAGCACGCCCTTCGGCAAGCCGGCCTCGTCCGCGATCTCGCCCAGGATCAGCGCTTCCATCGGAGTATAGGGTGAGGGCTTCAACACCACGGTACAGCCGACCACCAGCGCAGGCACAACCTTGCCGACGTTGAGAAAGAATGGGAAGTTGTAGGGCGATATCGCCGCCACCACGCCGACAGGTTCGCGCACCACCACCCCGGTGCCCAGCGTGGTCGTGCCTGCGGCATTGGGAGTCAGTTCCACAGGCAGGCTGGTCACCGCCGGGCGGCTCGCCACTTCCACCGTGCGGCGGGCGTGCTTCATCGGGATGCCGTATTGCATGAACCCTGCCAATATCTGGGTTGCCCCGGCTTCGGCGACGATCATCCGCACGATATCGTCGCGTCGCGCTTCGATGCAATCGAGGAAGCGATGCATCAAAGCCTGGCGCTGAGCGACCGGCAGGCGCGGCCAGTCGCCATGGTCGAACGCGTGGCGAGCGGCAGCGATCGCCGCTTCGACCTGTGCGACGCTGCCAACCGGGGCCTCGATCAGAAGGCTTTCGTCCGCCGGGTTAATTATCGCCTCGCGTCCGGGGGCAGGTTGCCATTCACCGCCAATGTAGACGCAGTCTGGGTGTTTTAGGAAAGTCATCGCTTAGTCCTCAGTTCGGGTCCCAAATGATCGGCAGGTTGCGAATCGACAGCAATCCGGGAGTTACGGTGGTATCGGTGCCGGGCTTGACCCGGAATTGCGGCACCCGCTGGAAAAATTCGTCGAGCAGAATGCGCAGCTCACGCCGGGCCAGGTGCGCACCTAGGCACAGATGTACCCCGCCGACGAAGGTGTAATGGCGGTTGGGGCTGCGTGCGGGATCAAACTTGCGCGGTTCGGGAAACTGCGCTGGATCGAAATTGCCCGAGGAATTGAGGCAAGTAATGTAGTCCCCTGCCTTCAGTGTAACCCCGTCCCACTCCAGATCCTGCTTCACGAGCCGGAAGGAATTGACCAATGGCTGGGTCCGCAGGAATTCCTCCACCGCGCTGTTGCGCAGGTCAGGTTCAGCCCGCAACCGCGCTTGCAGGTCTTGATCCAGCGCCA
Organism: Porphyrobacter sp. MBR-49; assembly: GCF_053628655.1. Classification (NCBI taxonomy): domain Bacteria; kingdom Pseudomonadati; phylum Pseudomonadota; class Alphaproteobacteria; order Sphingomonadales; family Erythrobacteraceae; genus Porphyrobacter; species Porphyrobacter sp. MBR-49. The sequence continues at coordinate 46,911 of NZ_JBRJGU010000002.1, forward strand.
TGCGGCGGAACATCTGGCTAATGGTCGAAGCGACCGTATCCAGCCCACCCAACCACAGAAACCAAGTCATCCCGATCACTTCGTCTGGCTCCAGCGGGCGACCATCGATCTCGCCATTAGCGATATAACTGCCCAGCCGTTCATCTGGCCGGGCCTGTTTTTCGGCAATGAATTCACGCAGGTAGGCAATCACCTGGCGCACCGCATCGCCCATCCGCTGGTGATCGCGTGAATGGAGGATTTCCCATTCCCAGACTAGGAACTGCTCGAACATCGAGAACGGCAGACCCATCAGGTCAAGGAAGACCTGGACCGGATAGACTCGGCCAAAGTCATAAGCGATGTCGACTTCGCCCTTACCGGCAAAGCCCTCGATCATTTCCACCGCCATGGCCCGCACCTGCGGCTCCAACTTCTTTAAAGCGACCGGCGTGAAGTGACTGTTCAAAAAGCGGCGATAGATGCCATGTTGCGGCGGATCGACCCCCAGCGGCAATGAAGGGAAGGTTTCACCGGCGAGCAGCTGAAACTGCGCGACCCCTTGGGTGCTGAAGTGGTCGTTGTCCTCATAAACTCGCTGGATATCGTGGTAATGCGAGACGCACCAAGTGCCCTTGGACTTGTCAATGAACGGATAGGGGCTGTAGAGAAGACGCGGCACCCCGGGCGCGCGCAGGATGTCCGTTTCGACATAGGGGTCGAGCAGGTCGTTGGGGCTGTGGCCCATGGCAAAGCGCACATCCACTACCCGGTCGCGCGGGACATGAGCCGGGGCGGGTTCATCGACCCGCCAGACGTCTGGCACCGCGTAAGCCTGTTGATCGGTCATTTTCCGGTCCTCTTCAAAAATCGGTTCCGCCATCGATGTTGATCAACGCGCCGGTCAGGTAGGCGGCCTTGTCCGACAGCAGGAAAGCGATCAGCTCACCCGCTTCGCGCGGGTCGCCGATCCGGTCTAACGCGGCCTTCATGCCATAGCGGTCGCGCATCTCGCTCCAAAGCACGGCAGGATCGCCTCTGCCCAGCGCCTCGGTTGCCGTGGCACCGGGGGCCATGCAGTTGGCCCGGATGCCATCGGCACCGTGAGCCTTGGCCAGACCCTTGGTCAGCACCGCCACCGCCGCTTTCATCGCCGCATAATGCAACAGGGCCGGTTTGGGCGCGCGCACCGAAAAGGCCGCACAGGTAACGATCGAACCGCCCCCACTTGCCCGCAGCGCCGGAACCCCCACCCGCAAGGACCGCACCACGGTCAACACCTGGGTGTCGAACATTTCGGCCCATTCGGCATCCGACAGACCAAGCGCATCGCCGCGCGAGCCGATCGGGCCAGCGGTGACGGCAATCCCGTCAAGCCTTCCGAGATGGGCCACGCCGCGCGCCACCGCCGCCTCCAATCCGCCCTGATCGCTGCCTTCGCCGTGACCGCCGAGTTCATCCGCCACCTGCCGGGCGCGCGCTTCATCGCGCCCGATCAGGACGATGCGGTGCCCCTCGTCCGCCAGAATGCGCGCTGTCGCCAGCCCGATTCCCGCAGTACCGCCCACCACGATGTGGCAACGGCCGCTCATGCCGAGGCGAACATCCGTTCGATATCGCCGGACGTCACCGGGCGGCGCGCCTTGCCGACCAGGTCCATGCTGTCGGTTTTCAGCCCGCCTAAGTTGTGGCGCGGGGACACGTCCACGTCCTTGCCCAGTTCGCGCAGGTGACCGACGGTGCAGTTGGCCTTTCCGCCGTTCAGCGCTAACGCGTCAAAGCTGTATTCGCGGATCACGTTTTCATGGGTGATCTTGTCGATCACCGTGCGGTCCAGCCCGTTGACCGAGGCCCACAGGTATTCTGGCACGTTCGGCCAGACCGTGTCCGAATGTGGATAATCGCATTCATAGGCGACCATGTCGGCGTTCATGTAATCGAGGTTCTTCACCCCGAACTGGTCATCGATGAAGCAACTGATGATGTGCCGCTTGAACACATCCGAAGGCCGTTCGGCGCCGAAATCGCTGAACGTCCATTCGTGGTGGTGTTCATAGGTAAAGTCGGCCCGCTCCAGGAAATAGGGCACCCAGCCGATCCCGCCTTCGGACAGGGCCATGCGCAAATCCGGATAACGCTTCCAGAAGCTGGCGAACGTCCAGTCGGCTGCCGAATTGGCGATGGAGATTGGCATGGCGGTGATCCACGCGTCGATCGGGCTTTCCGGGCTGGGGTGCAGCGCCCGCGCGCCGGTGCCGATGTGGCAGTTGATCACCATCCTGTAATCGTTGCAGGCCTTCCAGAACGGTTCCCAGTATTCGTTGTGGATGCTGGGCAGGCCGATGTTGGACGGGTTGTCGGAAAACGACACGGCGTGAACACCAAGGTCGCTCATCCGCTTCAGTTCCTTCAGTGTCTCGGCCATGTCCCAGGCAGGCACCAGACACATCGGGATGAACCGGCCGGGGGCGGCGGCGCACCATTCCTGCACGTGCCAGTCATTCCAGGCGCGGACCGCCAGCAGGGATGCCCCCGGGTCCTTTTGCGCCATGCCGACGAAGACTCCGCCCGCAAAGCTGGGCATGGTGGGGAAATTCAGGCTGGCCAGCACGCCGTTGGCGTTCATGTCATCGACGCGCAGCTTGGGATCATAGGTGCCGGGGCGGAGCTGGTCGAACGTGGTCGGCTCCATCCCGTATTCGCTGCGCGGGCGGCCGACCACGGCGTTGAGGCCGATGGTGGGAAAGCGCGCGCCGTTCCACAGCCAGATGTCCTTGCCGTCTTCATGAACGATCCGGGGGGCCTGGTCCTTCTTGCCTTCAGGATAGTGGCGGATGAACGCCTCGGGCGGTTCGATCGCGTGATCGTCCACGCTGATGATCACCATGTCTTCCATCTGCATCATACGTCTCCCGGGTGCCGGCCACGGCCCGTTGGGTCCGCGACTCAATAATTGATGATGTGTCAATTTATCGAATGGACGACTTGGACGCAATGGCTTATCGTCAACCTGGTTAGATAAGTGAGAGAGGGGAAAGGCGCCATGAACCAGCCGGCACCACCGCTGCGCATCCTGCCGGCGATCGATCTGGACAGCCAGCGATACTGGACTTCCGGCAAGGACGGGGTGCTGGTGATATTCAAGTGCCATTCGTGTGCCACTTATGTGCACCCGCCCGTACCCTTCTGTCCCGCTTGTGAGAGCGTTGAGGTGGAGCCGGCACCCGTTTCAGGGCGCGGCAGGGTCGAAACCTTCACGATCAATCACAAGGCCTGGGTGCCGGGCCTGCCGGTGCCCTATGTCCTCGCCCTGGTCGCGCTGGAGGAAGCCCCCGAAGTGCGCCTGGTCGGCAACATCACCCATTGCGATCCGGCCGAAGTGACCTTCGGTATGCCGGTAGACGTATGGTTCGAACCGGCCGAAGACCTGTGGATTCCGCTGTTCCGTCCAGTCGGAGGCGCCGTATGACCGCCTACGCCGAAAAGAACACCGCGATCACCGGCATCGGCATTTCCGATGTCTCGCGGGGGGCCAGCAAGTCGGCACTGGCGCTGACTGTCGATGCCGCAATGGAAGCGATCCGCGATGCCGGGCTGACCCGTGCGGACATCGACGGAATCGCCACCTGGCCGGGCGAACGTGCTGATGGATCGGGATTTTCTCCGGTCGGCTGCGCGTCCTTGCAAGATGCGCTGCGGCTCAAGGTGGGCTGGTACGCCGGCGGCGGTGAGGCCCCCGGTCAGTATGGCGCGGTATTCAACGCGATCGGCGCAATTGCTGCGGGCCTGTGCCGCAACGTGCTGATTTTCCGCACGATGTACGAGGCAACCGCCCGCAAGACCGCCTATGCCAACGCACTGTTGAAGGACGGCCAGCGCCAGGCCGGGCCATTTTCCTGGTATGCCCCCTACTACACCTATTCCGCCGCCTTGCAGCAGGCGCTGTTCTTCAACCTTTATGTCCACAAAAGCGGAATCACGCCCGAACAGGTCGCGCAGATCCCGATCAACCAGCGCCGCAATGCCGGGTTGAACCCCAACGCGGTCTATCGCACCCCGATCACGCTGGACGATTACCTGGCCTCCCCGATGATCGCCACCCCGCTGCGGCTCTATGACTGCGACGTGCCCTGTGACGGCGCGGTGGCGATCATCGTTTCGCGGCTGGACGTGGCCCGCACCCTGCGCAACCCGCCGGTGCGGATCGAGGCGGTGGGATCATCGATGCAGTACCGCAATTCGTGGACGCAATTGGACGCGCTCGACACCCAGGCGCAGCCCAAAGTGGCCGAGATGATGTGGAGCCGAACCGACCTGAAACCCGCCGATGTGGACATTGCCCAGCTCTATGACGGTTTTACGTTCCACACGCTCAACTGGCTGGAAAACTTTGGGTTTTGTGAGCGATACGGCGCCAAGGATTTCATCGAGGGCGGAAAGCGGATCGCGTTGGAAGGGGAACTGCCGGTCAATACCGGCGGCGGGGCGCTGTCAGGCGGGCGGCTGCACGCCTATGGCGCGGTGCACGAGGCCTGCACCCAACTATGGGGCCGGGGCGGCGCACGGCAGGTGAAAGGCAACCCGCAAGTGTGTGCAACTTCGACCGCTGGCGGCCCATTGGCCGGCGCTATGCTGCTCGTGCTCGACTAATCGCCGAGCGAGTCCACCACCCGGCTCCCTTCGCCTTCGCTAGTCCAGGTGGCATTGGCATTAGTCAGGTGCAACCGCCAGTGTGCTACCGCTGGCTCAACCTCACCGGCCTGAATCAGGTCGACGACCTTCTGGTAGGATCTGAGACCGGCCCGGTGACTTTTGCGCCGTGCATCCTGCGACCGGGAATGGCGGCGCTGAAACTCTATCTGGTGCTTGCCCGCCAGGTTGAGCAACATCCGGCTCATGAAGGTAATGGTCTTCAGGCCCGTGGCAGCTACCAGCGACTGGTGGAACACCTCGACTTTGGCGATAAACTCCTCGTGCCGATCGTCGTTCAGCATGGCTTCCATTTCAGTCAGCAATGCACGCAACTTGACGATAGCGCCGCCACCCTTGGCGGTCGCCAGCCAGCGAACCACCGAAGGTTCGATCGCGAGGCGTGCCTGGTAAAGGTCGGCAATCGTGGTTCCCTGGGACTCAAGGACGTAGCCTGCGTAGCGTGAAACAAGTTCGACCGAGGGCTTGTGGACCTTGGCACCGGTCCGCGAACCACGCACGACGCTAATCAAACCTTCCGCCTCGAGTATACGGAAGGCTTCGCGCAAGGTCGGTCGGGAAATGCCGAGGCTCTCCATCAACTGCCCTTCGGGCGGAAGCGAATCACCTTCATTGAGATCGCCTCGCACGATTTGCCCACGGATCTTGTCTGCAACGATTTCGCTGGTCTTCGGCACGTGGATGCGCTGTTGCCTATTCACAATATCATCGATCGAACCAAGCAGCATAGAACCATCCCTTTGCGACAACAATGCGCGATAGGGCTACATAGTGAACTTGGTTTTATAACTGAAGCGGAAAGTTGCCATCCGGAACCTAACTGCCGAACGACAGGCCTTCGTTGAGCGTCCACTTTGCGTTGCGGCCCCGCACCCAGCCGCCAGCCGCCCAAGTGCCGCCATCAACTGGCAACAACACACCAGTTACATAAGACGCCATGGAAGAGCAAAGGAAAACCGCCGCATCTGCACATTCCCAATCCTGCCCTTCTCGCCCGAGCGGGATTAGCCGGTTCATCGCATCGACTTCTTCCGGCGAATGGCGTCGCCAAGTCGAAGTATCCACCGGCCCAACGCGGTTGCCCTGATTGCCTGGGGTGATTGTGTGATCCGGAGCAAGGCAGTTGACCCGGATGCCGTGGCCGGAAAGCTCGACCGCCATCGACTTTGTGAAGCTGAGCATTCCGGCCTTGCAAGCGGCGTAGACGGCAAAATTGGGTGCTGCGCGCTCCGCCTCGATCGAGGCGACGTTGACAATCGCCCCACCCCGGCCCTCACGGATCATGATCGGTGCTGCGGCATGGGTCGCAGCCAGCATCGAAACAAGGTTGATGTCGATATGCCGCCGCCAGCTGCGCTCGCTTTGCTCCAGGAACGGCCGGGCCGCTGTACCGCCGGCGTTGTTGACGAGGATGTCGATCCGCCCGAACTCGGCATCGGCGGCGGCAATCCCGGTACGCAAGGCCCCGGTATCCATCACATCGCCGATGATCGGCAGAGCGCGGCGACCCAGTTCGCGGATCCGCGCCGCCGTTTCATCGGCTCTTTCCGGCACGATCTCGAACAGGGCCACATCGGCCCCGGCCTCAGCCAGTCGCACCGCGACAGCCCGGCCAATTCCGCCACCGCCGCCTGTTACGAAGGCCGCTTGCCCTTCCAGAGAAATCGTCATGCTCATTTCGCGTCCCCCCCGACCGGACAGGTCCGGCAATATTCGATCCGGTGCCCGTCGGGATTCAGCAGAAAGAAGAATTCCGCATCCTGACCGCGCCGAACCCCATCGGCATCGACCGGGAAACCGGGGAGTTCGGAATAGTCGAACATAGCGCCCCGCGCCGTCAGCAATGCCCGCAAGGGGGCGAGCAACTGCCGGTTCATCAGCGCCACGTCGACCCGTTGGCTGCCCGATTGAGGTGTGCGTCCCTGAACCAACCACAGCTTGACCCCGCCAAGGCGAAAGCAGGCCATCGGGACGGTGCCGCCGTCCTTGCTCCGGTCCTCACCACTATAGATCGGCTCGGCCCCGAACACGCGGGTATACCATGCAATCGAGGCCCCAAGATCGACCACCCGAAGGTTTACATCGAGCTTTCCATTAAGCGGATCAGCCATCATTCAGCCCAACGCCCATCACCGCACCGGTGACATAGGCAGCATAGTCGCTGGCCAGATAGGCGACGAGATTGCCGAGCGTTGATCCCTGTTCGAAAGTTAGCACCGCATTGATCCGGATCCCGTCGCGGGCCCATTCCACCCCCAGCGTCTTGGTCAGGTTGGACAGCGCCCCAGCGGCAGCGGCTTGATCGCTGCCCAGTGCTTGTTCAGGTGCACCAACAAAGATCACTGCTCCACCCTGGCTCGCCGCGCGCCGTTCCGCAGCGAAATCGCGGGCCAGCAGAAATCGCTGGTCCAACCCGTGATCGAGCGCAGCGCGCCATTCGGCGTGGCCTAGTTCGTGCACCGGCTTAATTGGCGGAGACGCGGCGACATGGACCAGCACATCGCAGTTCCCTTCAGTGACAAAAGTTGCGCCCTGCGCTTTAAGCGCGGCGCCAATGGCCGGGCTTTCCCCAACCAGACGCGCGGTCCTTCCGGCAAGCCAGCCCATCAGCGCCAACCCCAGGGCCCTTCGACCCGTTCACGTGGGGGAACATAGTCTGGCATCATCAGCGAGCGGCGCAGGCTTTCCCCGCCGTCCTGAAGGATCACCTGCCCGGTCAGCCCGGCGAACAGGGGCGAGCAGGTCATCACCGAAAGCCAACCAAACTCGTGGATCGAGCCGGTCCGCCCGGCTGGGATCATGTTCTGGAGCACTTCGGTGGTGCCTTCACGCCGCCCGGCCGTGGAGGTTTCATGCGGGAAGAATCCGGCAGCAATGGCGTTGACCCGGATGCCGAACGGTGCCCATTCGCGCGCCATTGCCTTCGTCATAGTCGCCTGGGCGGTCTTTGCCGCAGCCGAATGGGCGTCGCCGGGAAAACCGGTCCAAATATACTGCGCCGAGTTGTTGATGATCGCGCCGCCCACCCCCCGCGCAATCAGGCGGCGGGCGAATTCGGTGGAGCACAAGAACGTTCCGTCTATGGCGATCCGCGTCACCGCGTTCCAGGCGTTGACCGAGATATCTTCGGCCAGGACCGGAAAGTTGGCCCCGGCATTGTTTGCCAGCAGGGTAACCGGACCGAGCATCGCCTCGGCTTCGTCAAAGGCGGCGGCCACCTGATCGGGCAGACGCACATCGCAGCTTATCGCATGAACCTTCACCCCCAGCGCCGCGATCTTTGCCGCGCCTTCCTGCGCCTTTACCAGACTGCGGCCCATCACCGCGACCTGCGCCCCACCTTGTGCGAAGGCCCGCGCCATCGCAAGACCCATTCCCGTTCCGCCACCGGTGACCAGTACGGTCTGTCCAGCAAAGATGTCCGCAGGATAAGGCGGAGACTCAAATGAGGGTGGCGTGGTGACAAGGTGGTGGTTGGGGACTGGCATGCAAACCTCCTCCTGATAGGCTTGCGCAGCACTGAAGGTCATGTCAAGACATAGATAACTAAGTTATATAGGATTAGCGCCGATGGAAATCCTCGCCGAAGGGCTGGCCTTCCCGGAAGGTCCGGTGGTCATGCAGGATGCCTCGATCATCGTGGTCGAGATGGCGGGAGGCCGCATCACGCGTTGCTGGAACGGCCGTACCGAAACGGTTTGTGCTATCGGCGGCGGGCCTAACGGGGCAGCGATTGGCCCGGATGGCGCGCTCTATGTCTGCAACAACGGCGGGCTCGACCCGGCAAAGTTCCAGAGCGCACGCGGCCCCGGCTGCGAAGGCCGGATCGAGCGGGTCGATCTCGCCACGGGTCGGTTCGAACGCATCCAAGACGCGTGCGACGGTATAGCGCTGGAAGCTCCAAACGATCTGGTCTTCGATGCCGATGGGCGCATGTGGTTTACTGATCTTGGCAAGAGCCACGACGGCATCCGCACTGCCAGCGGCCTGTTCACCTGCTTGACCGATGGAGCCTCAATCACTGCAATCAACCGTCATGCTGTCAGCTACAACGGTATCGGTCTCTCGCCGGACGGCAATTCGGTCTATTGTGCCGACACGCATCAGGCTCGGCTTTATCGCTATGCCTGCAAAGTTGAGGCACAGCGGCCGGAATGGGTTGCCACCGCTCATGGAGCGGTTGGGTTCGACAGCCTGGCCGTGACCGCCGCCGGCACCGTCTGCGTGGCCACCCTGTTCGAAGGCGGCATCACCACCATCACTCCCGACGGACAAAGCAGCAAGCGCAATTTCGACGATGTCTATGTTACCAACATTGCCTTCGGAGGGCCGGATATGAAGGACACCTACATCACTCTGTCCAGCAGGGGACTACTGGTGAAGGTCCGGTGGAACGAACCCGGACTCAAGCTCAATTACTATGCTTGATCCCACTGCAGACCGCGATGCCATCCGCCACCTGCTGGCGACCTATACCTATAACGGCGATCGCGGCCGGATTGCGGAGTTAGCTGCCTGCTTTGCGGCTGAAGGCGTTCTGGAGTTTCCAGGTGTCGCAGCGACCGGACCGGATGCAATCTATGCCGCGTTGACCGCTGGCGACCCGAGCGATCCGCGCCGCACCTTCGTGCGCCACCACACAACCAACCCACTGATTGAAATGGACGGCAATGCGGCTATCGCGCGGAGCTATTTCTCGGTCTGGTCAAACCACGGTCCCGATCATGCCGGAACCTATTCCGACCGATTGGTGCGAACCTTGAAGGGCTGGCGTTTTGCCCACCGGACGGTGCGGATCGATTGGCAGGCCGAAGGCAGTCTGTTCCGGCGGATGGTGACGCAGTGACCGTTACACCCGATCTCGCCGACGTGGAACGGTTGACCGCATGGCTAGACGGGAACGTCCCGCAGCTAGGTACTGGCCCGCTAAATGTCGCGCATCTCCACGGCGGCACCTCCAACGTGATCCTGACGCTCAATCGCGGCGGGCCGGACATGGTACTGCGCCGCCCGCCAACTGTCCCACCGCCCGGCTCGGACAAGGGAATTCTGCGCGAGGCGCGGGTGCTGACTGCGCTCAACGGCACACCAGTGCCGCACCCACACTGTTTCGGTTCCTGCGCCGATATCGAGGTCATCGGCGCACCGTTCTATGTGATGGAGCGGGTCCAGGGCTGGGCCGCCGAACTGCGTGGCGAGCACATATATCACCGCGCCCCATTCGATCGCGCACCAAGCGAGTATGGCATCGCCTATGCCATGGTCGATGGCCTGGTCGCCCTTGCCAATGTCGATTATCGGACGGTCGGCCTTGACGGGTTCGGAAAGCCTGACAATTTCCTCGAACGCCAGGTGGATCGCTGGGAAAGCCAGATCCGCTCCTATCCGGATCTTTATGGTTCCTCATGGCGCGATCTGCCGGGTTTTGCCTATGCTCGCGATTGGCTTCGCGCCAATCTGCCCGACGATTTCCGTGCCGGAATCATCCACGGCGACGTTGGCACACCCAACGCTCTGTTCGCCTTCGATCGGCCTGCCCGACTGACCGCGCTGATCGACTGGGAGCTCTCGACTATCGGCGATCCGCTGATCGACTTGGCCTGGTTCACTGGCCGCCTGCGCGACGAAGCCAAGCCGGACGAGATCGGCGCGGCGGCGCTCTACAACATTGCCAATTTCCCGACCCGGCAGGAACTGGCCCGGTATTACGCCGCCGGCACCGGGCGGGACCTCTCCAACTTCGATTACTACTGCGTGCTGGCAGCCTACAAGAGCGGCTGCATTCTTGAATACAAGGTAGCGCAAAGTGCGGCGGAAATCTTGCCTGCAACCACCGGTGCCTTTTTTGATAAACTGGTACGCGCTGCCTTCACGCGGGCCGAAACACTGGCTCGCGCGGCCGGATGAGGAGAGCGATCATGTGGCAGTTTCAGACCGACCCCGAAGTACAGGCCGAGCTCGATTGGTTGCTCGACTTCGTGAAGCGCGAAGTCGAACCGCTCGATGTCCGGTTCCCCGGTCACGGCGCACCCTATGACGTATCCAATGCAGAAAGCCGCGCTGCGATCCGCCCACTGCAGGACGAGGTGAAAAAGCGCGGACTGTGGGCCTGCCATCTTGGCGAACACCTGGGCGGGCCGGGCTATGGCCAGTTGCGGCTGGCGCTGATGAACGAGATCCTTGGCCGCTCTTATTGGGCACCGACGGTGTTCGGCACCGCCGCGCCCGATACCGGCAATGCAGAAATCCTCGCCCAATTCGGAACCGAGGCGCAGAAGGTGCAGTATCTCAAACCGCTAATGGACGGCGAAATCGTCTCATCCTTCTCGATGACGGAGCCGCAGGCCGGTGCCGATCCCAAGGAATTCATCTGCCGCGCCTGGCAGGATGGGGACGAATGGGTAATCGAAGGGGAGAAATGGTTCTCCTCGAACGCCCGCTTCGCCGCCTTCCTGATCGTCATGGCAGTAACAAATCCAGACAATCCGCCGCACGGGCGGATGTCCATGTTCATCGTCCCCACCGATACCCCTGGGGTAGATATCCTGCGCAACGTCAAGACGTTGGGCGACAGCCATTTCCGCGATGAAGGCACCCACGCCTATATCCGCTATAATCAGGTGCGGGTGCCGCTGGATGCCATGCTGGGTCAGCCGGGGGAAGGCTTCAAGGTGGCTCAGGCGCGACTGGGCGGCGGGCGCGTCCACCACGCGATGCGAACGGTTGGTAAGTGCCAGCGCGCGCTCGACATGATGGCCGAACGCGCCAATTCCCGCCGTACGCAAGGCAAGTTTCTGGCCGAGCATCAGTTCGTGCAAGGCATGATTGCCGACAGCTGGATCGAACTGGAGCAGTATCGCCTGCTGGTACTCAAGACTGCCTGGACCATCGACGAGGTCGAAGCCGGCCGCTCGCCGCCTGTCGCCCCGCGCACGTTAATCGCGATGTGCAAGGTGCAGATGGCCAAGGTTTATCACGACATAATCCAACGCGCGATTCACCTGCACGGCAGCCTGGGCGTGACATTGGAACTGCCGCTGGCCGATTGGTGGGCGGGGGTACCCAGCCTCGCTCTCGCCGACGGGCCGACCGAAGTGCACAAAGCCCAGGTCGCCAAGGCGCTGCTCAAGCGAGGCGCGACCGCGCCGGGGCTGTTCCCCAGCGAGCATTTCTCGACCCGGAAGGAAGTACTGGCATGATGGACCCGTTGTTCGACTTCACCGGCAAGGTGGTACTGGTAACGGGCGGCAGCCGCGGCCTCGGTTATCAGATGGTCAAGGCCTTTGCGGAGCGCGGCGCGAATGTGATCATCGCAAGCCGCAAGCTGGAAAACTGCGAGACGGTGGCGGAGGAATGCCGCCGATTGGGCCGCCGCGCGCTGGCCGTGGCCACGCATGTCGGACGCTGGGCTGAATGCGACGCATTAATCGAGGTGGCGTACAAGGAATTCGGTCGGATCGATGTGCTGGTCAACAATGCCGGGATGTCACCGCCCTGCCCGAGCCACGAGATGCCCGAAAGCCTGTTCGATTCGGTGATGAACCTGAACTTCAAGGGCCCATTCCGTTTGGCCAGCCAGATCGGCCACCGAATGGCTGATGGTGCCAATGAACACGGGGGTGGCTGCATCATCAACATCAGCTCGACCGGCGCACTGATGGCCTTGCCGGGCGTGGTTCCCTATGCCGCAGCCAAAGCTGCGCTCAATGCCATGACTGTGTCGCTGTCCCGTGAATATGGCCCCAAGGTGCGGGTCAACACGATCAGCGCCGGGCCGTTCCTGACAGACATCGCCGAAGCGTGGGATCCCAAACGCCGCGAAAAGCAGCCGGTCGCGCTGGGCCGGCCCGGTCGGCCGGAAGAGATCGTCACCGCAGCGCTGATGCTCGCCAGCCCGGCCAGTTCCTACACCACTGGTGCCTTGCTGAGAGTCGACGGAGGACAACGATGAGCCATCCCCTCCTTCTATTCGAGCGCGACGGCGCCATCGCCACGCTCACGTTAAACCGGCCCGACAAGCGCAATGCCATCAACCTTGCGCTATGGACCGAACTGGACAACCATCTTGCGGCGATCGAGGCAGCGGGTGACGCGATCGCGGTAGTCGTGCTACGCAGCACTGGCACGGTGTTCTCCGCTGGCAATGACCTGAACGAACGCGGAGCCAAAGCTCCCCGCCCCTATTACCAGGCCGGGATCGTCACCCGGCTGGCAGAGCTGCCTCAGCCGGTGATCGTCGCGGTTCAGGGTGGCTGCTTCACGGGCGGGTTGGAACTGGCGCTGGCCGGAGACATCATCGTTGCAGCCGAAAGCGCCAGTTTCGCTGATACCCACGGCAAGTTCGCCCTCGTTCCGGCCTGGGGCATGAGCCAGCGCCTGCCGCGCCGGGTCGGCCAGTGGAAGGCCCGTGAGATCAGCTTCACTGGCCTGCCCGTTTCCGGCACCGAAGCCGCGCGGATCGGCCTTGCCAACCACTGCGTGCCCGACGACGATGTGGATTCGACGGTCGCACGACTTGCCAACGCCAACGTCGGACAGAGCCGCCACAGCGTGTTCGCCTACAAGAAGCTCTACGTCGAACAGGCCGACCTGCCCTTGGAGGCCGGCCTAGCGCACGAAGTGTTTGCCAGCGCCGGGGTCGGTCCCGAATTTGCCGCGCGGGTCAACCGGGAGTTCGGGAAATGATGATCAACCACGTGGACAAACGTGTCGTTATTACCGGGGCCGCATCGGGCATCGGTAAGGCGCTTGCTGAATACCTCGCCGCACAGGGAGCACGACTGGTGCTGTCCGATATTGATGCTGGTCGGGTCAAAGCTCTCGCCGCCGGACTTAACGGGGCGATCGCGCTTCGATGCGACGTGAGTAACCATGCCAGCGTCGAAGCTCTAGCTGAAGCGGCACAAACGGAACTGGGCGGGATCGACCTAGTCTTCGCCAACGCCGGGACGATCCTCAATGGCCCACTCGTCAAATCCACGCCTGAAGAGTTCGACTGGCTGATGGGCGTCAACCTGCGCGGCGCGTGGTCTTCGATGACTGTATTCGCGCGGGCCTTGCTGGCGCAAGACGAAGGCGGTAAAATTTGCGTCACCGCATCAGAACATTCGCTGGGCCTGCAACACAGCGGTGCAGGAATCTATACCGCCAGCAAGCAGGCCGTGCTTGCCATGGCCGAAGTACTACGGACGGAACTGCCCAGGAAAGTCGGGATCAGTGTGTTCTGCCCCGGGCTGGTTTCAACCGGGCTGGCAGATGCTGTTCGTCCCCCGCACCTGCGTCAGCCCAAAGACCACCAGCGCGAGTTATCCCGCGCAGTCCAAGCACAGGGGATGAGCGCCACCGAAGCCGCTGAGGCGGCGATTGCCGGAACCTTCCGAGGCGACTTCCTGATTGTCACCCATCCCAATTCGTTCGCAGCAGCGCAAATTCGTCATGCCGAAATCGAAGCAGCCTTTGCCGCCCAGGCTCCTGCCGGGGATGATACCGGGCGCTATGACGTAAACCGGATTGTCGCCGAATTGATGAGCAAGCCACAGGGCTCATAATATGCCTCGCATGGTCATTGCTGACGAGTGTGGCCCGCCCGAAGCTACGAACTCCGCGATCTAAGCTCGCTCGCCTTGCGACCCGGACATGTGCGGATCGCGATTCAAGCGGCCGGGATCAGCTTTGTCGACGTACTGACTGCTGAGGGGCGCTATCAGATCAAGCCGCCAATGCCGTGCACTCCCGGCAGCGAATCCGCAGGCGTGATTCGCGATATCGGCACAGAAGTGTCGGGTCTTTCAGTGGGTGATCAAGTCTCGGCTAGCGGCTGGGGCGGGTTGTTCGCCAAAGAAGCGGTGCTTCCGGCGCGCGGAGTCCGCAAGTTTCCAGATGCGTTGAGCTTTACCGAAGCGGCGGTTTCCCGGTCAGCTATGCCACCGCCTGGCACGGGCTGGTTGATCGCGGCCAACTTCACGCGGGCGAAACGCTGCTGGTCCTTGGCGCCGGTGGAGCGACGGGTTATGCCGCTGTGCAAGTCGGCAAGCACCTTGGCGCGCGGGTGATCGCGTCTGCCTCCAGCGCGGACAAACGTACCCTTGCACTGGCGGGCGGGGCAGATAATGTCGTTGACGCCCGCGCCGATAATTGGCGCGAGCAGGTCAAGGCGGCAAATGAAGGCAAACCGGTCGACGTGGTGTTTGACCCGGTTGGCGGCGAGGCGACCGGTCCGGCATTTCGCTCGCTTGGTTGGGGCGGTCGGCACCTTGTCATCGGTTTTCTAGGCGGAATCGCAACTCTCCAAACCAACCTGTCGCTGCTTAAGGATGCCAGCCTTGTCGGCGTCGATATCCGCCAGTTTAATGAGCGGGAGCCGGACAAGGCGGAAGCGAACCGCGCCGAAACCAGCCGCCTTGCCGCTGCGGGCGTGCTGAAGCTGGTCATCGCCCAGACTTTTCCGCTCGAACGGTTCCGCGAGGCCATGACTGCTGCTGCCAGCGGCGCACTGGCAGGGCGGATGGTGCTGGAAATCTAGCGCCACCCGGCTTCGATCGAGGCGAGACGTGCGCGCCAGCCGGAATGCCCACCCATTGCCACGAAGTCGCTCGAAAGACTTTTCACCAGCTGCGCCACCGGCAACTCCGTATCTATCAACCCAACACTTTGCCCTGCACTGAAAATGTCGCGCCAAGGCTTTATTCCGGCGGGCATGGGTGTCCGGTGGTCAGGTAACTCCAAGTAATCGAGGCCCGCCGCCTCAAGCGAATCCGCGATCCAGTTGGCAACTACCCCGTTCATGGCCGCTGAAGGAACGATCCGCTCCATTCCCGCGCGAACGATCATATCTCGGTGCCGCTGGACCACGCCGCTTTCCGGGGTAGCAATAAATCGAGTGCCCATACAGGCAAGGTCTGCGCCCAGCGCAAGCGCACCGCGTATCGCGCGCGCATCGGCAATCCCGCCCGCGACAATCAGCAGGCCATCCCATATCCGCCGGACTGCCGGAACAAAGGCAAAGGGTGTCAAATCGCCCGTATGCCCCCCTGCCCCCGCACAGGTCAGCATAAGACCATCGACCCCAGCCGCCAAAGCCTTCTCGGCATGACGCAAGGTCGTAACATCCTGGATCACTCGGCCACCCCAGCCATGAACCCGCTCGACCATCCGCGCCGGATCTCCGACACTGGATAAGACCAGCGGAAACCGGGCCTGTTCCAGCAGGCCAAAACGGCTGTCAAAGGCTGGGTCGCCGGCCATTCGCGCGGGCAAGTTGACGATTGCGGGGGCACGACCGGGCGCTTCCAGCATCGCGAGATAGTGTGAGAATTCGGTCTCGTTCGTTGCGGCGCCGCCCTGCCAACCCGCAACGACTCCTGCTTCCACGCACGCCCGTGTGAGCGCCGGAGAAGATGCAATGCTCATCGGCGCGCACATGAGCGGCAGTTCGAGTTGCGCGAACATCACGCCAGGCTGCCCCACTCGGCTCACGCTGCTAGCATCGCCTTCACTTCGCGCCGAAGCAGCTTGCCCATTTCATTATAGGGCAAGGTCGGGAAGAAGCGGACCAGTTCCGGCACCCGGCTAGAGCGCAAACGAGCGCGGATCATGTCCTTCAGTTCACTCTCGCTCGGCTGGTCAAAACCGCCGCGCACTACCGCGGCGATCCCCACCGCCTCGCCCCATTCCAGGCTGGGGACGGCGACGGCGGCTACATCGGCAATCGCCGGATGGGTCAGCAACAGGTCCTCGATCTCGCCCGGCGAGATGTTCTCACCTCCGCGCACGATCACGTCGTCGGCGCGGCCAGCCAGAAATAGATAGCCGTCCTCGTCGAGATAGCCAGCATCGCGGGTCGGGAACCAGCCATCGGCATCAAGCGCGCTCTTTTCCTTGTACTGGCCGGAAACCTGATCACCCCGCACATAGATTTCACCCGCCTGCCTCGGCGGCAGGGTGTGGCCGTCTTCGTCGCGGATTTCCAGTTCGACCGTCGGCAGTGGAATTCCGACCGAAGCCAGCCGAGCCTGTATTTTGGGATCGCTTGAGCGGTGGGCAGCACGGTGTTCGTCCGGCCCCAGCAAGGCGATGGTTGAACTGGTTTCGGTCAGGCCATAGGCGTTGGTGAAGGCCGTTTCGGGCAGCAGGTCGAGCGCCTGCCGGATCAGTTCGAGCGGCATCTTGCCCCCGCCATAAGCAATCGCGCGCAGCGAGGTGATGTCCGCCTTCACACCTTTTTCCAGCGCGTGGATGATCCGCCCCAGCATGGTCGGAACCACAAAGGCATTGGTGACCCGTTCGGCATCGACCAACTTCAGCCAGTCCTCCGGCGCGAACGCGGGCAGCAGCACGATCCGCCGCTGGGCATAGATCGACGAGGCCAAGGCCGCGATGCCGGCAATGTGATAGGGCGGCACCGAAACCAGCGTCGCTTCGCCCTCGTCCGCCGAGCCGAACTCAACCGTGCCAAGGATGTAGGACACCAGATTGGAATGGCCTAGCAGCGCCGCCTTGGGCGCGGCGGTGGTGCCGCTGGTGAACAGCTGGATCGCCGTGCCAAGGCCCGGGTCGTGCTCGGCAAATTCATCGGCCACCGCCTCCAGCGCGGCCTGCGTGAATTCGCTGCGCGGATAGGCGGTGTGGCCCTGCCCGTCGGCCAGCCGGCCGACCCGCGCCACATCACCGATCACCAGCGCCGGGGCTATCCGCCCGAGCAGCGCGCCCAGATCGGTATCGGCGAGCCGGTAATTAAGCGGGCAATACGGGACGCCGGCCAGCGCCGCGCCGAACAGCGCTATCACCGCCGCTTCGCTCGATTCGTCAAGCAGGGCAACGTGGCTAGCACCGCTGGCGCGGATCAGTTCGCAGGCTCCGCGTGCGGCGACATCCAGCTCGCCATAGGTCCAGCGCTTGCCGTCACAAATCAGGCCGACGCGGTTGGGAGCAGCCTGGGCGGCCATTTCGAGTATAAGGGAAATGTTCATGGGTATCGATCAGTCCGAAGCAGGGAGCGGCTTGGCTTCCTTCAGCACCAGCGCCACGCCGTTCAGGGCGAAACTGCCCTTGCCCGGCTTTACGCAGAGCAGCTCTACCGTGCCATCGACATCGATATACCGCTTGCCCATTACCGTGCCTCCGTCGAATCCGGCGACAGGCGTACCATCACCGACCGCATCGTCGGCCATCGGCACACCACCGCATTCGATCGTGCCGCCCATGTACTTGATCACCACCGCTTCGCTGGCGCAGGCCGCGCTCTTGATCCGGCTTCCAGGTTTCATCACTTCACTCCCAAAATGCCATTACCAACCGGCCAGCTTGGCCGCGCGGGCGCGGTTCTGCGCCGGGCTGCCGAGCCAGGCCCGGTTCTGGATCGAACGACGGAACCAGTAATTGAGGCCATGTTCCCATGTATAGCCGATCCCGCCGTGGACGACGATGGCGGCGCGTGTGGTGCGGGTATATACTTCGCACAAGTGCGCCTTAGCCATGGCGGCGGCTCGGGTGCAATCAGGCAAATCCGCATCCCAGGCATAAGCCGCGTACCACACCAGCGCCCGAGATGGTTCCACCTCCAGTGCCATTTGCGCCAGCTGGTGCTTTACCGCCTGAAACTTGGCGATCGCCTTGCCGAACTGTTCGCGGGTCTTGGCATAATCGACCGACAGGTCGGTGCAGTGTTGCGCTCCGCCCAGGGCATCGGCAGCGATCAGCACCAACGCGGCATCGTTCAGGCGCTGGACCATCGGATCACCGGCGGCGAACAGCGGATGCGCCTTTACGGTGTCGAACGTCACTCGCGATACGGGGCGGCTGCGATCGGTCGCAATGACCGCCTCGATCGTCACCCCTTGTCCTGCCTCGATCAGATGCAATCCGCCCGCACCATCATCGGCCAGGAAATAGTCGGCCGCGCGGGCCGCCTGGACCAGATTGCCGCTGAGCGCGAGCGTGACGACGCTTTCCCCGCTGGCAATTGCGGGCAGCAGTTCACGGGTGGCAGCGTTGGCGCAAGCAGACACGGCAATCGCGCCGACAATCTGCCCAATCAACGGCCCCGGCGCAGCCGCCGCGCCCGCCACTTCGCAGACCAGCGCAGCATCAAGCAGGCCTAGGCCAGCCCCGCCATCAGCTTCGGGCAGGGCTAGACCGCCGATACCCAGCGCCATCAGCGCCTGCCAGCTGTCCGCATCAAAATCAGCCTCGCCATCGGCAAAGCCGTGCAACTGCTCCATCCCCCAGCATTCGCCCAGGGTGCCGCGCACAGCGTCCTGGATTGCGACCTGTTCGGATGTCAGGTGAAAACGCATCGCTCCCTCTCCCCGTCAGGCCGCGCCATCGCGCGGCAGGCCAAGACCACGTTCGGCGATGATGTTGCGCTGGATGTTGCTGGTGCCCCCGGCAATCGAATTGCCCAGGCTGCCCATGATCTGATCAAGCCACTTGTTGGGTCCGCGCGGCCCGCGCGGCCCGCGCCCGCCGGCCCCGGCCGGCTCGATCAGGGCGTGATCGGCAATCAGGTCCTGCGCCAGCAGGGCCATCTCGTGCCCGATTTCGGTCAGCAGCAGCTTCATCATAAGCTGGACCGACCCGGCATCTTCCCCGGCTGCTGCACAAGAAAACAGGCGAAAGCTGGTGTAGCGGTGGGACATGACCCTTCCTTCGATCTCGGCCAACCGGTCACGGACCAACGGATCGTTCATTCGCCCCATTTCCTCGGCCAGTTCCACTAGTTTCCTGAACTGGCCACCCAGGCCGTCGGCACTGCCGATGCTGGCGCGTTCATGCTTCAGCGTGGTGCGCGAAACGTACCAGCCCTTGCCGCGTTCGCCGACCTGCCACGCCACCGGCGTTTCGGCATTGTCGAAGAAGAATTCGCAAAAAGTATGTGCGCCCTCTTCCCCGGTCATCTGCCGGATTGGGCGGCGGGTGATGCCGGGTTGATCGAGGTCGATCAGCAGATAGGTGATTCCGTCATGCTTGGGCGCGTCGGGCTCGGTTCGCACCAACATAAACATATGGGTCGCCTGCATGCCTTGGCTGGTCCATATCTTCTGGCCGTTGATGATCCACTTGGTGCCGTCGGGCGAAAGCTCGCTTTTGGTGCGAACCGAGGCAAGGTCTGAGCCGGAGCCGGGTTCGGAATAGCCTTGGCCCCAGATGTAATCGCCCTCGATGGTCTGACGGATGAACAGGTCCTTCTGTTCCTCCGTGCCTTGTTCGAGCAAGGTCGGCACGGTCATGTTGACGCCGTTACCGCCCACTTCCATCGGCGCGCGGGCGCGCGAAAATTCCTCGCGGATCACTTGGGCCCGAATCACGTCGACTGGTTGTTCTGAGCCGCCATAGCGCTTCGGTACCGCGCGGTAGAGGTAACCGCGCTCGACCGCAGCGCGGCGGAATGCACGAACGAACTCTTTCAGTTCGACGCCGTGCCTGTCGCGCGGTTGCCAGTGTTCTTGCACAAAGCCGCGCACTTCCGTCCGGAAGGCTTCCGCCGCTTCGCCGTAACTCAGGTCCATTGACAAATTTCTCCGTAGTCGGTGGTTGTTTCGCGGTTTAGGCTATGCCTTAGTTGTATTACTAGGTCAAATATGTCGATCACTCTGGAGGGTTTAATGACACCCCCAACGAACCATCCCTAGCCACCCCGATACTATGATCAGGACGGCTGTGCATTTGTCCCCACCTCCGTGTGCCGAAGCCCATGGGATGGCCTTGCGATTGCGGGCGGGCCAGTCAGCGCGTTGCAAGCCCATTGTGCCAAGGATGCTGCGCTGGACAAACATTTAGAGATCGCCCGGTTCCAAATCGACATTTTCGGCAAGGTCCCACACCAGCCGCTTACCCACGCCCTGGAAGTGTCGAGCGGAGGTCGGAAGACCAAACTGCAGCGGATTGTCCTGCTGGCTGGAGATAAACCGGTGGCGCAGGCCCAAGTCCTGCGTGTGCGCCGGATGGACACCCCGGTGTTCGCCGTACCTCACGACTATCCTGCCCCTGAGACAATCCCGGTGTAGGAAGAGCCGCCCAACGCGCGCATGGCAGGGGCTATCACTTTGCGCAGGATTGTGGGAGCACCCGGCATTCCCGGCCGCAGCGTCTTATGGTTGAAGCCAGTATCCGACTGAAGTCGGAGGGGTGCCTCCCAGAAGTGGGACTCTAAATCCGCACCAACGGAAAAATGCCTCCCCTCCGCTGTAAGGGCAATTGCACGGACATCACTATTTCGTTCAAATCGAGGAATACGTCCCGAATTTCTCCGAGCAATTCAGGCCACGACGCATTGCCGTTATCGCCGCAAGCGGCATGGACCCATACCACCCCATCAGCGGTGTGTTCCACGCGGACATACTGCATCAGTGCTCTTCAGCCTTGCGCTTCTCGCGCCAGATCATCGCCGTGGCTTGGGTTGATAGCCCCATGTTGAGCGCTTCCGCATCCAGTGCAGCCTCGAAGGCCCAATCCTCGGCATTGTTGAGGTTCTGCTTCATGTAGCGAAAGCCCATGCGTGGACCGTCAGCCAACCGGTGCCCCGCCTTCAGCGTTTCCTCGCGCAGAACAGCGTCATCGAACAAGCGGGTGTAGAGCCCTTTGGCAAAGGCTTCTTCGCCAGTAAGCTTTTCACCCAGAAGGAACAGCTCGCGCGCGACGCCGGTCCCGACGATCTTGCTCCAGAACCATGTCGAGCCGAAGTCGCCCCCCGCTCCGATCCGATCAAAGGCAGTCAGGAAGCTTGCCGATTTTGCGGCAAAGCGCAGGTCGCACGCTCCGGCAATGCCAATTCCCGCACCTGCGACTGGCCCATTGACCATGGCGATCGTCGGCTTGGGCATTTCGTGCAGTAAGCGTGACGTTTCCATGAAGGCGCGCAAGCGGACAAAGCTCTGTTCGGTCCTGCTCCCGCTGTCGCCATTGGCGGGGACGATGGCCTTGTCGGCACCGCCTTCTTTGAGATCGCCGCCAGCACAGAATCCGCGCCCGGCGCCCGTTACGACAACGCAACCGACCGAGACATCGCGCGCAGCATCCGCGCAGGCATCCGCGAGCGGCGCCATGATCGAGCCGGTCAAGGCATTGAGCCGGTCAGGACGGTTGAGGGTGATGATCCTGACACCACCCTCATTTTCGATCAGCAGTTCGTCTGACATCAGCGATCAATCCCCACCCAGTTCCCAATGCCGGGCCATCATTCTCGCCGCGGTTTCAGCCAATTCGGCTGGCACTTCCGGGTAGAGCGGGAACAGCTTGTCCTTGCTCGGCAAGGCGATCGTCGCCGTCGAACGAACCGTCTCCTCTTCGCGCTGGTTCACGAACCGGACCGCAACATCGACAAGGTTCTGCCCGTTCTCGACCCGCTTGGCCAGTACTTCACCGGTTACCCGCTGAACGTCGCCCATGAAATTGAATTTGCGGATCTCGTCATGGACGTGGACGATAACGCCGTCATCGCCGGCCCAGTCGTTGAGATACTGCCATAGGTAGTTTTCGCGCATTACACCGTAGTCATAGGCCATCGGATTGCCGATTGCCTGGGCCCAGACCGGGTCCCAATGGAGCCTTTGAGCGACATCCGGAATCCCGTATTCGTTCTTGACGTAGAACGCCGGGATACGCTGGCGGTTCTTGTGCGCGCGGCGGTTGGCGGTCGGGGCATAAGGCACGAAGCCGTAACCACCCGCGTGGAAGCAGATCACATCGGTGACGGTCAGCGGCCCCTTGGCCTGCAACCCAAGAGAATCGCCCTCTGCAACATCCTCGAAGTAGCGCTTCTCACTCCCCTGGACGTGCTCGTTGGCGTAGATATTCTCGATCTCCTGGAATTCCTCGTCGGTGTAGGTTGCCGGTTTGATCGACAGATTTTTGCCCTTCTTCACGGCGGTCTTACGCTCAGTGAGAACGCGCAGGATATCGTAGGTGGCCACAACTTCTGCGCGCTGGTTGATCTTTACCCGGCGGCTAGTAATGATGACCGAACGACCGGCAAATTCCGACTGCTTGACTTCGCAGGTCAGGTCTCCGCCATAGGAATAGATCGTGTCGCCTGGTCGCACTGGCCGGTAGAAGTTCCAAGCCGATCCCGACACGAACACATGAATGCCTTTGAACAGGCTTTTCTTGAGCGCTTTCACTTCGTCCGGGAGCGGGTCGCCCTTCATCGGCTTGTTGACCTGCCCTACGAACATGCCCGGCGCGATGACTCCGCCCCACCGCGTCTTCCGAGCATAGTGGGCGTCCGAAAACAGCGGATTGTCGTCCCCGCAACCATAGGCCCAGTTACGGATCGAATCTTCCGAAACGGTCTGGACATACTCCCCTGTTCTTTGCGGTTCCCAAACGCCAATCAGCTTGCGCTGGCGTTCGATATCGCTGTCAAGGATCTCATAGGCGGTCGCCTTTTGCCATTCCTCGCTCTGCTTGATATCGGTTTTAGCTTCAGTCACGGCAATCCTCCTTGATCCCAGTTATATAACTAGGTAATAGATGCTGTCTGGGCAGGCAAGGGAATTCGGGATGACGCAAGTAAGGCGGATCAGCGACGCGCTGAAGGTGCGGGCAGAGCACCAGCGGGACGAGATTGCGCACGATGGCATCAACAGACAGATCACCTATGCCGAGTGGGACCGCGAGGCAGATGAAATAGGCGGTGGCCTTGCTGCGGCAGGCCTGCAGCCTGGTGATCGGGTGTTCCTGCCGATCAGCAACTCCCATGCAGTAGAAATGGCCATTGCGGTCTTCGCTGTGTTCCGCGCCGGCGGCATTGCCTGCCCCATCAATACACGCTTGAATGCCAATGAAATTGCCGACTTCGCAGAGCTCACCACGCCGCGCTGGTGCATCACCGATGTCCCGGATATCGTCGCTGGGCTGGATCTTGCCGGATGCTGGAATGTCGCGGACATGCCGCGTGATCTGACCAGTCTGCCGGACCAGGCCGCACTCGACCCCGAAGCCGATGCAGAAATTCTCGGGACTAGCGGCACGACAGGTAAGATCAAGGGCGTCGTTGTTTCCCACCCGGACCTTATGAAGGGGGTGACCGGCACCAATATGGACCGATCACGCTCCACTCTCAGCGCGCTGCCGCTGACGGGTTCCGGCGGAAACCTCGGCATCGTGATGTTGCCTGCGCGTGGCGGAGCCACCGCGATCACCCAGCCCAAGTTCGATCCCAAGGGGTTCCTCGATCTGGTGCGGGAGAAACGCCCCAACCTGGTTTACCTGGTCCCTTCGATGCTACGCCTGATTCTGGACCATCCCGATGTTGCGGACTATGATTTCGAAGGCGTGAAATACCTGATGACTGGCACTGCCCCGCTCCCGCACGATTCCGTGAAGCGCGCGCTGGATCTGTGGCCGCGTGTCCGGATGCGCAACAGCTATGGCATGTCCGAAGGCGGGATCGGAGTTAGCACGACCAGCATGGAACAGGTGCTCAAACCCGGCTGCGTGGGCAAGCTGCCCGAACACATGCAATTGCGTGACGAAGACGGGAAAGTCATCACCCAACCCGGCGTCATCGGTGAAATCTACGGTTACCAGAACCATCCGCGCCGCTACTGGAACGACCCCGAAGCGACGGCCGCAAGTTTCGTCTCGGGTTGGACCAAGACCGGCGATCTTGGCTATGTCGACGATGACGGCGATCTGATCATGGCCGGGCGTTCCAAGGAACTTATCATTCGCGGGGGCTACAATATTACCCCGCTTGAGATTGAGACTGCCCTGCACCTGCATCCAGCGGTGCAACAGGCAGCAGTGGTCGGCATCGGTCATGAAGTGTTGGGAGAAGACATCGCTGCCGCTGTAACCTTGCGCCCCGGCCTTGTCGCCACCCCGGCAGAGATCATCGAATTTTGCCGCCAGCATCTCGCCGACAACAAGGTCCCTCGGACCCTGCTTGTCATCGACGAGATGCCGCTCAATCCCAACGGGAAGATCCTCAAGCAGGACCTAGTTACACCACTGAGCGCTGCGGCAAACGCAAGGCGACGTGCAGCATAGCGGACGGCTACATCCTAACCAACTCTATGGCAGCCATCGTAATCCGGGAAATGCAAACGAGCTTTTGCGCTTCGTCTGTGATGCGGATCGACCAGATTTGCGTCGTTCGGCCCAATGCTTCCGGTGAAGCGGTCGCGGTAACCCGGCCAGAATGAGCAGGCCGGATGTGATTGGCATTTATCTCCATACCTACCGCTGAAAATTTCTCTCGATCTACGCACCATCCGGCCGCCATTGAGGCTGTGCACGAGTGACGCGCCGCCATGAAGCCTGCCAAATGGCTGAAAAGTCCGTTGGTCAACGGGCATTCGGGCGCTGATCCAGTCATCTCCACAATCGACGAATTCAATGCCAATGAGCTCCGCAATTGTGTTGCGATGCAGCTTGTTGCGTTCGTTCAGCGAAGGGCGGACTCACGCCGACCAAATCATCACATGATCCCTTGCACCGGATGCGGAATATAAGGAGCCTCCAGAATCTCGACGTCGGTCGGTTCAAGCTGGAGTTCCAAGGCAGAAAGTGCATCTTCAAGCTGAGGCAGCTTTGTCACACCGATGATGGGCGAGGTCACTCCCGGTTTGCCGAGTAACCATGCCAATGCAAGCTGCGCCATTGGCACTCCACGCGACTTACTTATGGCGCCCAACGCTTCGACAACCTGCCTGTCACTGTCTTCAGTCCTGGAATACAGCAAGTCACCGAAACGATCGCTCGAAGAGCGCTCGGTAACAGTGCCCCACGGTCGCGTAAGTCTGCCACGGGCGAGAGGGCTCCACGGAATCACTCCGATGCCTTCAGCTCGGCACAGCGGCAGCATCTCTCGCTCTTCTTCTCGATAGAGTAGGTTGAGATGGTTCTGCATCGAAATGAATTTGGCCCAGCCATTTTGCTGAGAAAGCAATAGTGCCTTCTGGAACTGCCAGGAATACATTGAAGATGCGCCAGTATACCGTGCTTTTCCTGCTCGAACTATGTCATTCAAAGCTTCCAGCGTTTCCTCGATCGGAGTGTCATTGTCCCAGCGATGAATCTGATAGAGATCAATATAGTCCGTACCCAAGCGGCGCAGGCTGTCATCTACTGCCTGGAGTAAGGCTTTTCGTGAGAGTCCACCCTGATTTGGTCCCCGCCCCCAACGCCCCCACGCCTTGGTTGCAATCACGACTTCATCACGGCGCGCAAAGTCTTTCAGCGCACGGCCAGTAATTTCTTCTGATGCACCTCCTGCGTAGATATTTGCAGTGTCAAAAAAATTGATCCCCGCCTCTACCGCGCGTCTGACGATCATTCGACTGGCGTCTTCATCCAATACCCAGGGGTGAGCACCATTGCCCGGTTCGCCAAAGCTCATGCACCCCAGACACAGCTGCGAAACCATCAGTCCGCTGTTGCCAAGCCTTTTGTATTGCATGGTCACTTCAGCTGCTCAAACGGGACGTCTTTGTCCATCCTGACTTCGCCCGGCATGCCCAGCACCCGCTCCGCGATCTGGTTGCGCAACACCTCGTCCGCTCCCCCGGCGATGCGCATCACGGTCGAGTAGATATAGTCGTATTGCAGACGTGCGGTTTCCTCGTCGGAAGGATCGGCTGCAATCGCATCCATTCCCCGCAATTCCATCGCTATGCCCAGCGCCTTCTGCTGGCGACCAGCATAGGCAAGCTTGACCATCCCCGCCAATGCTCCGGGATTTTCCCCTTTCGAGACCATGGTTCGCAAGCGCGCCTGGAAGAAGCGTTCGCCTTGCTCTTCGGCCAACGCTTCGCCAAGGGCCCGGCGGATAGCCTTGTCGTCCAGCATGGTTGAACCGTCATCGGCAGGTGTCCGCCCAGCCAGCTCCAGTAGTGGCTCGATCCCGCTGCGATGTGCGCCTGAGCCGAGCCGCTCGCCCATCAGAACGGTCATGCAGCAAGCCCACCCCTCTCCGATAGCTCCAATACGATTGGCATCGGGAATCCGCACATCGGTCAGGAAGGTCTCATTGAATTCGCTCATTCCGGAAATCTGCCGGATCGGTCGCGTTTCGATTCCCGGGGTCGCCATATCAACGACAAAGAAGGTCAGCCCCTTGTGCTTGGGCACGGTCGGGTCCGTGCGCACGACCAGGATTCCCCAGTCGGTCAGATGTGCGAAGCTCGACCAGACCTTCTGGCCGTTAACAATCCAGTCACCTGATCCATCATCCGCCTGCACCGCCTTGGTCCGAAGCGCCGCAAGGTCGGAACCGGCCGCCGGTTCGGAGAACAACTGGCACCAGGTGATATCGCCATTGAGCGTAGGTTTGATGAACCGGGCTCGCTGCTCGTCATTGCCATGTTTGGCAATGACCGGAAGCGCCATTCCGGTTCCGATCGAGGTAAAGGGTCCTTTGGGCAGATGATACCGGGATTCCTCTTCGGAAAAGATCACAGCCTCAATCCCGCTCAATCCGCCGCCACCAAGCTCTTTGGGGAAAGTCAGGCCCGACCAGCCACCCCTGAAGAGCTCGCGCATCCATGCCCGAGCCCGGTCAGCTTCGTCGGAATCGGCCAGAACCACACCCCTCGGCAGTTCGTGAGCCGGAGCGTGTTCGGCGAGCCATGCCTTCGCCCGTACACGGAAGGCAGATTCTTCAGGAGTGTCGTTGAAGTCCATGTCAGGAAGCCTTTCCTTGGAAACCTGGGCGCGCGTTGAGCAGTCGGTCTGTCCAGTAGTCACGGCCACCAAGATTGACCGCAAGCATCCGCTCGCGCCGGTAATAGAAGTGGCAATTGGCCTCGAAAGTGTAGCCGATGCCGCCATGAACCTGGAGGTTCTCACGCGCGGCCATCTCGAACGCCTTGATAGCAGTCAGCCGTGCTGCCGCCGCTGCGCTTGCAAGGTCATCGGGCGAACTTTCCGATGCCCACCCCGCATAATAGGCATTCGACTTCGCCAGTTCGATAGCCACTGCGACATCTGCAAGCTTGTGTTTGATCGCCTGATAACTCGCCAGCGGGCGGCCGAACATCTGCCGCTCCATCACATAATCGCGGCCCATCTCAAGACAAGCTTCGGAACCGCCAACAGCCTCGAACGCAACCTGGACTGCTGCCCGGTCAAGAAGAGTCGAAATCTGGTTCAATCCGGGCAGCATGTCCGCGTCGACGTCCTTGAAGTCGAGCCGGTAATGCGCGCGCAGCTGGTCAAAACTATCAAGCTTCGTACGCGTAACACCTGGCTGGTCGAGCTGCACGATCGCAAGCCCGTCCCCAACCTGCACGACAGCAATGGCCGCAATCCCGGCATCAGCAACCGGCGACTTGATGCCATTGAGCTTGCCAGCCATCAGGGAAGCCTCCTGCCCAAGCAGGGGCCCTGACCCTTCCGTGCTGGCAAAGCAGGCCACGATCTCACCGCTAGCTAGTTGGGGCAGCCAACGCTGCTTTTGCTGGACAGAACCGGCCAGCCGGATTGCATCAGCTGCGAGCACGATCGAAGAGGTGAACGGGACTGCTGCATTGACCCTGCCAAGCTCTTGCGAAATGACCCCGAGATCGAGCTCGCCCATGCCCAGCCCTCCGAACTCGTCGGGAATATTGGCACCGAGGAAGCCCATCTCTCCCAGCTCTCGCCAGAGGGCTTCATCCCATTCGGCACCAATGTCGATCAGCTTGCGCAAATGGTCGTAGGGCGAGCGCTCGGCCAACAGGCCACGCGCTTGCTCCGCCAGCATTTTCTGTTCGTCGGAAAGGTCGAAATCCATGGTCGTTCCTTATTCGGTCCCTATTGGGAGAAATCGTCGTACCACGTGGTAGCCAGCCCACCCATGGCATCGGCCATAAGCACGGTTTCGCGCACCACTCTATTGTAGCAAAGCTGGACCGCTGCAGAAAAATCGACTGACTGGTCGGCTATAGCGCGCGTCAATGCGGAGCGCGCCGGCAGCAACCCGTCAGGCGCTTCGGGCAGGAAGTGCTTGAGTTCCTCGAACTCAGCTGCATCGAATGCGGCACCATAACGCGCCCGCATGCGCCAAAACTTGATCAACCGCGCCAATTCCTTCGCCTTTGAAGCGGCTCTCTGGTTGCCGGCGGCCGGAACGATTTCCTCCTGGAGATCGGCCAATGCTGTATCGAAATATCGCTCTGTCCAATCCGGCTCGATGCCGGGCAAATCCGGCTCTTCGAGAGAGATACCTGCAAGTTCGGCGACCGCACGCACGATCACCCGCTTGTGCATCGTCCCGAACATCAAGGCGGTGCCGGTCGCTCCCAATCTGGAACCTTCTGCGGCGGCGAGGACCGCAGATGGCACTGAGAAGGACAGCTGAAAATAAAGCCGGTGGTACTTCACACGCGCGACATCCACGGCTCCCCCGACCGCGGCTGAATAGGCAGCGAAGACATTGCGCATCGGCACGAAAGGCTGGATCAAGCTCCGCACCCATATCTGTGCCAAGTCTTCGGCCGGATCACCCAGGTGGGTCAGTTCCCAATCCACAATCGCCGTGACCCGATCTTCATGGAACAGGAAATTTCCGGGACCGGCATCGCCATGCAGGACAACGGCTGGCCCGGTATCGGGCGGAATATTGCGTGCCAGCCAGTGCAGAGCCACTTGGTAAACCGGATCGCCTACCTTTGACTGATTATCTGCGCTCCATTGAGCAAGATTCTGGCTTATCCGCTGCGAGGGCAACTCCGTGCAATCGCCAAGCTCAGCAAATGCCGGATCGCTTGCATCGAGCCGGTGAAGCGTGGCGAGCTGGCCGACAAAATCCGTCGCCAGTTTTCCCTTGTCTTGTGCAAGGGCAAAACGGTCATTCCCGCCGACGAACTCACTCAACAGCGCGAGGTGCGAAGGAAATGTCGCGACTAACGGCGCGACCTTGATCCCAGCCTGGCGATAAGGCCCGGACAGGGCCGAAAGTATCGCTGTCTCGCGCTGGAAATATGCTAGCCTGGATGCCTCTCCGGCCCTTGCATCCCAGGCGAGATAGCACTGCGTTTCACGGCCATCCGCAAAACGCAGCAAAACCTCTGCCCCTTGGCGCGATGCTCCCCCGCCGCCCCGCGGCTTTTCACTGACGATGACAGAGCCGGTTTGCTGCTCTATCTCGTCACGCAAGCCCTGCGGGATTGCACTTGCCATTGCCTCATCCAGTTATATAACTACGTTACATAGCATCTTGAACACATTGCGCCCGGGAGAGTCAAGCGTGGCCTACGAAACCATCCTATTCGATGTGGCGGACCATGTCGCCACGATCACAATCAACCGGCCTGAAGCAATGAACAGCTTCAATCGCCAAATGATGGATGAGTTCGTTCATGCCTGGCACGAAATCTCGTGGAATGACGACATCCATGCCTGCGTGCTTCGCGCCGCGCCGGGGCGGGCATTTTGCACAGGAGTCGATGTGAAGGGAGCGGCGGCGGGCGGAGACACTCGCCCGGCCGTGGATCTCGACAATATCTGGCATTGCGAGGATCCGGGCGACATGCTCGGCCCGAAATCGCGGCGCTGCTGGAAACCGGTGATCGCCGCTGTCCACGGCATGGCTGCAGGCGGTGCCTTCTATTGGCTCAACGAGGCTGACATTATCATTGCCTCCGAGGATGCAACGTTCTTTGATCCGCATGTGACCTACGGAATGACAGCCGCACTTGAACCCATAGGGATGACCTACAAAATGCCACTCGCGGATGTGCTGCGCATGGTGCTGCTCGGCAATGACGAAAGGATGAGCGCAGAGTATGCGAAATCAATTGGTCTAGTCAGCGAAGTGGTTCCGCTCGACGCACTATGGAGCCGCGCAGACGAACTCGCCCGCCAGATAGCGGCAAAGCCACCGGCAGCAATACAAGGCTCGATCAAAGCTATCTGGACAAGCCTCGATCTGCCACGTTCCGTCGCTTTGGCGAACGGTCTCAAATACCCGCAGATCGGCAACCCGGTTGGCGTTCCGCAAGTCGATCGCGCTGCGCTTATGGCCGACAAGGCCAAGAAATTCACGTTGCGCTGAGGCAGGCGAGCCACGACCCACCCACGCCGCCTCTTCGCCTGACAAGATTGCGATTGTGATGAGCGATGGCTCGGGCAGCTTGACGTATCGCGAACTGGAAGACCGCGCCAACCGCGGTGCCCGACTGCTGCGATCGCTAGGCAACGAGAAGGGCGACACTAAAGCCTACTGGTTGCCCAATTGCCTCGAGGTTTTCGAAGTGTACTGGGCCGGGCAACGTGCAGGTCTTTACATCACGCCAATCGCCACTCGCTGACTGCAGACGAAAGCAGGGCAGGAGCAGCCTCAAGCTGCCGCCTTACGTCGCCCCCCAGCGGGAACTGACCAACAGCTAGTCGAGCAAAGGACCCGAGATTGTGGAAAATCCGCGCTTCAGATTAGCCACCGAAACCGGGGTATCCAAGGGGGTAGAGTGCACCTGCTCGTATGAGTTATACAATATTTATCAATGCGATAACAGCTAAGGCGGAATCCCTCCGTCTCCGCCATCGGCCTTTCCAAGCCGTTCCAAACCCAACCAAAGGGCCTAGCAAGCTCTTTTTTGGCGTTCAATCCGGTCCAGCCCAATCCGGCCCTAGCCAGATACATGTCGGGGTAGATTGGGGGTGAGGAACTCTTGCGATTGGGGGTATTGGATGCTTTACGGGCAAAGCTGTTCGCGCAGCGGCACCGAAGGACAAGGCCTACAAGGTGACTGACAGCGGCGGGCTCTTTCGGCACGTCTCGCCAAAGAATCACGAGTCATGGCGCTTTAAGTACAGGCTGGATGGCAAAGAGCAGCTGCTCACGCTCGGCACATATCCAGAGGTTTCTCTCGCCGAGGCGCGGGAGAAACGTAACGACGCCCGAAAGCTTCTGAGGGAGGGTCGTGACCCTCGGAGTGCAGCCAAACGGACCAAGCTTGTAGGCAATAGCGGCATGTTCCAGAGCTTAGAGCAGGCCGCCCGCGAATGGCATCAAGTTCAGAAGCCGAGGTGGAAACCAGTCCACGCCGATGATGTGATCACCAGCCTTGAGCGGGGCAACTTCCCGCATCTTGGCGCAATGCCGATGGACGTGATCGACAAACCGCTGCTGCTTTCGGTGCTCAAGAAGATCGAGGGGCGAGGCTCGATCGAGACGGCGCGTGGAGTGAAACAGCGAGTCGCGGCGATCTATCGCTATGTGAATGCGCATGGGGCTGGCCGCTGTGCTCCGAGAAGAGTTCAGCTATGTCTGCTTTATTCGCCCGTCAGAGGCAACGGTGAACGGAACCACCCCGCGGTGGAACAAATCGATCGAGATGCTCCGGTCGCTGGGAGGATAGGCGCGTTGGTCGCAATCGACGCGCGGACAGATCCGGCACGACACACCGATCGGCGTCACAGCCTTTTCGGAACGGATGTCGAGCCCGTCGGCGTAGATGAACTCCTTCGCGTGCTCGATCTCGCATCCCAGCGCCACGGCGTAGCGGCGCGGTGTTCGGTCGAAGCGACCAGAGGCCTTCACCAGCCCTTTGGCGATTGAGACATAGCGCAAACCATCCGGCGTCTCGGCCAGCTGGACAAGGATTCGGTCAGGACTGGCGGCCGCTTCATGCACCACCCACAGCGGGCACGCGCCTCCGAAGCGGGCGAATTGGAAGCGGGTGGCACTGTGCCGCTTGGTGATGTTGCCCGCCATGTCGACACGACAGAAGAAGATCGGCAAGCCTCGTTCTCCCTCGCGCTGCATGGTGGAGAGTCGGTGGCACGTCTGTTCGAAGCTCGTCTCGAAGAAGACCGCAAGCCGGTCGACATCGTGCCGAAATTCGCGGGCCACGCGGCGGAAGTCGCGGTAGGGCATGAGAAGGGCGCCAGCAGCATAATTTGCCAAGCCGACCGTGAGCAGATCCCGCGCCACCTCGCTACGCAACCGGGCCGCGCCGGCGATCTTACGGATCAGCGGCCCGAGCGTCATCGCGGCGATCTGGTAAGCGATCTGGAAGCGGATCCCGGTGCCTGACTGGCCCACGCCGATACGCAACACGCCCTGTCCGACGTCGAAGCTGCGTAGCACTTCTTGATGCTGCAATTCGACCGAGATGCCGTATTTGTCAAATAGGTGGTGCCGCAGGGCCTCGGTGGTGACAACCTGCCCCTCCCCGGACATGGTGATAGCCAGCTGCTCCGCTGTCCGGTCAATCTGATCGACATAGTTGTTCGACAGATGGAACCAGTCCCGCACTTCCTCCCACGGCAAGCGCGCGCCTTCATGTGTATCGACAGTCAACGCCTCGTCGATCATTTCCAGCCGCTGGTTCGCGCGGCGCAAGGCCTCGTGCAATACGACGAAGCGACGCGCGAAGCCGGGCTGCTGCTCGGCGATCCTGACGATCGTGTCGAGCGGTACAGGTTCGGCAAACAAGGGGTCGCTGGCCGCTTCGCGCAGCATCAGCGCCAGCTGATCGGTGTCCTCGCCCGGAAAGTCCTGCCAATCGAGCGGGAAAAGAGTTGCGACCCGTTCGATCAGGCGCGGCGTGAGCGGCCGGTCATCATGTTCGAGTTGGCTGAGATAGGAAGGGCTGATGCCCAGCTGACCGGCCAGTTCGGCCTGCATCATCTGCCGCTGCTCGCGCAGCACCCTTAGCTGTGCTCCTGCGAAGATCCTGTGTCGCTTGCTCATGCCGCCCTCAAGATTGCAAAGTGAGTGTTTGCAAATTTGCAAATTAACATTGGACCAGCACCCTGTCTTCCGCAAGGCTCCGACCGTGGAAATTCAACTTATGGGCCATTGTCCAAGCGTTTTTAGAGGCGCTTCTCACGGGGAGTTCGTATGGCAAACAATGTTCTGGATCTCTGCCGCCTTGATAAAGCCGCTCAGGCGGGCAGCCCGCCTGATGATATGGCAATCAGTACTCAGATAGACATAGCAATTGCAGCCCAGTTCCTAGCGCACAAGGTGAGGCGCCATGGGTTGCGGCTTATCGTATGGCACAACCTCGCCACGCTCGAACCTATGATTGACAGCGCGGGCGATCCGCTAAATCTCACGGTTTTTGGATGGGACGAGGAAACGTTGGCTCCTTGGCTATGCCACGAAGCGGCCGTGTGTTCGCCGCTGATCAAGGCGTGCCGCGTGGCGAACGAGCCCTTGTGGATCAACCGGCATGGTGCCTTTCCGAAAGGGCAAAACCGGTTTGTCGAAAAGATCGATTACACAGGGTTCGAGCGCTACGTTTCCGCCAATGCGGCGATCATCATGCCCGTCAGGATGCCCTTCGGCTATCTTGCCGCAGCTTTCCTGACCAGCGTCGATCCCGGGCAGCATGACCTGTCGGAAGAATTCGAGAGCTTTGGAAGAACGCTAGTGCGGCCTATCGACCAGTTCCTCAGGCGTTATTCCATGCTGACCTTCGATGATCGCTACCTACCGTCCGACAATCTCTTGTCCAGCAGGGAGATCGAGTGTCTGAACTGGATCGCTCAAGGCAAAACAGATTACGAAATCAGTGTCATTCTGGGATGTAGCCACGCCGGGGTTCGCTATCATATCACGCGGGTAAGCGCCAAGCTCGGAGCCGTAAACCGCGCGCAATCGGTGTTCAAGGCTTGCCAGCTTGGCTATCTAGGCATTCCCTCGCGCCGCCTTCCTCACAGCTGTGCGCAATCCGTCAACGCGGGGCGGCAGAAGGTCTGCGATCTGCCAGGAAGGAATGATATCCATCAGCGGTCAGTCGAGAATATCTCCCAACGGGAATGATTTCCTTTCGGCGCCGAGCATGAACTGATGAGGTGGATGCTCCCTTCGCCAGGCATCGTATGATGCCAGACCGGCGCGATATTGCGCTGGAGAAGGAGAAGCACATGATCGAAGTCCACATTCTTGCGATCGACCTCGCCAAACGCAGCTTTCAGGTCTGCGTGGACTTGTAACGGTTTTGCGCCGGTCGCCTACGGGCTTCTGCCAAAAACCATCAAATTTCCAGAGGTTTTGTAGCGCTTCCGGGATGTTTTGGGAAGGGAGGGCTGGAGCGGGTGAAGGGAATCGAACCCTCGTCGTCAGCTTGGGAAGCTGCTGCTCTACCATTGAGCTACACCCGCATTTACCGGCGGCGCGGGGCGATTGTTTCATGTGAAACATCGATCAAGCCGGGGTCAAGGTACCGCTAGCGGGGGCCAAGACCCCCTTTGGGCGGGGCGAGCCATTGCCACGAATCCGGGCGACTGGTCAATAGTTGTTCGAGCCTGCGATCAATGACGCGCGCTAGCGATTTCGGCCCCTTCGGCCAGCGCAGCCAGTTTGGCCCAGACGATTTCGGGATCGAGCGCATTGCTGCCCGCGTGCACCGAAAACCCGCAATCGACCCCCGCCATCACCCGATCGGCCCCCAGCAGATCGGCATAACGGCCAATCCGCTGCGCGATCAGTTCGGGGTGTTCGATATAGGGGCTTTGCGGTTCGACCATGCCGGGGCACAGGATCTTGTCATCGGGCAGCGGGTGATCGGCAAAGAACGCGAATTCATGCGCGTGGCGCGGGTTGGCGCCTTCAATCAGCACGGTCTGCGGTTTGGCCTGCCACACGATATCGGCAATCTCGTCCAGCGCCACATCGCAGTGGTGCGGGCCGGGGTAGTTGCCCCAGCACAAGTGCATCCGCAATTGCTCCGCCGGGATGTTCTGCACCGCGTGGTTAAGCGCGGCGATGTTCATGCCGATACGCTTGCGAAACTCCTCAAGCGACAGGTGGGTGAACTGCACATGGCGGCCCATGGCAAGATCGGGGCAATCGACCTGCAAGGTGATCCCGGCGGCTGCAATGGTTTCGTATTCGTGGCGCAAACCTTCGGCCAGCGCGAAGACATATTCTTCATCGCTGGCATAAAACTGGTTGGGGAAGAACAGCGCGGTCACGCCCGGCGATGCGGCGGACATGAAGGTGGCGTGGCCGCCCCCGTCTTTATTGGCGGCAAGCCGCACCAGCCGTTCGGCATCAATGCGCGGGGCTTCCATGTCGATCACTTCAATCGGCGCGGTGCAGGCTGGCGCGGAACGTTTGGCCCGGCCCTTGTTGCCGAACACCTGTGCCTTGGCACCGGGGAAGGCCTCTAGGTCGGCGAATTCATACTGACCGGCCTTGCCGCCAAAACCCGACAGGCGGTGCTTGATATAGGTGGCGTAGCTGGGCTTGGACATTTCGCCATCGTTGACGATGGCAATGCCTGCCTGTTTCTGCCGCGCAATGACATAGGCGGTCGCTTCTTCCACTGCGGCGTCAAAATCGGTTTCAGACACCGCCTGCCCGCCTTCGCGAGCAAACACCAGTTCGAGCAGGGCTTCCGGGCGCGGCAGGCTGCCGACATGGGTGGTGGCAAAGCGGGTAGTCATGATGCGGGCCTTGTTGTGTTAGGAGCGTCGAGGGTAGTGCAGGCGCGCAGGAAGTCACCCACCGCCGTGTTGAAATCACCCGGATTGTCGGCATTGGCAAAGTGGCCTGCGCCGTCGATCAGCGCATGGCGTGCGCGCGGGGCTGCATTGGCGAGCACCTTGGCACAGGCGCGCCGCCACTGCGTATCATGCGCGCCGGTCATCGCCAGCACCGGCACGGCCAGCGCGTGCAGGGCCGCTTGCGAAAGGTTCGGAGGGTCGCCAGCGGCGGCAAGATCGCGTCCGTCATAATCGGCCAGCATCGCAGCGATCAGCGTGCGCGCCGCGTCAGAATGGGCCTGCATCAACGGATGCGCGGCCCAATCCGCCCGCAGCGCCGCCATGTTGCCCGCGGCCGCCCATTGCCGGTAGCGATCCAGCGCGATCACCTCCTCGCGATCGACCAGAGCGGGCAGCGGCGCACCCGATACCACCACGCCCGTCAACCGCGCCGCATATTGCTGCGCTACATCCAGCGCCACCACCGCGCCCTGCGACAGGCCGACAAGCGCGAACCGGTCAAAACCAAGCGCGTCGGCAATCGCGATCACATCCTGCGCCTCACGCGCCAGATCGGGCGGTGCGGTGGCGTGCCCGCAGCCGCGCCGATCAGGCATCACCAGCAGGAAATCCGGCGCCAGTCCTGCGATTTGCGGCTGCCACATCCGGTGATCGAGCGTCCAGCCGTGCAGCAGGATGACCGGAACACCCTCTCCCGCCATCCAGATCGGGATCGTGCCGCCGTGAACGGCAACGTCGCGATGCTCCATCTAAAGCACTTCCCGCCCCTTGCGTCTCCGGTCAGGCAGCGTGTTCGGCGCGGAACGGGTTGTTGTTATGATATTGCCCCGCCAGCCAACGCTTCAATTCACCATGCGCCGATGCGCGGCGTTCCGCATCCAGCGGGGCCGCACGCGGATCATCATGGGTGAATTCGAGCAACATGCCATTGGGGTCTTTGATATAGACCGAGCGGCAATAGCCATGTTCGAGCACATAGGTATCAGGCTCGGCAAACCCGGCGGCGGCGATGCGGCGTTCGATTTCGGCCTGGGCATCAGCGTCCACATCCAGCGCGACGTGCGTGAACGGGCTTTCGGGCATTTCGGGGCCGAATTCAGCCTGATCGTCCGGGTCGGCAAACTGGAAAAACGCCAATGCGCTGCCATCGGCCAGTTCGAAGAACACGTGGCAATAGATGCGTTCCTTGCCGAACAATTCGTCCTTTTCGCAATAGGTCGCCATCAACGGGAAACCAAGCATGTCTTCGTAAAACGCGCGGGTGGCCTCCAGATCCTTGGTCACATAGGCGGTGTGGTGCAGCCGGTTAGCGAGGATTTTTTTCGTCATGGTCATCTCTCTCCATCAGTCCCAAAACTGTTCAGGCAGCCAGTTTACCCGCGATCTGGGCAACGTGCGCCCCTTGGAAACGCGCGCCGGCCAATTCATTTTCGCTCGGCATACGGCTGCCGTCATTCCCCGCCAACGTCGATGCACAATAAGGCGTGCCGCCGCTGATTTCGCCCATCTCGGCGTTACCCTCAAAGGAATAGGGCAGGCCGACGATCACCATGCCGTGATGCAGCAGCGTGGTGTGGAACGAGGTGATGGTGGTTTCCTGCCCGCCGTGCTGGCTGGCGGTGGAAACGAACACGGAACCAACCTTGCCGACCAGCGCCTTGGTGAACCACAACCCGCCAGTCTGATCGAGGAAGTTGCGCATCTGCGCCGCCATATTGCCAAACCGGGTGGGCGTGCCGAAGATGATTGCGTCATAATCCGCCAGTTCATCCGGGGTGGCAATGGGGGCGGCCTGATCAAGCTTGATACCCGAAGCGGTTGCCACATCATCGGGCACCAGTTCGGGCACGCGCTTCACCACAACTTCGGTGCCGGGAACACTCGCTGCGCCATCAGCCACCGCGGCGGCCATCGCCTCGATATGGCCATAGCTCGAATAGTATAGCACCAGCACCTTGGTCATGAATCGTTCCTTCAGAATGACAAGCTGATTTCGGCACCAAATCGCCGCGGACGGCCTTTCCACACGAAGCCACCGGGCGAAAATTCGGTGTTGTAATCCTCGTCAAACAGGTTCTGCGCAAAGGCGGAAAGTTTCCAGCCGTCCTTTTCCAGGCTGACCCGCGTGTCGATAATATCGACCGGATTGCGCGACGTCGAGTTGACCAGATCCCACCACGTCCGCCCGGTGCGGCGGTAATCGGCGCGGGCCACCAGATCCATGCCCCGGGCAATCTCTGACCGGTGCTGCGCGGCAAAGTTGAAGGTCGAACGGCTGACGCCGGGCAATTTGTTGCCCAGCACCGATGGATCGGCAAAGCTGCGGATTGCGCTGTCGGTGTAGCCATAGCCCACGCTGAGATCGAGCGAATTGGTCGCGCGCAAGGTGGCATCAACCTCAAAACCCTTGAGCCGCGACCGCGGAACATTGCCGAGGTTCTGGGTCGAATTTTCCGCCAGAAACACGAAGAAGTAGCTGTTTTCCGACTTGGTAGTGAACCCGCTGACATTGAACGTCAGCGCGCGGTCCGCCGTGCGGGTCTTGGCACCAATTTCGATGGTTTCAGCAATTTCAGCCTCGAAAATGTCATTGACGCCGACAATGCCATTGGCTGCCGCGACCGCGCCCACGCCGGTCTGGTTGAACCCGCCCGAACGGAAACCACGGCTCCACCCGCCGAACAGCGTGACGTCTTCAATCGGCTTGTAAGTCAGCGTGGCCTTGGGCTGCCATGCATCGAAGGTGCGGCGGCGCACTTCGCCCGTCTGCCCTTCGGGGAATCCCGGAATATTGGGCAGGAACGCGGTCGGCGTCAGTGTGGTGTTGCTGCGCCGGTCGCGGTCATAGCGCAAGGATGCGTCAAACCGCAGTTGGTCGTTGATCTTCCATACCGTGTTGCCAAACAACGCCCAGGCGAAATTGTTCTGCCCATCGGCAAGGAAGCTGAACTGCGGGTTCAGCGGATTGGTGGTCGGTTCGCGAAACACCGGGAACACGCCATTGTCGGTATCAATCATATTTCCAACCGAGATGAACCGCTCGGTATCGACCAGATAGCCACCAGCGATAAATTGCACCGGCTTGTCCACCGGGGATTCGTAACGCAATTCCTGGCTGAACGCCTTCACGTTGAGATATTGGCTCTGGTTTAGGTCAAAGCCGTTGCCCTGACCCAGGATCGCTTCGAACAGGTTGAAGAAGAAGGAATCGGGAATCGGCAGAAAGTCGAAGGCATCGCCGGTCAGAATTTCCGTGACGGTGTCATATGACGTGACCGATGCGAAGGTGCCGAAATCGCTTTCGTGGCTGACGCGCAGCGCGACATTGTAGAGATCGCGATTATTGATGCCGGCATTGTTCACCTGCACCGGCACCGATGTGTCGTTCACGTCATTGACGATGTTGTAATACAGCCCCTGTGTGCGCAACTGGCCGACACTGCCGCGCAGGTCGAGCGTCAATTCAGGCGTGGGTGTCCAGAGCAGGTTGCCGCGCAGGTTGAAATCTTCAACCGGATCAGCATCTTCCCCCAGAAATTCGTTGCGGATCAGGCCTTTGGTGTCATACCAGCTGCCCGCCACACGGAACTTCAGGTTCTCGGCCAGCGGGCCTGACATATTGCCACGCAGGTAATAACCAATGCCGTTGTCGATCCCGGCGGTCAGCTTGCCGCTGAGTTCGTCGGTCGGTTGCTTTGACGTGATGATGATCGCGCCGCCGATCGCATTGCGACCATAGAGGCCGCCCTGCGGGCCTTTGAGCACTTCGATCTGCTCGATATCGACCAGTTCCTGATTGAACTGCGCCGGATTGATCTGCTGCACGCCGTCAACCACCACCGCGACCGATGGTTCGCTGTTGCGGTTCTGCGAAATGCCGCGAATGATGACGAAGGAAAAACCCGCATTCTGCACTTCGACCAGGCTGACGTTCGGCGTCAGCGCGATGAAATCGGATGGCCGCTCGATCCCCTTGGCTTCGATCGCATCGGAGGTGAAGGCGGTGATCGAAGCCGGCACGTTCTGCAGCGATTCCGAACGCCGGGTCGAGGTGACGATGATTTCGCTCGAACCTGCAGGCGCGCGGTCGGTTGCGACATCTTGCTGATCAGCAAGCTCCTGAGCCTGAACCGGAACAGCGCTGGCAGCCGCAATTGCCACAAGGCTTACCATTGGCGTTCTAAGCGATTTCATCATTCTCTCTCCCCTGTGCGCGCTCAGCGCGACGCTCTTATGGCGACCCCATTGTGCCAGAGGAGTTACAAAATTCGCAATGCGAAGTCAACTTCGATATGCGAAAAATAATTGACCCTTACTAGACCCCTTCTTGACCCCAGCTAGACCCCGCCTAGACCCCGTTCAGCCACCCTGCCCTTGCGGTTTCAGCGCTGCCTCCAGCGTCGGCCAGCGTTTCAGCGCCGCCTCGATCTCGCCCGCCGCAGTGCGCAGCAAGGGCAGCCGGGTGCGAACCAGCTCATCTTGCGAAATGCGGGTGGTGGAGGTGGAACAATTGATCGCGGCAATCACGCGCCGATCCCGTCCGAACAGCGGCACCGCGACCGACACGATGCCGTAATCGAGTTCATCCAGCGCCGAATCGTAACCACGCTCCGCCACCAGCGCCAACCGCGCAGCCATTGCCGCGCCATCAGTCACCGTGCGTTCGGTAAAGCGTTGGAACGGGGCGCGCGCCAACAGTTCGGCGCGCTCGCGATCCGGCAGATGCGCCGCCAATGCCTTGCCCAGCGAGGTTGCGTGGAACGGAAACCGCGTGCCGACATTGGCCGCCACCCGAAACCGCCGGTCGGTAGAAACATGGGCAACATACAGGATCTCTGGCCCTGAAAGCACCGCAAGGCTGGCACTGTCGCCGGTCGAATCGCGCAAGGATTGCAGCGGGGCTGCGACCACGTGTTCGATCTGCATCGACGCCAGGAACGCCGAGCCAATCGTCAGCACCGCCGGGCGCAGCAGGAACTTGCGTTCGTGTTGCCCCACATAGCCCAATTCCACCAGCGTGATCAGGCACCGCCGCGCCACTGCCGGGGGCAGCGCGGTCTTGGCCGCCACCTCGCTCAGGGTCATTTCCGGGTGATCTTCGTCAAACGCCTTCAATACGCGCAAGCCGCGTTCCAACGTGGAAAGGTATTCGGGGTTTTTGGCTGTCAGGTCAGCCTCTGCGGATCCCATGTTCTGGCCTTTCGATGCTGCGGCGGACATCCGCATCATCCGCGCCCAATACCGGGGGGGCGGTGACGCTGTCCATCCGTTCACCATCAAAGGTTAGCGGAAAACGGATCGTGCGGAAGGTGCCGTGGGGGCCATCGGGATCGCTGACCTCAATGCCGAGCGCCTTGGCCTGTTCGCTCGCAAGAACTTCGGCGCTGTCGAGCACGGCGGAATTGGGCACTTCCAGCCGGGTAAGATCCGCTGTCCATGCATCGCGCGGGCGGGCGGCAAAGATCGGCGCGAGGAAGCCAAGGACATCGTCATAATGCGCAATCCGCGCCTCGCGACTGGCAAAGGCGGGCAGGCTGA
The DNA here is from genome assembly GCF_053628655.1 of Porphyrobacter sp. MBR-49. NCBI lineage: Bacteria > Pseudomonadati > Pseudomonadota > Alphaproteobacteria > Sphingomonadales > Erythrobacteraceae > Porphyrobacter > Porphyrobacter sp. MBR-49. Next base: position 88,521 of record NZ_JBRJGU010000002.1, read on the forward strand.
GCATATCGGGCTGGCCCACAGCGATTGCCAAATTCTCCCAGAACTTGGGCGGTGATGACATATGCAGTGCGATCCATTTACCGTCGGCGCATTGGAACACATAGCTCTGGCTGACATGCGGGCGGCTATACGGCCCCATCACCTGATCGGCGGATAAGAGGTGGGTGAAATCGTCAAGGTTGAAGTGGCACATGGCCTCGAACATCGAGGTTTCGACCACCCGGCCCTTGCCCGTGATATGGCGTTCATTCAGCGCGGCGAGGATGCCCAAGGCAGTGTAGAACCCGGTCATGGCATCGGCGATGGCGGGGCCGACCACGCGCGGGTGCTGCGGGTTGACCAGCAGGCGCAGAAACCCGCTCGCCGCCTGAGCAACCGTATCGAAAGCCGGACGATCGCGATCCGGCCCTTCGTTGCCGAAGCCCGAGATCGAGGCATAGACCAGCGCGGGATTGATCGCTTGCAGCCGCGCCGCATCAACATTCAGGCGATCCGCCACGCCGGGGCGGAAGTTCTGGATGAACACATCGGCAGTGGCGACCAGCTGATCGAGCACGGCGAGATCATCGGGCTGTTTGGGATCAATCGTGATTGACCGCTTGTTGCGATTATAGGTCTGGAAATGCGGCGAATAAAGCCCGCCTTTGAACGAGCGGAACGGATCGCCGGTGCCCGGCTGTTCGACCTTGATGACATCCGCACCCATGTCAGCCAACAGCATCCCGGCGGCTGGGCCAGTGATGAAGGTGCCCATTTCGAGCACGGTGACGCCGGTTAACGGCCCCCCTTTCTTGCGAAGTTTTTCCTGGGCTGTCATCCGCCTGATCCCACCTTGTATCTTGACAATAGAGCGTTAGTATATTCTTCGCATAACGAAATCAACTTCGAATATCGAAAAGGAACGCCCCATGCGCATCGGCAAGCAGGATAACGCCGTCACTTCGATCTGCACATCGGACGCGACCAGTATCACCGTTCGCGGACTGGATCTGTGCAACGACGTCATCGGCAAGGTCGATTTCACCAGCTATTTCTGGCTGCTCGTAACTGGCACCATGCCAGATCCCCGGCAGAAGGCGCTGGCCGATGCGGTGTTGTGCGCGATTGCCGAACATGGCTTGGTGCCCAGCGTGGTCGCCACCCGCATGACCTATGCCGCCGCGCCTGAGGCGTTCCACGGCGCGGTGGCAGCCGGGCTGCTCGGCTGCGGATCGGTGGTGTTGGGCAGCGCCGAGGTGGCAGGCAAGTTCTACGCCGCCTGCGTCGCCCGCGCAGAGGCGGAAGGGATCGAACCAGCAGAAGCGGCCGCGGCAGCGATCAAGGAGCTTCGCGCTGAAAAGAAGGCGATACCCGGCTTTGGCCACCCGCAGCATTCCGGCGGCGATCCGCGCGCGCATCGGCTGTTGGCGCTTGCCGGGGAACTTGGCGTGAACGGCGCGCATATCGCGATGCTGCACACCATCCAGACCGTGCTGCCGGCGACGATTGGCCGTCCGTTACCGATCAACGTCAACGGCGCGATTCCCGCCGTGATGCTCGATGCAGGGTTCCCGCTCGCGGCGCTCAAGGGCATTTCGCTGCTTGCCCGCACCGCCAGCCTGATCGCGCATCTGCAGGAAGAAACAGAACGGCCCATCGGCTTTATCATGAGCGGCGCAGCAGCGCAGCGTATCGGGTTTGACGACGGCACCGATTAACAGGGCCCCCGCCCGCACCCTTGCCAGCATCGGCCTGCAGCGCCATTGAGGGGGGAGAGACAGGAGACCCCAATCCATGCGTCAGATCGATCATTTCATTGTCGGCACCAGCCCCGCTGTTACCCGCAAACACCAAATCTGGAACCCGTCGATCGGCGAGGTTCAGGCCGAAGTTGCGCTCGGCGATGCCGCGCTGCTGGCCCGCGCGGTGGAAACCGCCAAGCGCGTGCAGCCCGGCTGGGCCGCCACCAACCCGCAGCGCCGCGCGCGGGTGATGTTCGCGTTCAAGCAGTTGATCGAAGCCAATATGCAGAGCCTTGCCGAACTGCTTTCATCAGAGCACGGCAAGGTGATCGACGATGCCAAGGGCGATATCCAGCGCGGGCTGGAAGTGATCGAATATGCCTGCGGAATCCCGCAGGTGATGAAGGGCGAATATACCCACGGTGCCGGGCCGGGGATCGATGTCTATTCGATCCGCCAGCCGCTGGGCATCGGTGCGGGGATCACCCCGTTCAATTTCCCGGCGATGATCCCGATGTGGATGTTCGGGATGGCGTGTGCGGCAGGCAATGCGTTTATTTTGAAGCCCTCGGAACGCGATCCTTCGGTGCCGGTGCGCCTCGCCGAATTGTTCGTGGAGGCGGGCGCGCCTGAAGGCCTGTTGCAGGTTCTCCACGGCGACAAGGAAATGGTCGATGCGATCATCGATCACCCCGATATCGCCGCGATCAGCTTCGTCGGAAGCTCCGACATTGCGCAATATATCTATGGCCGCGGCACCGCCTTGGGCAAGCGGGTGCAGGCGTTTGGCGGGGCCAAGAACCACGGGATCGTGATGCCCGATGCCGATCTGGATCAGGTGGTCAACGATCTGGCGGGCGCGGCATTTGGTTCGGCGGGTGAACGCTGCATGGCGTTGCCGGTAGTGGTGCCGGTGGGAGAGGACACCGCCAATGCCTTGCGCGAAAAGCTGATCCCCGCGATCCACGCACTGCGCATCGGCGTCTCCAACGATCCCGATGCGCATTACGGCCCGGTGGTCACGCCCGAACACAAGGCGCGGGTTGAACAGTGGATCACCACCGCAGAGGATGAAGGCGCAGAAATCGTCATCGATGGGCGCGGGTTCACGTTGCAGGGGCACGAAAAAGGCTTCTTCGTCGGCCCGACGCTGATCGACCGCGTGACGCCGCAGATGAGAAGCTATCAGGAAGAAATCTTCGGCCCCGTTCTGCAAATCGTGCGCGCCGATGATTTCGAACACGCGCTGCGCCTACCGTCCGAACATCAATATGGCAACGGCGTCGCGATTTTCACCCGCAACGGCCACGCCGCACGCGAATTTGCAGCGCGGGTCAATGTCGGCATGGTCGGGATCAACGTGCCGATCCCGGTGCCGGTCGCCTACCACAGCTTCGGCGGATGGAAGCGGTCTGGCTTTGGCGACATCGACCAGTACGGCACTGAAGGTCTGCGGTTCTGGACCAAAAGCAAGAAGATCACCCAGCGCTGGCCCGATGGCGGCGGAGATGGCAGCAACGCCTTCATTATCCCGACGATGGGGTGAACTGGCGGGCGCACGCGCGGCGGCATTGGCGCAATCGCGCGCGCTTTCGCGCTTTGCTTGCCAAGCTTTTTGTGTCTAAGGCCCGCGCGCCATGATAAATACCTATCTCTTCACACCTTGCGCCAAGGCCGCAGGCTAAGCCGCGCTGGACATAGAATGAAGCGGGTATTCGCCAATATGGGCTGGCTGCTGGGCGGACGCGGGTTCAACGCGGTGCTCAGCCTTGTCTATCTCGCCATTGCCGCGCGCACTTTGGGCACCGAAGGTTTCGGTCATTTTGCGCTGATCATCGCGCTGGGGCAGGCGATCATGGGATTTGCCAGTTTCCAGACCTGGCAGTTCATCGTCCGCTGGGGGGTCAATGATGCCGCACCCGGCGTGGATATTGCGCGCGCGCGGGAGGCGACCGGGTTTGCGGTCGCGCTTGACCTGCTGTCGGTCGTGGGCGGCACGCTGGCCTCGATCATCGTCGTGCTGACCGCGCCCTTGTGGCTCGATGTGCCGCCTGACCTGTTGTGGCTCACGTTTTTCTATTGCGTGATTTCGCTGATCTCGATCCGCGCCACACCAACCGGAATACTGCGGCTGCATTTCCAGTATGCCAAGGCAACCGCCGCCGAAGCGGTGCAGCCGATGATCCGCACGGCAGGCGCGGTGCTGGCGTTGTTTCTGATGCCCAATGTGACCGGGTTCATCCTCGCCTATGCGGCGTCCGAAGTGGCGACCGCGCTGGCGCTGTGGGTGGCGGCGGCGCGGGTGCAACCGGTCAGCCTGGCATCGGTCAACCTGCGCACCATCCCCGCGCAGCACAAGGATGCGTGGCGGTTTGTGTGGTCAACCAATATGTCGGGCAGCCTGACGGTGGCGGGCAAGCAGGTGATGATCCTGCTGGTCGGGACATTTGGCGGGGCGCAGTTGGCGGGCGGGTTCCGCATCGCCAGCCAGTTGGGACAAGCCTTGATCGCGCTGGCGCAGACGATCTCCAAGGCGATCCTGCCCGAACTGGTGCACGCGCGCGATGATGCGCTGGACATCGCCCGGCGCATGGCCAACATCGCGGCGATTGCCGGGGTGGCGGCGGTGGTCACTGCGATCCTGTTCGGGCGCGAAGGGCTGGATCTGATCGCGGGCGACGACTTCCGCAGATTTTACTGGGTGATGATCATCCTTTCGATCGCCGGGGCGGTCGAACTGGTCGGCGCGAGCCTTGAATCGCTGCTGGTATCGGCAGGCAAGGCGCACGTCGCCTTCATCGTGCGAGCCGTGCCGACCGTGCTTGCGCTGGTGCTGCTGGAAACCGCCATCGACTGGAACGGCGCGAAGGGCGCAGCCTTTGCGATCCTGGGGTCGAGCGCGCTGGCGGTGGTCGGGTTCTTCGTCGCGATCATGAACCTCAGGCAGTTCCGACTGGTGGTTACGCCGGAGGAGCAAGCGGCAGCGCCGCCGCCTCTTCCTCCAGAACGGTAATAGCTACCCTTCAAACACCAGCTTCGGCTTCCTTGCCGCTGCCGTTTCATCCAGCCGCCGCCGGGGTGCGTAATAGGGCGCTTGTTTCAGCGCCTCATCCCCTGCCAGCGCGCGCTCCACCACGGCGCGGAAGGCGGTGATGAACTGATCGATCGCCGCCTTGCTTTCGGTTTCGGTCGGTTCGACCAGCATCGCGCCGTGCACGACCAGCGGGAAATACACCGTCATCGGGTGATAGCCTTCGTCGATCAGCCCCTTCGCCACGTCCAGCGTCGAAAGCCCGCCGGTGAAGTCCTTGTCGCCAAACAGCGCCTCATGCATGCACGGGCCGCTGGCGGCGAAGGGCGCGTGGAGGATGTCTTCCATCGATCGCAGGATGTAATTGGCGTTGAGCACCGCATCCTCGGCCACCTGTTTCAGCCCGTCCGCGCCGTGGCTGAGCATATAGGTAAGCGCGCGGGTGAACATCCCCATCTGCCCGTGAAACGCGGTCATCCGGCCAAAGCTCGGCCCGCGTTCTTCGCGGTGTTCTTCCTCGACGAGGTAGTACGTGCCATCGGCCTGCTTGCGCACGAATGGCAGCGGCGCGAAGGGCGCGAGCGCTTCGGACAAGACCACAGGCCCTGACCCCGGTCCGCCGCCGCCGTGCGGTGTGGAAAAGGTCTTGTGAAGATTGATATGCATCGCATCAACGCCAAGGTCGCCGGGGCGCACCTTGCCGACGATGGCGTTGAAATTCGCGCCGTCGCAATAGACATATCCGCCCGCCGCATGGACCGCATCGGCGATTTCGCGGAAGTCTTTTTCGAACAATCCGCAGGTATTGGGGTTGGTGATCATCACCGCCGCCACATCAGGGCCCAGCCGCGCCTTCAGCGCCGCGACATCAACGCGGCCTTCGGGCGTCGCGGGGATATCCTCCACCCGGTAATTGGCAAAGGCAGCGGTGGCGGGGTTGGTGCCGTGGGCGCTTTCGGGCACCAGCACCACTTCGCGCGCATCACCGCGTGCCTCGTGCGCCGCGCGGATCGCGAGGATCCCGCACAGTTCGCCATGCGCGCCGGCCTTGGGGCTCATCGCGACGGCGGGCATCCCGGTCAGCTTGCACAGCCATTCGCCCAATTGGCTGATGACTTCGAGCGCGCCCTGCACCGCCGATTGCGGGGCGAGCGGGTGAACATCGGCAAAGCCCGGCAGACGCGCGACTTTCTCGTTAAGGCGCGGGTTGTGCTTCATGGTGCACGAACCGAGCGGGAAGAACCCGAGGTCGATCCCGTAATTCTGGCGGCTAAGGCGGGTGTAGTGGCGCACCGCCTCCGGCTCGGTCAGGCCGACGAGTCCGATGGGTACAGACCGCGCCAACCCGGCGAGGCGGGTGGGAGCGGCGGCATCAACCGCAGGCAAATCAACCCCGGTCACATCGCCGCGCCCGATTTCGAACAGCAGCGGTTCTTCGAGCATCAGCGCGCGGTTGCCGGTGGTCGTCGATGGACCATTGTGCATCCCGTCTTTGGAGGCGATCATGGCGGGCTTCCAGCCAGATTGGTTGGGGGAAGTCATAGTTCAACTCCGCTCGTGCTGAGCCTGTCGAAGCACTGTCCTTCTTCGAGCGCAGGCCGTTGAAAAGAGAAAAGCGGCCCTTCGACAAGCTCAGGGCGAACGGGAGAAAAATCGCTCACTTGACGGCCTCCTCAAGTTCGCGAGCCAGGCGTTCAATATCCTCTTCGGTGGTGGTTTCGGTCACCGCCACCAGCAACGCGTGATCGAGCGCCGTAACCCCGCCATAGAGCCGCCCCAATGACACCCCGCCCAGCACACCGCGATCCGCCAGATCGCGGATGATTTCGCGCGCGGGCTTGCCATCGAGGATCAGGGTGAATTCGTTGAAAAACGCCGTGTTGAGCACGCGCACCCCCGGCACCCGCGCCAGCCGATCCGCCGCAAGGCAGGCGAGCCGGTGGTTTTCTGCCGCCAGTTGGCGCAACCCCGCCTCCCCCAGCAGCGTCATGTGGACAGAGAAGGCCAGCGCGCACAGGCCCGAATTGGTGCAGATGTTGCTCGTCGCCTTTTCGCGGCGGATGTGCTGTTCGCGGGTCGAGAGCGTCAGCACAAACCCGCGTTTCCCTTCGGCATCAGTCGTTTCGCCGCACAGTCGCCCCGGCATCTGGCGCACGTGTTTGGGATCACGCACCGCGAACAGGCCAAGGTATGGCCCGCCGAATTGCAGCCCGACGCCCAGCGATTGCCCCTCACCCACCACGATATCCGCGCCCATTTCGCCGGGCGACTTGCACGCGCCAAGCGCCACGGGTTCGGTATTCACCACCACCAGCAGCGCGCCCTTGGCGTGGGCGGCCTCGGCCACCAGGGCAAGATCGCTGATCCGGCCGAGGATATCGGGATATTGCACCACCACGCAGGCGGTGTCGTCATCGATCCGTGCGATCAGACCGGCAAGATCGGGCTCCGGCGTTATTGCGGGCATGGCATCGGCGATGGTGTCACCAGTGAACTGCGCCATCGTCTTCACCACCTGCGCATAGTGCGGATGCAGCGCGCCCGACAGCACGGCGCGGCTGCGGCGGGTGACGCGGGTCGCCATCGCCACCGCTTCCCAGCACGCGGTCGAACCGTCATACATCGAGGCATTCGCCACCGCACAACCATAGAGCCGCGCGACCTGCGTCTGAAATTCAAACAGCATCTGCAAGGTGCCCTGCGCGATTTCGGGCTGATACGGGGTATAGGCGGTCAGAAACTCGCCGCGCTGAATGATTGCGTCAACGCTGGCGGGGACGTGGTGGCGATAGGCCCCTGCCCCGAGGAAGAACGGCACCTCGCCCGCCACCAGATTCTTCGCCGCCAGCGCCTTCATGTGGCGTTCCACCGCCATCTCGCTCGCGTGCATGGGCAGGTCGTGGATCGGGCCGTCCAGCCGCGCGACCGCAGGCACGTCGACGAACAGATCATCAACGCTAGCCGCGCCGATTTTTTCGAGCATCGCGCTGCGGTCAGTATCGGTGAGAGGAAGATAGCGCATCGGTGCAGTGTCCGTGGTTGGGGGGGTGATGTCAGGCGGCGGGCGGCGTGCCGGTCACAGCGCCTCGACGAAGGCCTTGTAACCGTCTTCATCCATCAGCTTGTCCAACTCACCCTCGTCAGCGATGGTCATCTTGAAGAACCAGCCGTCATCTTCGGGCGCGGTATTGACCAGCGCGGGATCATCTTCCAGCGCGGGGTTCACTTCGGTGATTTCGCCGGTGATCGGGGCATAGACATCGCTCGCCGCCTTGACGCTTTCGACCACGGCGGCATCCTTGCCCTGTTCGATCAGCGCGCCTGTTTCGGGCAGTTCGACGAACACGATATCGCCCAATTGCCCCTGCGCATATTCGGTGATGCCGACGGTGGCGATCCCGTCCTCAACGTCGATCCATTCGTGTTCATCGGTGAAATAACGGGTCATGGTTCAGCTCCCTCTGAAATAGCGGTGGGGGACAAAAGGTGTCGGTGAAACAGTGGCGGCAAGTCGCTTGCCCCGCACTTCGACTTCAAGCGCGGTGCCGATGGCGGCATGTTCGCTCGCAACGTAAGCCATCGCGATGGGCGCGCCCAATGTGGGCGAAAATCCGCCGCTGGTGACGGTTCCGATGTGGTCGCTTCCCGCAAACACCTCGGCCCCTTCGCGGGCGGGCAGGCGGCCATCAATCCTGAGGCCGACCCAGCGCCGCGCGGTGCCTTCGGTAATCTCACGGATGATCCGGTCAGCGCCGGGGAAGCCGCCCTCGGTTCTGCGGCGCTTGTTGATGCCGAAGATCAGGCCCGCTTCGATCGGCGATGTGTCGGGCGACATATCATGGCCGTAAAGCGGCAGCCCAGCCTCCAGCCGCAGCGAATCGCGCGCGCCAAGGCCGATCGGTTGCACTTCGGGTTCGGCGCAGAGCAGCGTCGCGATATCCTCGGCAGCGGCGGCGGGGAGCGAGATTTCGAACCCGTCCTCCCCCGTGTAACCCGCCCGCGCGATGGTGACATCGTGGCCCGCGATGGTGAAGCGGCCAAACCGCATGAAGGTGAGCGCCGACAGCGGATATTCGCCCACGGCATGGCGCGCCAGCGCGTCCGCCGCCTTGGGCCCCTGCAAGGCCAGCAGCGCGTGTTCATCCAGATGGTTCAATGTAATGTCATCGGGCAGCGCTTCGCGCAGAGTGCCGATATCGTCCCACTTGGTCGCGCCGTTGACCACCAGATAAAGCGCATCGGGCCAACGCGAAACCATCAGATCATCGAGCACGCCGCCATCGTCATCAAGCAGCAGCGAATAGCGTTGCTGGCCGAGTTTGAGCGTGGAGAGATCAATCGGCAGCACCGCTTCAACCGCTGCATCCAGATCGGGGCCTGACAACAGCAGTTGGCCCATGTGGCTGACATCAAACAGACCCGCGTTCTCACGCGTCCAGTTATGTTCGGCGACGATACCCCCGGACGGCCCGGCATAGTGGATCGGCATGTCATAGCCCGCAAACGGCACCATCCGCGCACCCCGCTCCCGGTGCCACGCATCCAGCGGCAACGGATCAAGCGGCAGGTCTTCGAGATGTTCGTCAAAATCTTCTGGGATATCGTGGTCGGTCACTTGAGGTCTTCCCGGCAGAATACGGCAGTCCGACGGGCCTGTCGGCACCGCCACGATCCTGCCCCCTCTGTCGGGTGACCTGAGAGACTGACCCTGCGCAAACGCGCGCAAGGCTTACCCCTTCGGTGGCCACGGATATTCATCCGGGGCGCTTTCCAGAGTGTCACGCAGCCGAGCGGTCCATTGGCCTGAGAGTTTCCGGGGCGGTTGCTCCTTCGGCGCCGCGCCCCGTTTGACCGGGGCAACGGGCTCTCCCGCTCGTCCGCCCGCACAAGAATCGCTTCCCATGCGGATGACCCCTTGCGCTTGCGCGATTTGCTGCATTGCGTCAATCGGGGACGGCGCAGTTTGCCCCGCGACAATCGCATTTGCCTGCGGGTAAGCCGCCGACTAAAGACGCAAGCCCATGAACCTCACCGAAATCTATCTGATCGCGCTTGCCATCATTTTCGCCGTGCCGTGGCTGGTGTGGCGGATATTGCGCATTGATTACTGGGCACCGCTGGTGGTGGTGCAGATCGTCGGCGGCATCCTGCTCGGCCCCGGCGTGCTGGGCGCGGCGTTCCCCGATTACTACGCCTTCGTGTTCCGGCCCGATGTGATCACCGCGCTCAATGGCGTCGCGTGGTGGGCGGTGATGCTGTTCGTGTGGATCGCGGGGATCGAACTCGATCTGTCGCAGGCATGGAAACACCGGCGCGAAACCGGGCTGACCGCCGGTCTGGCGCTGGCGGTGCCGTTGATCGCAGGCACGATTGCCGCTGCCGTCATCCTGCAATTTCCCGGCTGGCGCGGGGCAAACGGGCACTATTGGCAAGTGCTGCTGGGCGTGGGCATGGCCTGCGCCGTCACCGCGCTGCCGATTCTGGTGCTGTTCATGGAAAAGCTGGCGATTCTGCGCCAGCCCATCGGACAGCGCATCCTGCGCTATGCCAGCCTGGATGATATCGCGATCTGGGGCGTACTGGCGATCATCCTGCTCGATTGGGAACGGATCGGGCGGCAGGCGCTGTTCCTTTTTGGCTTTGCGATCGCGGCGCTGGCGGTGCGGTGGTTGATGAAGCGGCTACCGGAAAGCGACCGCTGGCCGGTGGGGCTGATCTGGCTGGCGCTATGCGGGCTGGCAGGCGACTGGTCGGGGCTGCACTTCATGGTCGGCGCGTTTCTGGCGGGCATGGTGCTCGACGCGAAATGGTTCGGGCATGAGGCGATGGACCGCTTCCGCAATGTCGTGCTTTTGACGGTGATGCCGGTGTTCTTCCTGTCCACAGGCTTGCGCACCGAATGGCAGGGCGGCGGGCTGGCGGTGTTCGGCGCGGCGGCGCTGCTGCTGGTGGCGGCAGTGGGGGGCAAATTGGCGGGCGTGCACATTGCCGGGAGCGTGCTCGGCTGGAGCCGCGCCGAGGCAAGCCTGATCGGCTGGCTATTGCAGACCAAGGCGCTGATCATGATTATCTTTGCCAACATCCTGCTCGACAAGGCGATCATCACCCCCACCACCTTCACCGCGCTGCTGCTGATGGCGGTGGCGAGCACGATGCTGACGACGCCGCTGGCGACGCCCTTGCTCAAACGCTTGGGAGAACGGGTGCGCGCGGCGGCGTAAGCCCGATCAATCGAGGTTCGGCCGCAGCCAGCGCTCCACCGTCGCCAGATCAACCCCGCGCCGCGCGGCGTAATCTTCCACCTGATCGCGGCCCACGCGCGCCACCCCGAAATATTGCGATTCCGGGTGGCCGAAATAAAAGCCGCTGACCGCCGCCGTCGGCCACATGGCAAAGCTTTCGGTCAGGGTCAGCCCAGCGTTCGCCGGCGCATCGAGCAGATCGAACAGGATCGGTTTCAGCGAGTGATCAGGGCACGCAGGATAGCCCGGCGCGGGGCGGATGCCGCGATATTGCTCCTTGATCAATGCCTCGCAGGTGAGTTGTTCGCCCGGCGCGTAGCCCCACAATGTCGTGCGCACGTGCTGGTGCAGCGCCTCGGCAAAAGCCTCAGCGAACCGGTCCGCCAAGGCTTTCAGCAAGATGTCGGAATAATCATCCTTGTCGGCCTGAAACCGCGCGCTGTGCGGCTCGATCCCGTGAATGCCGACCGCAAACCCGCCAATCCAGTCGCCATTGGGGTCGATGAAATCGGCAAGGCACATATTTGCCCGGTCACGGCTTTTCTTTACCTGTTGGCGCAGGAACGGCAGGCGCACGTGCTGTTCCTGTTCGGCGAGGTGGATCGTCACATCATCCCCGTCGCGCGCGCAGGGCCACAGCCCGGCAACGCCGCGCGCGGTCAGCCATTTTTCGGCGATAATCTGGTCGAGCATCGCATTGGCATCGGCGAATAATTGCGTCGCGGTTTCGCCCACCACATCATCGGTCAGGATACCGGGATAATTGCCGTGGAGTTCCCATGCACGGAAGAACGGCGTCCAGTCGATAAAGGTGCGCAGGTGCTCCAGCGACCAGTCATCGAACACGTGCACTCCCGGTTGCTGCGGCGGGGCGGGTTTATCTGACAGGAACGCATCGTAGAAATTGGCGCGTGCCTCATCAATGCTCAGCAGCACGCTTTGCGACCTGCCTGCACGGGCATCGCGGACGTGGGTGTATTCGTCCGCAACCTGCGCGACGTAATCATCGCGCTGGGTGTCGGACAGCAACTTGGACGCCACCCCCACCGCGCGGCTCGCATCGAGCACATGGATCACCGGGCCTTCGTAAGCCGGGTCGATCCGAAGCGCGGTGTGCACCTTGCTGGTGGTCGCCCCGCCGATCAGCAGTGGCATGGTGAACCCTGCGCGCTGCATTTCCTCGGCCACTGTTACCATCTCGTCGAGGCTGGGCGTGATCAGGCCCGACAGACCGATCATGTCGGCCTTGTTGTCATTGGCGGAGGCGAGGATCGTCGGCCACGGCACCATCACGCCGAGGTCGATCACGTCATAGCCATTGCACTGCAATACAACGCCGACGATGTTCTTGCCGATGTCGTGAACATCACCCTTGACCGTGGCCATGATGATCTTGCCCTTGGCCTTGCGCTCTTCCTCAGGCAGCAGGTCTTTCTCGGCCTCGATAAAGGGGATCAGGTGCGCGACCGCCTTCTTCATCACGCGCGCGGATTTGACGACTTGCGGCAGGAACATCTTGCCAGAACCGAACAGGTCGCCAACCACGTTCATGCCGTCCATCAACGGGCCTTCGATCACTTCGATCGGGCGGCCGCCATTGGCCGCGCGCGCGGCGCGGGCTTCTTCGGTGTCTTCAACCACATAGGCGTCGATGCCCTTGACCAGCGCATGTTCGAGCCGGCGTTCAACTGGCCAGCCGCGCCATTCCTCGGCGGCCTTTTCGTCGGCGACCGATTTGCCCTTATAGCTTTCAGCAAGGTCGATCAGGCGCTCGGTCGCATCTGACCGGCGGGCGAGGATCACGTCCTCGCAGGCATCGCGCAGGGTCGGGTCGATCTGGTCGTAAACGTCCAATTGCCCCGCGTTGACAATTGCCATGTCGAGGCCCGCCGGGATCGCGTGATAGAGGAAAACCGAATGCATCGCGCGGCGCACGGTTTCATTGCCGCGAAAGCTGAACGACAGGTTCGATAGCCCGCCGGACGTCTTGGCGTGGGGGCACTGCGCCTTGATTTCCTTCACCGCTTCAAGGAAATCGAGGCCGTAGCGGTCATGCTCCTCAATCCCCGTCGCCACCGCGAAAATATTGGGGTCGAAGATGATGTCTTCAGGCGGGAAGCCTTCGCCCACCAGCAGATCATAGGCGCGCTTGCAGATGTCGATTTTGCGCTGCCGGGTATCGGCCTGCCCAACCTCGTCGAACGCCATCACCACCGCCGCCGCGCCGTAATCCATGCAGATGCGCGCCTGTTCGAGGAACTGCGCCTCGCCCTCCTTCATGCTGATCGAATTGACGATCGGCTTGCCAGAAACGCATTTCAGCCCCGCCTCGATCACATGGAATTTCGATGAGTCGATCATCACCGGCACGCGGGCGATATCGGGTTCGGCAGCGATCAGTTTGAGGAAGGTGGTCATCGCGTGGACCGCATCGAGCAGCCCTTCATCCATGTTGACATCGATCACCTGCGCGCCATTTTCGACCTGCTGGCGCGCGACTTCGACCGCAGCGGCGTAATCGCCCGCCATGATCAGCTTCTTGAACGCGGCGCTGCCGGTGACGTTGGTGCGTTCACCGATATTGATGAAGCGCGCGGAGGATGGCTGGGTCACTTGCTTGTCTTTCAGGTCAATTCAGGCCGCAACTGTGAACGGCTCAAGCCCCGCCAGCCGCATGGCAGGCGCTGGATGCGGCACTTCGCGGGGTTTCGATGCTGCCACCGCCTTGGCAATCGCGGCGATATGGTCAGGCGTCGATCCGCAGCACCCGCCAAGGATGTTGACCTGTCCGTGATCGGCCCAATCCGCCACTAGCCCGGCGGTCGTCTCCGGCGCTTCGTCATATTCGCCCAGCTCGTTGGGTAGCCCCGCGTTGGGATAGATCATCAACAGCGTATCGGCGATCTGCGAGAGCACCTTGACGTGCGGGCGCAATTGTTCAGCACCAAAGCTGCAATTGAGGCCGATGGTGAGCGGCTTGGCATGGCGCACCGCATACCAGAATGCCTCGACCGTATGGCCCGACAGGTTGCGGCCCGAAAGATCGGTCAGCGTCATCGAGATCATCAGCGGAATGTCGCGCCCGGTGTCACGCTCCAACTGCTTGACCGCCATGACCCCGGCCTTGGCGTTCAAGGTATCGAATACGGTTTCGATCAGGATAAAGTCAACCCCGCCTTCAATCAGTGCGGCGGCCTGATCTTTATAAACCGCGACCAGTTCATCGAAGGTGATTTCGCGGAAACCGGGGTCTTCGACATCGGGGCTTAAGGACAGCGTCTTGTTGGTCGGCCCGATCGCGCCTGCAACGAACCGGGGCTTGCCGTCCTTCGCCGCATATTCATCCGCCAGAGCGCGCGCGATTCTGCCGCTGGCGATGTTGATGTCCGCAACCAGATGTTCGGCCTTGTAATCGGCCTGGCTGATCGCGTTGGCCGAAAAGGTGTTGGTCGAGACAATGTCCGATCCCGCGTCCAGATAGGCCCGCGTGATATCCGCAATCACATCCGGGCGGGTCAGCGCGAGGATATCATTATTGCCCTTCTGATCGGCGGGCAGGCCAAGGGTGCCGGCGTAATCCGCCTCGCTCAATTTGCGGTTCTGGATCTGCGTGCCGAATGCGCCGTCAAAGATCAGCACACGGTCTTTGGTGGCGGCGAGCAGACGTTCACGCGCGCTCATGCGGCTTCTCCAACAGGACGTTTGCCGAGCAGGTGGCAAATCGCATAGGCCAGTTCGGGGCGGTTGAGGGTGTAGAAGTGGAAATCGCGCACGCCCCCTGCATAAAGGCGGCGGCAAAGTTCTGCGGCGACTGTGGCGGCGACCAGTTGGCGCGCGGCGGGCTTTTCATCCAGCCCTTCGAACAATCCGTCCATCCACGCCGGGATCGCCGCCCCGCAGGCGCCAGCGAATTTGCGCGCCTGCGCGACATTGGTGACAGGGAGGATGCCCGGCAGGATCGGCGCATCGATGCCTGCCGCAGCGCATTGATCGCGGAAAGCGAAGAAAGTTTCGGCGGAGAAGAAGAACTGGCTGATCGCGCGGGATGCCCCTGCGTCCAGTTTGCGCTTCAGGTTATCGATGTCGGATTGCGGGCTTGTCGCATCGGGGTGGGTTTCGGGATAGGCGGCGACCGAAATGTCGAAATCGGCGATGTCCTTCAGCCCTGCGACCAGCTCTGCCGCGCTGGCATAGCCTTCGGGGTGCGGGGTGAAGGGCGCGCCGGGCTCACCTGCATCGCCGCGCAGCGCGACGATATGGCGCACGCCAGCGTCCCAATATTGTTCCGCCACTTCGCGGATGTCCGCCTTTGACGCAGCCACGCAGGTGAGGTGCGCGGCGGCGGGCAATCCAGCTTCGGCGATGATCCGCGCAACCGTGGCGTGGGTGCGTTCACGCGTCGATCCGCCCGCGCCGTAAGTGACCGAGACAAAGCTGGGGCCGAGCGGTTTCAACTGTGTCACCGCGTCCCACAATTGCGCTTCCATCTTTTCGCTTTTCGGCGGGAAGAATTCAAAGCTCACTGCCACGTCGCCGGGAAGACCGGAAAACAGCGGCGCATCGGTGGCGGTGCGGTATTCGTGAAGCTGGTCGAGGGTCGGGGTCATCGGGCGGTTTCCGTGGCGGCGGTTCTGGAAGCGGCATCTGCGCGGCGTTTGGCGATCCAGATCTTGACGATCAACTCGCCCCCTTCGAGCGCGATTGGCGCGGCCGCGGTAAACCCGGCGGCGCGCAACAGATCGGCCATCTGGCGATTCCCAAAGCCCAGCCGCGCGTGCTGATGGCGGGTGCGCAGTTCCTCGTGGTCGTGGCTGGCGAAATCGACGATTGCAATGCGCCCGCCTGCGCGCAGCACCCGCGCCGCTTCGGCCAGCGCCGGGGCGGGATCGGTGGCGAAATGCAGCACCTGATGCAGCAGCACGGTATCGAAACTGGCATCGCCATGCGGCAAATCGGCAAAATCACCCTGCACCAATTCGATCTGCGCGGTCGGCAGGTGTTGCAGTTTCGCCCGCGCCACCCGCAGCATTTCGAGGTTCTTGTCGAGCGCGACGATGCGTTCGGCCTGTCCGGCGAACAGTTCCGCCATGCGCCCGGTGCCGGTGCCGATATCGAGCACCGCGCCCAGCGGCGCATCGGCAAGCGCAGCGGCTAGCGCCTGCTCAACTTCGGCATCAGGACTGTGGAGCGCGCGCAGATCATCCCATTCGCTGGCGTGACGCGCGAAATAGACTTCCGCTGCTGTCTCACGCGCGGCGCGGATCGCGGCGAGTTTGCGCCGGTCAACCTCGCACAATTCGGCAAAGGCAGGCTCTGCGGATTCGGCAATCGCTAACAGCGCCTGCGCGGCTTCGATGATCGGCGCGGCGGCGCCTTCGGCATCGGCTTGCCGCAGAAACACCCAGCTGCCTTCGCGGCGGCGTTCGGCCAGCCCCGCATCGCACAGAATGCCAACGTGGCGCGATACGCGCGGCTGGCTTTGCCCCAGCACCTGCGCCAATTCGCCCACCGCCAGTTCCATCGTGCCCAGCAGCCGCGCAATGCGTAGCCTGGTCGGATCGCCCAGCGCCTTGAAGATATCCTCGATCACCATCGCAGATATCATATAAAGATATTTTTATATGTGTAAATCGTCCCTGCAGGGATTCGCGCCAAATGCGCGGCCAGCGACGCTAAATCACTGCCCCGCCGCCGACCCGCCGGGGTTGGTAGCCTGCGCGGCCTGCACCGCGACGAAATAGTCGACGATGTCGGGGATCGCCTTTTCATCCACCGGGGCCTTGTAGGTCTCGATCATCTTGCCGATGATCGATTCCCACTTCGCGCGCGGAACCTGCGGCTGTTGCAGCATGGTTGATGGCGAATGGCAGGCTGTGCAATTTTCCACCACCGCCTGCAAGCCGGGGCCGGGTGGCAGTTCGGCGGGATCATCGGGCAAGGTAATCGCCGCATCGGCAAACACCACGTCCGGCCTGCTGTCACAGCCTGCCAACAGGACTGCAAGGATGATCGCCCAATGTTTCATTGCGCCCTCAAGCTGATACGTTCGATGACATTGCGGGCATAGCCGCTCGGGTTCCACGCCTGTTCGGCGGGCTGCGTTATCCCGTTGGCATTGGTGGCGCGCGCGCCGATTTGCGTCAGATCGCCGGTCACTTCAGGAATGCGCAGCGACCAGCGCCGGAAGCCGTATGTGCCTTCATCCGGGCCAAGTTCGCACGGCAATTCCAGCCCCGCACCCACCAGATCGACTTTGGCGAGCGCCGCGTCGCCGCCCATCGCAATCCCGCGCAGTTCCAACGGCTGACCCAGCGCGATGATCGCGCCATCGGCATGGCTGGTGATGAAGGAGCGCGGCGGCATGACGCTGACCGGGACCGTTTCGAAACCCTTGTCCTGCGGCGTTACCGGGGCAACCGGAACCCGATATGTCTTGGCGACGTAGTAGCTATCATCATCGCCGGTCAGCACTTCGATGGTGCTGAGCATCTTGACCCAATAGGTCGAAAACCACCCCGGCACCACGATCCGCAGCGGGTATCCGTGCAGCAGCGGCAGCGGTTCGCCGTTCATGCCCCATGCCACCAGCACATCATCGCGCATGGCGATATCGATCGGGATCGATTTGATGAATTGCGGCGCGCCGTCCACCATCGGCACATCCAGCCCGGCAAAGCGCACGCGCGCGGCGCCATCGGCCACGCCTGCTTTGGCCAGCACATCCTTCAACCGCACCCCGGTCCAGCGCGCGCAGCCCATCGCGCCATTGCCCCACTGGCCTCCGGTGACGCGCGGCTGTGAAAACCCGCGGCCATTGCCCGCGCATTGGTTGATCGCGACCACATCGACATGATCGCCCGCATTGGCGATATCATCCAGCGTCAGCGACACCGGCTGCCGCACCGCGCCGCCCACCGCCACGCGGTGTGCAGCGGCGTTGATCTGGGTCGGCATGTCCCAGTTCCAGCGCACGAAGAACCGGTCATTGGGAGTGATCGTGCCCTGATCGAACACCGCCATCGGGGTTTCGAGCACCGGGGGGCGGACGCGATGGACGACCATTTCGCCCTTGCCCGGAAATCGCGGGGTAAGCGGACGCTCGCTCGGCCCGCCGGGCAGGCCGAGGTCGATCATCCCGTCACCGATCAGGCGCTGTGCCAGCACCGGCGCGGCCAATACACCGCCGCCCGCTCCGGCCAGCAACGCACGGCGGGTCAACCGGGATCGCGCCGTGCCATTCGCATCTTTGCCGTCCGCCATCGTCACGCCCTTTCTGCGCCCGCGTTTTCGATCCGCGCGAGCAAGGTGCCAATATCGGCCACCGCCAGCCCGTGATCGCGCAGCAGATCGCCAATATCATCGATCCGCGCCATTTCGCCATCATCGCGCATTATCGAACAGATCACCGCCGCATCGCCAGCATCTGCCAGCCGCGCCAGTTCAATCGACGCCTCAACCGCCGAAGGCCGCGCCAGCACCCCGCCTGTCTGCGCAATCAGCGGGAAGACATGGCCGGGCGAATGGATATCGGCCGCGCTTGATCCCGGCGCAATCGCGACTGCGACCGTGTGGGCGCGGTCAGCGGCGGAAATGCCGGTGGAAACCCCGCTCGCCGCTTCAATCGATCGGGCAAAGGGCCGCCCGGTCTGGCGATGCGTTCCCGGATTGATCAGGCTCAGGCTCAGCCGCTTGGCCAGTTCTGGCGTGATCGACAGACAGATCAGCCCGCGCCCGTGAGTGGCCATGAAATTGATCGCTGCGGGGGTGACGTGGCGGGCAGCGATCATCAGATCAAGATCGCCGCCACGCAGCCGGTCGCCCGCCAGCACCACGATCCGGCCTGCGGCAATATCGGCCAATGCCTGATCGAAAGCAGTATCGGCGTTCACCGCAGCTCCCTCCCGGCGGCAAAGCTGCGTGCGCCCAGCACCACCTGCTTGCCCACCAGCTCCAATTGCCCGCGCGCGCGTTCATCCAGGCATTCGCCATCGGGCGAAAACAGTCCGCGATAGGTGCGGATGGTGGCGCCCATCGGGGTCGGCCAGCCGCGCAGGGCATGGGTGATCGCGCGCATCGTCAACAGCGTGCTCATCGACGCCTGATCGCCAAACGCGGTCGCGATCAGACCAACCGCGCGCCCATCAAGATAGGGGCGTTCATCGCGGGCGAGATCTTCAAGGTAATCGAGCGCGTTCTTGACCACGCCGGAGATAGTGCCGTGGTAGCCGGGCGCAGCGATCAGCAATCCATCGGCCTCACGCACGGCGGCAACCATTTCCGCCCCGCATGACGCATCATGCGTCGGGCCGAGATAGTGCGGCAGCGCGGTGAGATATTCGCCGCCGAACACCTGCACCGTCGCCCCTTCGCCAGCCGCAATGCTGGCGGCAAGCCGCAGCACCTGTTCGGTCGTGCTGCCGGGATTGACCGTGCCGCCAAGGGCCACGATGGTGGTCATGATAATGCCGTCCTTTCGGTGATATATTGGGCCAGCCGCGCGGTTTGTTCCGGCGTGAAATGCAGGCCAAGCTTGGTGCGCCGCCACAACACATCCTCGGCAGTGCGCGCCCATTCGGTATCGATCAGATAATCGACTTCAGTAGCGGTCAGCCCGTGACCGAAATCCTCGCCCAGATCGGCCGGGTTGGTAGCCGCGCCAAGGATTGCCCATGCGCGGGTGCCGTATAGCCGGATCAGGCGCGCTGCCTGTTGCGGGCCGATGAAGGGGTAGGCATCGGCCAGTTCGCGCGCTTTGGCCGGGGCTTCATCACGCCCGAAATCACCGCCGGGCAGCGGCGCGCCGTGCGTCCATTCCGGGCCATCGAGTGCAGGGCACAGCGGCGCGAGGCGTTCAATCGCTTCGGAGGCGAGGTGGCGGTAGGTGGTGATCTTGCCGCCGAACACCGACAGCAGCGGTGCCTCACCTGCGCCGCCATCTAGTTCAAAGCGATAACCGCGCGTCGCCGCCTCGGGCCTGCCCGAACCATCATCGACCAGCGGGCGCACGCCCGAATAGGTCCACACCACATCATCGGGCGTGATCGGGGTGCGGAAATATTCGGAGGCTCCTGCGCACAGGTAAGCGATTTCATCGGCGCTGGCGCGCACCTCATCCAGCCCGGCGGTGTGATCGACATCGGTGGTGCCGATCAGGGTGAAATCCTGTTCATAGGGGATGGCAAAGAAGATGCGCCCATCGGGCAGCTGGAAGAAATAGGCGAAATCGTGGTCGAATATCTTGCGCACCACGATATGCGAACCGCGCACCAACCGCATCCGCTGGCTGGTCGGTTCACCCGCCTGTCCTAGCACGTCCAGCACGCGCGGCCCGGCGGCGTTGACCACACAGCGCGCCCGGAACTGTTCGCCGCCAGCGGTAATCAGCCAGCTATCGCCCTGCCGGGTGAGCGCCGTCACTTCGCAGCGGGTGCGGATATCCGCGCCGCGATCCGCCGCATCGCGTGCGTTCAGCACCACCAGACGCGCATCATCGACCCAGCCATCCGAATAGGCAAAGGCGCGGGTATATTCGGGTTTTAGCGGCGCGCCCGCCGGGTGGTTGGCCAACTTCACCGACTGCGTGGGCGGCAAGTGCTTGCGCCCGCCGATATGGTCATACAGGAACAACCCCAGCCGCAGCAGCCAGCGCGGGCGCAGGCCGGGGCGGTGCGGCAGGATGAACCGCAAAGGCCAGATGATATGCGGGGCAATGCCCCACAGCACTTCGCGTTCGCTCAAGGATTCGCGCACCAGCGCAAATTCATAATGCTCAAGATAGCGCAGCCCGCCGTGGATCAGCTTGGTCGACGATGACGAGGTGCCCTCAGCCAGATCGCCGCGTTCAAGCAGCAGCACCCGCGCCCCGCGCCCCGCGGCATCGCGGGCGATCCCTGCGCCGTTCACCCCGCCGCCGATTACCGCAAGATCATAGGTCTGTTCCATCACACCGCCCATTTCGCAAAGGCCAGCGCCACGCCAAGCGAAGCGATGGTCGCCGCCAGCACCGGCATAACCGAGCGCCAGCCCAGTTGCAGCAGCAGATCGGTGCGAGTGCGCATCGCGGTTGCAGTCACCGCCAGCAGCAGCAGCGTCTTGGACGCGATCAGCGCATTGTCCGCAACCACGGCGGGCAAGCTGAGCAATGAATTGACCCCGACCAGCGCAAGGAAAGCGAGAATGAAGCCCGGCAGCATCGGCACCCGCGCACCCGTGCCTGCATCCGCCACCGGATGCGCGCGCGCAATCCACAGCGCCGCCAGTGTCACCAGCGGGGCCAGCAACGCCACCCGGGTCAGTTTGACCACGGTCGCCTGCGCCCCGGCGGAATCGGACACGGCAAAGCCAGCGCCGATCGCCTGCGCGACATCATGGATCGACGCGCCGACCAGAAATCCCGCCTGCGCATCGTTGAAACCCAGCATCTGGGTCAGCGCCGGATAGGTGGTCAGCGCAATTGCCGATGCCGCAGCCAGAATCACCAGCGTCAGCGTGAATTGCGCCTGATCGATCCGTTCGCGCCCGATCACGCCATACAGCGCCAGCGCCGCAGACGCGCCGCAGATCGCCGTCGCGCCGCCCGCCAACAGCCCCACCGACGCGCTTTGTCTGGTGGCCCGCGCCGCCAGCAGCGCGGCGATTACCGCCGCCGACATCACCAACGCAAGGCCGAGAAACGGCACCGCCCCCATCGCGGCCACCTGCATCGCTGTCACCTGAAAGCCGAGCAGCACGATCCCGACCCTGAGACCATGGCGCGATGCGGCGTCCAGCCCCGCATGGGTGCGCGCATCACCAGCCGCGAAATTGAGCGCAAGCCCGATCAACAGACCGGCAAGGATGACCGGGACACCATAATTCTGGCTGAGCCACGCGGCAGCGGCGCTGGCGATA
This sequence comes from Porphyrobacter sp. MBR-49, assembly GCF_053628655.1. Taxonomy (NCBI): domain Bacteria; kingdom Pseudomonadati; phylum Pseudomonadota; class Alphaproteobacteria; order Sphingomonadales; family Erythrobacteraceae; genus Porphyrobacter; species Porphyrobacter sp. MBR-49. The sequence continues at coordinate 110,405 of NZ_JBRJGU010000002.1, forward strand.
ATGCAGATTGCCAGACCGGGCACGAACCGGGAAAGCGGCTCGCGCGCCGCCGCCGGGGCCGCCGCGGCCGTATCGGCCAGCATGATTTCCCCGAACAGATCGCCCGCATAGGCATCAAAGTCAGGCCGCCGCTTGTCGATCATGTCAAACTGACCATGCGCATCGTGTTCCGGAAAGCCTCGCCCATGTTTTCTGTCCTACGGTGTCACACCATTAGGCCGCACACCATCTGAATGCAACCGCACCGCTCATACAGCCGCGCCCAGCGCGCCTTCATCGCGGCGGATGGTTGGCAATAGCCACTGGAACCACGCCAACGCAATCAGATAGGAGCTGGCCGCGAACACGAACAGCGGCACGAACCCGAACCCGGCATCCAGCACCCGGCCCGCGATCAGGCTGATCGCCACCCCGCCCATATTGCCCATGAATGCGCCAAATGCCGTTACCCGGCCCACCTTGGCATTGGGCACAACATCGGTGATGGTTGAGAAGAGCGACAGCGAAAAGCCCTGATGCCCCGCCATCACCACGCCGATCATGCAGGCCACCGGCCAGAACGAATTAAGCTCCAGCACCAATGGCAGCGGCGCCACCATCAGCGCCGATATCAGCATCACCCCCTTGCGCACGCGGTTGACCCCCCAGCCGCGTTCAAGCAGCCGGGTCGATCCCCAACCCGCCAGCAACGCGCCCAGCCCCGATCCGGCAAAGGCAATCGCCAGCGGCACGCCCAGTTCGATCGTCGAAAGGCCGAACTCCTTGCGGTAATAATCCGCCAACCAGAAATTGATGAACCACCACGTCATGTCGGATAACGCCTTGGCCCCGACGATGGCCCAGGTCTTGCGGTTGGTCAGGATCGGGCCGTATCCGGCGGCGTCGCCGCCGCTATCAGTGGGTGCTTCGTCAACGGTGCGTTCGCGCAGCTGGCTGAGCCCGCGCGCGAGCCAAATCCATGCGAGCAGCGAAATGAACCCGCCGATCCCGCCCGCCACCAGCGCGCCGCGCCAGCCCACTGTCAACGCCAGCGCCGGGATCACGAACGGCATCGCAATCGTGCCAGCACCCGCCAGCATCGTCGCAAACCCGAACGCGAAGGATCGCTGGTTCGGCGGAAACAGCGTCGCCACCGTCTTGATGGTCAGCGGGGTCTGCACCGCCTCTGTCAGCCCCAGCCCGATCCGCGCCGTCACCACCTGCCACGTGGTTATCGCCCAGCCATGCGCCATCGCAGCCACGCTCCACGCCGATGCGCCGACCTGCATCGAACGGTTCACGCCCAGCCGGTCAACCAGCCAGCCGGTGAACAGAAACGCAAAGGCTGCGGAAAATTGCGTGACCGCCGCCAGATCACCGAAATCACTGTCGCTCCAGCCGAAATCCGCCATCATGTCGGGTTTGAGGATGGCGATGATCGGGCGATCCATCGCGTTGAACACCCCGGCGATGCACAACACCGTGAACAGCGACCAGCGCAGACGGCTGGACAGGGGTGAAGATTGTGCGGCCATCACAGGCTCCTAGCTGGAAGAAGAGGGGCGGGACAAGCGTGGCCGGACAAGACAAGGGCCGCCAGATCGCTCTGGCGGCCCTGTTCTTATCATGCGACCAGAAGGCGCTCCATCACATACGGGCGCGCAGGCTGACCCCGACATAACGATCCGCCTCACGCGGGATTTGCAGACGCTGGCCATTGCCAACGTTCAGCAGCGCAAAGCTTTCATCGGTGATGTTGCGGATATGGAAGGTCAGGCGATAATTGTCATCCGGATCCGAAAAACCGACTGACGCGTTCCAGATGCCGTAGCCATCAAGCGGGCCGCTTTCACCAAGATCGGAGAATTGCGAGCTCAAGTGGCGGAAGTCGGTATCAAGATGCAGGCCAAAGCCGCCAAGGTCGGCTTCGTAACTGGCACCCAGAGTATAGGTGAACTTGGGAGCCAGCGGGAGCCTGGTGCCGTTGCGGGCATCAGGCGCGTTGGTAATCGGATTGGGATTGAATTCCTTCACCTTGGCATCGGCATAGGCGCTGCTTGCCCGCAGGGTCAGCCCACTGACTGGCACCACGACAAGATCGGCTTCAAAACCTTCGGTCTTGACCGTGCCCGCATTGGTCAGGTTGGTGATGATCGTGCCGTTCAGATTGACGAAATTGTTGGCCTGGAACCCATCATATTCAACCGTGAACGCGGCAAGGTTGAGCTGCACGCGATTATCGAGGAACTGCGATTTGATCCCCGCTTCGAATGCGTCGGAGGTCTCGGCATCGATCGGCACCGCATTATTGGGAGCGGTGTGATTGAAAAACACGTTGAAGGCCGGGCCCTTATACCCGCGCGTATAGCTGGTATACAGCATGATGTCGTCTGCTGCATAAACCTGCAAAACGGCCTTGCCCGACAGGTTGCCGTTGGTGCTGGAACCGGTTGACAGGTTCGTGCCATTGCCGCCGCTGGCGATCGTGCCGCCCGCCGGGTTACCCGACACGCCCGGCCCGGTTGCAGGCAGGCCGGTAGCAGCGTTGACGCCCGGAGCGCGGAAATGGCTAAACTCCAGATCATCCCATGTATAACGCAGCCCCCCGGTCAGCGCGATCATATCACTGAAACGGTAGGTTGCCTGACCAAACACGGCATAGTTTTCCGATGTAACATCGCTGTCCGAAGTTGCAGTGGGGAAAATCGTGTTGACCGTGTCCGCAAGGTTGCACGGCTGGCCGCCCGTAAGCGGATCAACCGGCAGTGTCGAACTGGCGCAAGTAACGACTTCGCGCGTGAACTGCTGCTCATTGTCTGATCGCCAGGCAAATGCCCCGACCTGATAGAAAAAGTCCTCTGATGTGTCCGACGCCAACCGCACTTCGAGCGAATATTGCTCGGTCTTCACCGTGCCGTCATCGTGCAGTTCAGCAGTGCCGACCAGCGCGCGCGGCAGGAAATCGCCTTCACGAATTTCGCGGTTTTTCCAGTTGCGATAGCCCGCGACAAAGCTCAGCGTGTGGCTGTTGAAAACATCAAAGTCACCCGATGCGGTCAGGCTCCACTGTTCGTCGCGGGTCTCGGTGACCAGATTGTGGTTGACGTAGCGCTGATCGAGCCCCTGCGCCACGCCGCCAGGCAGGCCAAGCTCGGCATCCAGCACCGCACCACGGCTGACCGTGGTGATATCGGCGCAGCAATCATCATCCGCCTTGAAGTAATCAGCGATCAGGCGGATTTTTGCCGAACCATTGTCGTAATCGACGATCCCGCGTGCGCCATAATGTTCATACCCGTTCACGTCTTCTTCCTGCCCGCCGAAGACGTTGGTGATGTTGCCATCATAGGTGCCGTAAAATCCGGTGATGCGGCCACTGAGGTTTTCACCCAGCGGGCCGGAAATTGCCGCGCGAAGGCGATATTCATTGCCTTCAAACCATTCGGCGCGCGCTTCAGCCTCCAGAGTGTCAGTGCCACCCTTGGAAACCATGTTGACGAGGCCCGCCGAAGCGTTTTTGCCGAACAGGGTGCCCTGCGGCCCACGCAGAACTTCGATCCGTTCGAGATCGACAAGATCCATGAACGCCTGACCAGAACGTGACAGCACGACTCCGTCGACAACGGTGGACACACTGGGTTCGGCAGCAATCGAGAAAGTGATCGTGCCCACGCCGCGCATCACAATCGCGCTGTTGGCGCTGGTGGTGCCCTTGCGGAAGGTTACCGATGGAACCAGCCGGGTCAGCCCTTCAAGGCTGGTGGTGCCGGTTTGCTCGAGTCGGTCAGCGGTGATTGCGGTGATCGCAATCGGCACATCCTGAACATTTTCAGATACTTTTTGTGCAGTTACAAGGATTTCGGCAATGCCGCCGGTGTCCTCTGCTTCATCCTGCGCGAGCGCCGGAGCGGCGTACATCAGCGCCAGCGAACTGGCGGAAACTGCAAGCGCTTTAAGCGCAATTCTGGTGGTGACGGACATATTGCTCTCTCCCCTCAAACCTGATCAACTCATTTGACGATCGTCAGATCATCGCCCGTGCGGTCGATCTTTGGACGCTTGAGTTGCGCTTTCTGTCGCTGTATGTCAAGCGGTGTCAGAAAGCACCAATATGGGGAGTTAAGGGCGTTGGCGTCGCAGTTGGCTGCACTTCAGGATGGATTCGCCCTGTTGCTGGGCGGGCATTCTATTGTCAGTCACAGGTCTGGTTTACCTGCCATTGCAATCGGTTCAGGCGACCCAAAGGTCGCGATGGTGCGCGGCAATTTCCGGCTCGGCGATGGGCTGCGTCCCGCAGCGCGACTTACCCAATGCGCCCGCGCTGGTGACGGGTTTGTGCTCTCCAGCCTCAATGAAACCGCGCAGGTGGCGGCGCGAATCGCGCCGGATGGCGGGCGGCTCAGCCTTAAGACGCTGACCCCGCATGATCGCATCACCATCGATTTCAACCTCGGCGCGGGTGATGTGCTGTGGGGCGGCGGAGAGCAGATGAGCTATCTTGCGCTCAATGGCCGCCGCTTTCCGATCTGGACGAGCGAGCCGGGCGTCGGGCGCGAACCCGGCACAGCACTGACCGATCAGGCCAGCGCCGATGGCTCGTTTGCGGGCGGGGATTACTGGACCACCAATTACCCCGAACCGACGGTGCTGTGTTCGGCGGGCTGGGCGCTGAGCCTCGCCAATGCCGACTATTGCGAGCTGGACGCGACCGAGCCCGGACGGCTGCGCATCCACGTCTGGTCAGGCGAGGTCGCGATTGATCTGTTTGAGGGCGATCCTGCTGATCTGGTGCGCCAGTTGGGCGCGCGGTTCGGCCCGCGTCAGCCGCTGCCTGAATGGGCACTCGGCGGCGCGATGGTGGGGCTTAAAGACGGGACGAACAGCTTTGACCGGCTCGAACGCCTGATCGATGCAGGCGCGGCCGTATCGGGGCTGTGGTGCGAAGACTGGGTCGGCTTGCGCGAAACCAGCTTTGGCCGCCGCCTGTTCTGGGACTGGCAATGGAACCCTAAACGCTATCCCGCCCTGCCCGATCGCATCGCCGCGCTGAAAGCGCGCGGCATCCGGTTTATGGGCTATGTGAACCCCTATCTCGCGGTTGATGGCCCGCTTTACGCTGAAGCCGCGGCAAAGGGATTTTTCGCGCGCCGGCTGGATTCTGACGCCCCCTATCTGGTCGATTTCGGCGAGTTCGACGCGGGCGTGGTCGATTTCACCAACCCCGCGGCTGCGGACTGGTTCGCCGAGGAGGTGATCGGCAAGCGAATGCTCGATTTCGGGCTGGACGGATGGATGGCCGATTTTGGCGAATATATGCCGGTCGATCTCAGGCTCCACGATGGCGATCCGATGCAGGAACACAACCGCTGGCCGGTGCGCTGGGCCGAGGTCAACGCGCGCGCCGTCGCCTCGCGCGGGCGCAGCGGCGATGTGCTGTGGTTCATGCGCGCCGGGCATACCGGGGTGCAGGCGCATTGCCCATTGTTGTGGGCGGGCGATCAATCGGTCGATTTCAGCCGCCATGACGGCATCGGCACGGTGATCACCGCCGCGCTGTCATCCGGGCTTGTCGGCAATGCCTTTAGCCATTCGGACGTTGGCGGCTATACCAGCCTGTTCGGCAATGTGCGTGAGCCCGAATTGTTGCTGCGCTGGTATGAACTGGGCGCGTTCAGCCCGGTAATGCGCACGCATGAGGGCAACCGGCCTGACGATAACCTGCAGATCGACTCAACCCCCGAACTGATCGCAGGCTTCGTCCGCTGGAGCCGGATTCACGCCGCGCTCGCTCCCTATGCGGCGCAGCTGGTGGCCGAAGCGCAGGCCAGCGGCCTACCCGCCATGCGCGCGCTGTTTCTGCACTATCCGCAAGACCGCCAAACTTTCACGATTCAGGATCAATTCCTGTATGGGGCCGACATGATGGTGGCACCAGTAATCGAAAAGGGGGCGGCGATGCGGCGGGTCTATCTACCGGGTGATAGCGGACAGGAATGGAGCCATCTGTGGACGGGTGAGGCCTTTGCGCCCGGCTGGCATGACGTGTCTGCGCCGCTGGGTCAGCCGCCGGTGTTCACCCGTCCGGACAGCGTGTTCGCGCCCCTGTTTGCGCAGCTGCGCGATATCGGAGGCGATCGGGCATGAGCAGAGCCAATATCCGCGATGTTGCCGCGCGCGCCGGGGTGGCGGTCAAAACCGTCAGCCGGGTGCTCAATGGCCACCCCTATGTCAGCGATACCCTGCGCGGCAAGGTTGAACAGGCGATGGCCGATCTGGACTTTCGCCCCAGCGTGGCCGCGCGCATACTGTCGGGTGCCAAGTCCAATCAGGTGGCGCTGATCTACGACAATCACAGCCCCTATTACATGTTCCAGATCCAGAAGGGGTGCTGGGATGTGTGCCACGAAAACGGCATCCGCCTACTGGCGCAGCCGGTTGACGTGGCTGACCCGCGCGTGGGCGATCAGGTGCGCGGGCTGGTGAGTGAAACCCACGTCGACGGGATCATCCTGTCATCCCCCGTGACCGATTGCGACCCGGTGCTGCGCGCGCTTGAATCGATGGACGTACCATTCGTGCGGATATCGCCGGGGACCAACCATGCGCTGACCAGTTCGGTGTTCATGGACGATGCGCAGGCCGCCGACGACATGACCACGCATCTGATCAACGCCGGCCACCGCCGCATCGGCTTTATCAAAGGCCACACCAATCACATGGCATCGGATGATCGCCTGTTCGGTTATCGCCGCGCGCTTGACCGGGTGGGCATTCCGTTTGAACCGCATCTGGTTGTCGATGGCGAATTTGATTTCGACTCGGGTGTGCGCAGCGCGCGTGCATTACTCGATCTGCCTGATCGGCCCACCGCGATCTTTGCCTCGAATGACGATATGGCGGCTGGCGTTCTGGCCGTGGCGCATGATCGCAGAATCAACGTGCCCGCCGAACTTTCGGTCGCCGGTTTCGATGATACCACGCTGGCCCGCACGGTCTGGCCGCCGCTAACCACCATCCGCCAACCGATGGCCGAACTGGCGCGCACCGCCACTGAAATTCTGATTGCGGGCGGAGATATCAACCATCGCCGCCTGCCCCACACTCTGGTGGAGCGCGCCTCTGTCGCTCCGCCCAAAGGACCATCTCATGAGTGAATTGCCCCTTCCCCCCGCCACCCGCACACTTGGCCATAGCGGCATTGCGGTGTCACCGATTGCCTGGGGCATGTGGCGCCTCGCTGAAAACGGGCGCACTGCGGTCGATGCAGCGCGGCTGGTGCACGCGGCGCTCGATGCCGGGATCACGTTCCTCGACACCGCCGACATCTATGGCTTTGATGGCCCAAGACCTGATGGGACCACCGGGTTTGGCGATGCCGAGGCGCTGCTGGGTGAAGTACTGGTTGCCGAACCCGGCTTGCGCGGGCGAATGGTGCTGGCCACCAAGGGCGGGATCCTGCCCCCGCTGCCCTATGATCAGAGCTCGGATTATCTGCGCAAGGCGATCGATGATTCGCTCACCCGGCTGAAGGTGGATCACGTTGATCTGTGGCAGATCCACCGCCCCGATATCCTCGCCCACCCGCAAGAGGTCGCCCGCGTGCTCGATGATGCGGTGGCATCGGGCAAGGTGCGCAGCCTGGGCGTGTCGAATTTCACGATGGCGCAGACCGCCGCGCTCAACCATTTTCTTGACCACAAGCTGGTGACGACCCAACCCGAAATCAGCCCGCTGCGTATCACCTGCTTTGAAAATGGCGAGCTGGATCAGGCGATGATGCTCGGCCTCACCCCGATGGCTTGGTCGCCGCTGGGAGGCGGGTTGCTGACCGCGCCCGAAACGCCGCGTGACAAGGCGGTGGCGGCTGCGCTGGACGCGGTGGCAAACGCGCAAGGGGTGTCGCGCACGGTTGCCGCCTATAGCTGGCTGATGGCGCATCCGGCGGGGATCATCCCGATCATCGGATCGCAGAACGCGGGCCGGATTGCCGAGGGCGCGGCGGCGCTGAGCGTGCGCTGGACGCGGCAGGATTGGTATGCGGTGCTGATCGCCGCGCGTGGAGTGCCACTGCCCTGATCATGAACCCCACCTCGTTCGTGCTGAGCTTGTCGAAGCACCGTCCTTCTTGAGGATGCGCGGGAAGCATGAAGTGAAGAACGGCCCTTCGACAAGCTCAGGGCGAACGGAAGTTGGATGAGGAACCGGAAATGACCCAACAATGCGAAATCGCGTGGTTTTCCGCGCTGTGCGATGATGATTACGAATTTCTCGGCGTGCCCGACAAATATCTGCAATCCAGCTGGGAGCATTGTCGCAACATCGTGCTGCGCGCCGAAGAAGGCGGGTTCGACAACATCCTGCTGCCTTCGGGCTATCAGTTGGGCCTAGATACCACCATCTTCGCCGCTGCTGTGGCAACGCAGGTGCAGCGGATCAAGCTGTTGTGGGCGACCCGGATGGGCGAAGACTGGCCGCCGCAACTGGCGCGCCGGATTGCGACGCTTGACCGCATCCTTGGCCCCAATGCGGCAGGCACCGGTGGGCGGCTGAACGTCAACATCATCTCCTCCGATCTGCCGGGCCAAAAGATGGAAAGCGGCCCGCGTTACCGCCGCGGCACCGAAATCATGAAGATCGTGCGCACGCTGCTGAACGGCGAACACCTCGATTTTCAGGGCGAGTTCTTCCAGATGAAGCTCGATCCGGCGCGCATCACCACGCTGTCGGGCAAGTGTCCGCCGTTCTATTTCGGCGGGTTGTCACACGAAGCGCGCGAATGCGCCGCCGAGGCGTGCGACGTCTATCTGATGTGGCCCGACACGATGGACAAGGTGCGCGAAAACATCGCCGACCTGCGCGAACGAGCGGCGCGCTATGGCCGGACACTCAAGTTCGGTTACCGCGCCCACGTGATCGTGCGCGAAACCGAGGATGAAGCGCGCGCCTATGCCGATCGCTTGCTGTCGAAGCTGGATGATGACGCAGGCCGCGCGATCCGCGAAAAATCGCTCGACGCCAAGAATTACGGCGTCCAGCGCCAGCAGGAATTGCGCAGCGCGGCGGATGGCGATGGCTTCGTCGAAGAAAATCTGTGGACCGGGATCGGCCGGGCGCGGTCAGGTTGCGGGGCGGCAATCGTCGGCACGCCCGATCAGGTGCTGGCCAAACTGCGCGCCTATCAGGCCGAGGGGATCGAAGCGTTCATCCTGTCAGGCTATCCCCACGCGCAGGAAGCCGACATGTTCGCCCGCCACGTGCTGCCGCATATCCAGCACGGCCCGTTGAACCTGTAAGCCCGCGAGCCACCCCAAAAGTGCCCCCGGATCGCGTGGATTTGGGGGCACCAGCAGGAACGCCAGCCGATGCCGGGAGCCATTAAATCCCATAAAAACATGGGAATTTCAAACGTCCGGCGATATCAGAAAACAGGGAAATGGTGCCGCTTACAGGACTCGAACCTGTGACCCCCGCATTACGAATGCGATGCTCTACCAACTGAGCTAAAGCGGCATATACGCGTGCTGCCCTAATTGCGGGGGGCAATGCGCGCAATGCAAAGGTGGAGGCCCGAGCCGGAATCGAACCGGCGTGCAAGGATTTGCAGTCCTCTGCGTAACCACTCCGCCATCGGGCCGAGCCATCCGGGGCATGCGTCCCGAACAGAGCGCGCGCACTAGCGATTCGCTGCGGGCTTGGCAATCTGTGTTTCGTGGGCAAGGCTTGGGGGATCGGTTGACGCAACGTCAATCTGGACGCCACGCAAACCGCACGGCAAAGCAGCGCGCATGACCATTGCCAGCCTGCTTGAACCCATCACCGGCCAGCCCGGCCCTGCCCGCCTTGCCCACGCCGCCGACTGGATGCAGGGGCGCACGCTGTATGGTGGGGCATCGGCGCTGGTGGCCTATACGATGGCGGCGCGCGCTTTTCCCGGCCTGCCGCCGCTGCGCGCCGCGCAGGTCGCATTTGTCGCGCCGGTGGGCGAAGACATTGCACTTACCGCCGAAATTATCCGGCAGGGGCGCAACGTCACGCAGGTGCGCAGCGAGATTCTGTGCGATGGCAAGGTGGTGCTTTCGGCCTTCTGGCTGTTTGGCGAAGGACGCGAAGCGAATGCGCTGCGCCCCGCCGATCCGCCCGAAAGCTGGCCGGGCGCACCTGACGCCAACGAGGTGGCGATGGGCGGGCAGGGGCCAAGCTTCATCCAGAACAATTTCGAACTGCGCTATGGTCAGGTCAAAGGCGCAGATCACGGCGCGACCGTGCGCCGCTGGGCGCGGCTGACCGAACAGCACGATCTCGACCCGGTGTCGAAACTGGTGCTGATGGGCGACGTCATGCCCCCGGGCGCGATGCGGGCGATGCGTCGGATTGGCCCGATCAGTTCAATCAACTGGTCGTTCAATGTGCTCGACCCCGAAACCCGTTCGCCGGGCGGCTGGTATCTGGCCGAGAACGCCAGCCAGCACGCCGATAGCGGCTATTCATCCGAACGGCTGCGAATGTGGGATGCGGACGGGCGGCAGGTGCTCGACGGGGTTCAGTGCGTGGCGGTGTTCGGGTAAGCGCGCGCCGTCTACAAATCCTCGAAATCCGGCTTGCGCTTCTGCATTGCCGCCATCACCGCTTCGACCTGGTTGCGGCTGCGCATGATGCCGTGCTGTTCGATGCTTTCTTCAAGCAGAATGGCATTGGTATCGCGATCGATCATGCCCGCATGCAGCCGCTTGGCCGCGCGGATTGCGTGGGGATTGCGATTGGCAATCTCGCGAGCAATGGTCAGCGCGCGGTCGAGCGGGTTGTCATCGACATGGGTCGCAAGGCCGAGAGCCTGCGCCTCCGCCCCCAAAAATTCGCGGTTGGTATAGATAAGTTCGCGCAGCACATCATCGCGCACCAACCCGCGCCAGAGCGCGAAGCCGCCCATGTCGGGCACCAGCCCCCACTTCATTTCCATGATCGACATCCGCGTTTCCGGGTGGACGATACGGATATCCGCGCCGCTGGCGATCGCCAATCCGCCGCCGAAACATACGCCGTGCACCGCCGCGATCACCGGCACCGGCAGTTTGCGCCACTGCATCGACACCTGCTGGAACTTGTTGGCATTGCCATATGTCCGTTCGGTCAGCGATGGCTCGTCCTCGCTTGGCGTGCGGGTGAAGCTGGCAAGGTCAAGCCCGGCGCAGAACGCCCGGCCCTCACCGCAAAGCACCACTACGCGCAGGCCCTTCATGCGCTGCAATGTGCTGCCCGCTTCGATGATGCGTGCGAACATTTCAGGGTCAAGCGCGTTCATCTTGTCAGGGCGGTTGAGGCGCACCAGCGCAACGCCGTCCTCTCCCAGCGCGATGGAAACCCTGTCGTTGGCGGTCATGGAGGCGGTGGCAGGCATCGGATCAGGCTTCCTTAAAACACTGGTTTGCGGACGGCAGATTGACCGATCCGCTGCCCCAAGTCCAGACTTGCCCCGGTTTAGAGCGGTTTCCGGGATGTTCTGCCAGCCGCCAGATCAGCGCAAATTCGCGCGGGTGCAGGCCGAGCCAGCAATCTTCCGCGCGACCGTCACGGTGGAACAGATCAAGCGTCATGTCCCCTGCTTCACGGAACCGCGGGATGATCTCGTCGCTGCCTTGAAACCGGCCGGCAGACAGGATGGCGTTCACAGCAGCCCTCCTGCGCGCATCGAATAGACTGCCCTGTTGGTGAAAATGAGATGATCGATCAGCGTGATATCGAGCGCGCGGGCGACATCCTGCAATTGCCGTGTGGCGGTCAGATCAGAGCCGCTTGGCTGGCACTGTCCCGAAGGGTGATTATGCGCGAGGATGAGGCCCGATGCGCCCAGCCGCAACGCCTCGCCAAACAGCGCCCGCATCCGCAGCTGCAATGTGCCGAGGCTGCCCATGCCAAAGGCCGCATCGCCCAGAAAGGCGCGCTGCGCATCCACAAAGATCGCATGGCCACGCTCGTGCAGGGCGGGCGGCGTCAACACCACATTGCGCAGGTAGTTGACCATCGCCGATGTGCGCTGCTCGTGCGATGATGCATGGTCATGCGCGGGTGGAGGTGCCAGCATCACCATGGTGCCCACAGTTCCGCCTGCGTGGCCAAAGCATCTGGCATCAGCATACCTGGCGCGATCACAGGCTTGGCCACTGCGCACCGGGCGTCGATGAGCGCCAATCGCGATAGGGGCCGAACTGGCGCGTTCGGGTGACATGGCGGGCGAACCCGGCAAATATCAGCGCCAGCTGGCAATAGGATGGGCCGCTGGCGAGGATCAGATACGCGATCGGGGACACCGTATCGACCAGCCCTTTGACTGCATGTGCGCTGATCGCGACCAGCTGGAAGCCCGCGATCCACAATGGGTAATTGCGGTTGGCTTTCAGCGCCACTGCCACAAACCCGACACCCGCCAACAGATCGATGCCGACATAGAGTGCAGCGTTCGGGCCGAGCGCCGGATTGCCAAGGCCCAGCAGACTGAAGAGATAGACCGGAGCGACCATCGTCGCCACGAATAGTGCGATTAGCCAGCGTTCGGGTGCCGCGCCCCAGCGCCATATCGCCAGTGCCAGCAAGACACTGGCGATATGTTGCGCGTCACCACGGTAAGTGTTGAACAGTTCGAGCATCATAGGGCGCGCACTCAGGCGATGGCCGATTCCGGGCGCAAGGTTTTGGCAGTGGCCGCAGTGGCAACGGCTTCCGGCGGGATGACCGTTTCCGTGCCGGTCTCACCGCCAGCGTGAACCCGGGCGACCTTGCTCAATTCATCGTGGACCCGCAGCAGGTTGGTGGACATTGCCATGGCCTGGCTTTCAGCCTCGGTCAGCCGCATCAGCGCGCGCTGGCCGGTGTGGACTTCGACTTCGGGGTTCTGGCGCGCGGCCAGCATCGCCTGCTTCAAACGGGCCATGGCAATGATCGATTCATCGGCAATCGCCTCGGCTTCACGCACCAGCTTTTTGAGTTGGTGGGCGTCGGACAGGATACGTTCGTTCATCGTGATACTCCGCAGCCGCCGGTGCTCAGCCGGCAACTTGAGGATTTTCCACAGAGACGGCCGCCTTGCCATTCATCGCATCGCTCAGGGCCACGGCTGCGGTCACAGTCAGCACCACGGCGGCAAGGATCCCTGATGCGATCCCCACAATGGCTCCCAGGCGAAGCAGAACGGCATGCTCACCGTCGAGCACTCCGGGGACCACCCTCGGTTCGCCCGGTCTGAGCCACGGCGCCTGTTCAATCAGGGGCATCGCATCGCTCAGAACCAGTTGGCCCGGGTCATCCCGACCGCCCAAATCAGGAAAATCCGTCGCCGCGTTAATCTGAGTTTTTGTGTATGCAGGTTCGCTCAAGGGGGGACGCAAAACTGCATCAGGGCTGCCCCCTAGGTCGTTTCCCTGATCCTCTGGCGACAATGCCGGCCCGCGCGTGGCGCGATAATTTTCGACCAGTTCGCCCAGGCTGCCAGCCTCGTAAACGTCTTTAAGCACGCGGATGTGCTGGTTTATCCGGGTTTCGGATACGCCAAGCTCCTGCGCGATAACCTTGATTGGCACGCGGCGATCAATGCGCTCTATCACTGCGCGCTGCCTGTCGGTCAGCCGCCGTGCGGCTCCGGACAACATGGGGCTCTCCTTCAGCAGTGAATCCCGTTTAACACATTGGGTGACGCAAATCGGTAGGAGATTCTCCTATGTCGCATCAGAATACGTAATGCCTCGTCAGACCTCTGCCTTGCGCCGCGAAATCAGGCCCCCGAACTGTTCACCCCGACTGACTGCAAATAGCGTTTGACGTTGCGCGCCGCCTGCCTGAGCCGCTGTTCGTTTTCGACCATCGCGATTCGGACATAGCCTTCGCCATTTTCACCATAACCCACGCCGGGTGCAACCGCGACTTGTGCCTGGGTGAGCAATTGTTTGGAAAATTCAAGGCTGCCCATACTGCGCAAGGCTGGCGGCAGCGGGGCCCAGGCGAACATTGATGCAGGCGGCGCGGGAATATCCCAGCCCGCGCGGCCGAAGGCTTCGACCATCACATCGCGCCGCTTGCGGTAAAGCTCGCGGTTGGTTTCAACAATGTCCTGCGGGCCATTCAACGCCGCGCAAGCCGCCGCCTGAACCGGGGTGAAAGAGCCGTAGTCGAGATAGGATTTTACCCGCGTCAGCGCCGCGATTAGCTGTTTGTTGCCGACCGCAAAGCCCATCCGCCAGCCTGCCATCGAATAGGTCTTGCTCATGCTGGTAAACTCAATCGCGACATCCATCGCGCCCGGCACCTGCATGATCGACGGAGTTGGCTTGCCATCGTAATAAAGCTCGGAATAGGCAAGGTCTGACACGACCCAGACCTGATTTTCCTTCGCCCAGGCGACCAGCCGTTCGTAGAACGCCAGATCGACCACCTCGGCGGTGGGGTTCGACGGGTAACTCACCACCAGCACGCTGGGGCGCGGCACGGTGAAGTTCATCGCCCGTTCTAACGAGATCCAGTATTCCTCGTCAGGGGTGGTCGGCACCGACCGGATCGTTGCGCCCGCGATGATGAACCCGAAAGTGTGGATCGGATAGGACGGGTTGGGTGCCAGCACCACATCACCCGGCGCGATGATCGCGGTGGCGAGGCTCGACAGCCCCTCCTTCGATCCCATCGTCACCACCACTTCGCTTTCGGGATCAAGTTCGACCCCGAACCGCCGGGCATAATATCCCGCCTGCGCGCGGCGCAGTCCGGGAATGCCCTTGGACTGCGAATAGCCATGCGCATTGGGCTTGGCCGCAACCTCGCACAGCTTGTCGATGACGTGCTGCGGCGGGGGTTGATCAGGGTTGCCCATGCCCAGATCGATGATGTCCTGCCCGGCCAGCCGCGCGGCATGACGCATGGCGTTGACCTCCGCGATCACATAGGGGGGCATTCGCTTCATCCGATAGAATTGATCATTCATCGCCTGTCATCACCTTGTCTCGGGCGGGATTGAGTGGGCAACACGCCAATTTCCTCCTAGGCTAATATCTCGGCCAGTGGGAAGGCGTTTTCGGCAATTGCCGCGCGCCCGGATTGGCGGCACTATATAACGCGCGTCGGACAAGGGACAGTTCAGGCTATGGCAGACGATAACAACCCGATGGCTGGTGCAGGCGAAAGCCTCAAGGGGTTCTTCGACATGCAAGGCAATGCCATGCGTGAAATGATGTCCGGCAAAGGGATCGAATCGCTGTTGCCGCAGGGGATCGATGCGGGGGAGCTGGGCGAATGGGCCAGCGCCAGCGCGCAATTGCAGCAGCTATGGCTCGATTTCGCGACGCATCAGGCGCAGGCTGCAGCCACCAAAGCAGCCAAGGGCACGAATGCGCTTGATCCGGCGCAATGGCTGGTGCTTTCGCAAAGCATGCTGGGCCAACTGCCCAAGGGGCTGTTTGATGCCCAGGCCCGGCTAGCGCAGGATTCGCTGAAATTGTGGTCCGGCGTGATGGAACGGTTTGTCGCCGGGATCGGAGCAGGCGTGACCGGGGGCGACAAGGCACCCGAAGCGCCCGATCCTGCCGCGCTGCCCAAAAGCGACCGCCGCTTTGCCGATCCCGCGTGGCGCGAACACCCGGCCTTCCTGCTGCTGCACCAGACCTATCTGCTGCTGGCCGATTACTTCCGCCAATCGGTCAAGGGCATGGATGGGCTTGATCGCGCCAAGCGCCAGCAACTCGAATTCGCGGTCAGCGCGCTGACCGAAGCGATGAGCCCGGACAATTTCGTGGCGCTGAACCCGGTGGTGATGAAGCGCACCGTCGAAACCCGCGGGCAAAATCTGGTGCGCGGGATGCAGCACCTGATCAACGACATGAAGCGCGGGCAGTTGACCCACACTGATCCCGACGCGTTCCGGTTGGGCGAAAACCTCGCCGCGACGCCGGGCAAGGTGGTGCATGAAACCCCGCTATATCAGCTGATCCAGTATAGTCCGACCACCGAAACCGTGCTCGAAGTGCCGCTGATCATCTTCCCGCCGTGGATCAACCGGTTCTATATCCTCGATCTGACCCCGAAAAAAAGCTTCATCAAATGGGCGGTCGATCAGGGGCTCAGCGTGTTCGTGGTCAGCTGGAAATCGGCCGACGAAAGCATGGCCGATGTGGTGTGGGATGATTACATCCGCGCCCAGATCGATGCGATCGACCATGTTCGCGCGCGGCTGGGCGTGCCCCACGTCCACACCATCGGTTACTGTGTCGCGGGCACCACGCTGGCGGCGACGCTGGCGATCCTGTCCCGCCGGGGCGAGGCCGATAAGGTCAAGAGCGCGACCTTCTTCACCGCGCAGGTCGATTTCGAAAAGAGCGGCGACCTGAAAAACTTCATCGATGATGGCCAGTTGGAGATGATCGGGCAGTTGTCGTCACAACAAGGCTATCTCGATGGGCGCTATCTGGCCGCCGCGTTCAATGCGCTGCGCGGGCGCGATCTGATCTGGAATTATGTCGTCAACAATTACTTGCTCGGCGAAGATTACCCGGCCTTCGACCTGCTGCACTGGAACGGCGACGTTACCAACCTGCCCGCCAAGTGGCACAATGATTACCTGCGCGACCTCTACCGCGACAACAAGCTGGTGGTGCCCGATGCGTTGCAAGCCGATGGCACACCGATTGATCTGACGCAGGTGGCAACGCCCAGCTTTGTGCAGGCCGGGCGCGAAGATCACATTGCGCCGGCGGAAAGCGTGTGGCGGATCACGCAGCACTTTACCGGCCCGCTGGAATTTCTGCTGGCCGGATCAGGCCACATTGCAGGCGTGGTCAATCCTCCGGCTGCGGGCAAGTATCAATATTGGGTGGGCAACAGCGCGGCGCCATCGCTCAAAGCCTTTGTCGAAAGCGCCACCGAACACCCCGGCAGCTGGTGGCCACACTGGCTCGAATGGTTGCACCGCCAGTCCGACACGCGCGTCCCGGCCAAAGGCAAACGCGCGCCCGGCGGCAAGGGCGATGTGGTAATCGAGGATGCTCCGGGACGCTACGTCAAGACGCGTTGAGCGGGGGATTTTCGAATTATCGCATAACTTCAATGATATAAAGCAATATTGTGCACTGCACAAAAATGCTTGACTTCGCAGTTGCAATCGCTATTTTGTGCAGTGCAACATGAAGCGAGGTCATCATGTCCGAAGTTAAAACCACTGCCGCTGAAGCCACCGCCCCGATCGCCAAGATCGATGCCGCTGCGGAAAAAGCCTATGCCGAAGCATCGGCCAAGGTTGTAGCCGCACCGAAGGCTGTAGCCGCGCCCGCCGCCAATGTGGCAAAGGCTGCCCCGGCCGCAACGAAAACCGCAGCGCCGAAGAAGAAAGCCCCGCTCGCCAAAAAGGCAGCCGTGGCCAAGACACCCGCTGCCAAGACCGTCAAGAAGACGGCAACTGCCAAGCCCACGGTCAAGAAGCCCGTGCTGGCCAAGAAGGCTGTCCGCAATGCCGGCAAGCCTGCCGCCGCGCCCAAGACCAACCCTGTCATCAAATTAAAGGATACCATCATGACCACTGCCAAGAACACCGACATCGCCGCCACCGCCAAGGAAGTCATCGCTGACGTCCAGACCCGTGCAAAGACTGCCTATGCCAAGACCACCGTTCTGGCTGCCGAAGCTGGCGAATTCAGCAAGGCGAACGTCGATGCCGTCGTCGAAAGCGGTAAGATCTTCTTCGCTGGCGCACAGGACATTGTCCGCAGCGACATCGAAACCGGCAAGACCGTGATCGAAACCGTCACCGAAGACGTCAAGAAGGTTGCGGCCATCAAGTCGCCGACCGAACTGATGCAGCTGCAGGGCGAAATCGCCCGTCGCAACTTCGATGCTCTGGTCTCGTTCGGCTCGAAGCGCACCGAAGCCTGGGTGAAGCTCTACAACGATGCTTTCGCTCCGATTTCGAACCGCGCCAGCGTCGCCGCCGAGAAGATCTCGAAGGCTGCCTAAGCACACAAGTTTCTGAACCGGGCCTCTCTCCTCTCTCCCAATCCCGGTTTACGAAAGCGCGCTGAAAAGCGCCGGGCCGGACAGACCTGCGGGTTTGTCCGGCCTTTTCTTTGTCTCTGGCCCACACACGCACAGCAAGCGCTTGCGAATGGGGCCGCATATCCCATAATGGGGGCTCATGCCGATCCAGCGACCACCTGCCCTGCCCGCACTTGCCGCGCTGCCCCTGCGGCGCGTGGATCGCGTGTGCGCGGGCGATGAAGACGGCGGCAAGGACGATGAAGGCAGCGGCGATAGCCAGATCGGCGTCGCCACCAAGACCCGCGCCAAGCCCAAAAAGCCGAACCAGTACAAAGTGCTGATGCTGAATGATGACTACACCCCGATGGAATTCGTGGTGCTGGTGCTCAAACGCTTTTTCAGCATGGATCTGGAACAGGCCACCCGCGTGATGCTCCACGTGCACCAGCGCGGGGTCGGCGTGTGCGGGATTTTCCCTTATGAAATCGCCGAAACCAAGGTCAATCAGGTGATGGATTTCGCCAAGCAGAACCAGCACCCGCTGCAATGCACGCTTGAGAAAGCGTGAGACGGCCGATCGGGCGGGGTTGGCGGTGGCCGGGTCATCTTGTTCAATTGCGGGCCGTTCGGCGGCTGTTACGGCAACCGGAATTGGGGGCATGACGCGCGAGCCCGAAGGCGCTAGGGCGTTATGGCCTTCGCGCAATCGACGGAACCGCACTTGCACAATCTGATCCCCAGCGTTGACCGGTATATCCTGCGGCTTACCATTATGCCGATGCTGGGAGTGTTCGCGCTGGCCGCCTCGTTGTTGCTGCTCGACAAGATGCTGCGCCTGTTCGATTTCGTCGCGGTTGAAGGCGGGCCGGTGGCGGTGGTGTTCAAGATGCTGGGGGCGCTGATCCCCGAATATGCCAGCCTTGCCATTCCGCTGGGCCTGCTGCTGGGCGTGTTGCTTGCCTTCCGCAAACTCGCCACCTCATCCGAACTGGACACGATGCGCGCGGTCGGGCTGTCGTATAACCGCCTGCTCAGGATGCCCTATGCCATCACGCTGGTGCTGGTTGCGATCAATGTGGCGCTGGTGTTCTATATCCAGCCGATCAGCCGCTATTATTACGAACAGATGGATTACGAACTGCGATCAGGCGCGCTGGGTGCCTCGATCAAGGTCGGGGAATTCACCACCCTTGCTGACCGTATGGCCTTGCGGATCGAAGCGAGCGAGGACGATGGACGGCGGCTGATCGGCATTTTCGCGCGCGTCGCCAACAACAAAGGTCAGGTGCTGTCGATCAGCGCGCGCGAAGGGGCGTTCCTTGCCACGCGTGACAACCCCGACACGATCATCCTGCGGCTGACCGAAGGCACGATCATCCAGGACACCACCATGCAGAAAGGCGGCGGCAACACGCCGCGCGTGCTGTCGTTCAGCCGTCACGATCTGCCGATTGATCTGCCCGCGATCGAGCAATTTCGTGATCGCGGCGATGCGACCCGCGAATATATCCTGCCCGAACTGCTCAGCATCGGCTGGAGCGACAAAAGCCCCACGCAGGTACGCGATGCCAGCCTTGCCAGCTTTAATTTCCGGCTGGTCGAAATCGTGATGATGTTCCTGATGCCGCTGCTGGCGGTGGCGCTGGCAATCCCGCCCAAACGATCGACCAGCGCGCTCGGCGTGTTCGTTTCGATCGTGATGGTGGTCGCCTATCACAAGGTCAATCAATACGGCGAAGATGTAGCCGCGCTGGGCCGGCTGGATCCGGTGCTGGCGCTGTGGGTGCCGTTCGCGCTGTTCGCCGCGCTGATCATCTGGATGTATTACCGTGTTGCCTATGTGCCTGGTGGACAGGCGATTGGCACGCTGGAAACGGCATTCGCCAAACTGTCGAAGCGGGTGGGCAAGCTGTTCGGGCGCCGCACCCAGCGCGCCTATCGTCCCGCGCCCGGAACGGCAGCGGCCCCGGCAGAATAGGGACATATGCAGCTCGATTTCTTCCCTTCGCGCACGCTGACGCTGTATCTTGCGAAAATGTTCGTGGTGCGCATTGTCGCGGTGCTGGTCATGCTGGTGCTGGTGCTGCTGGCGCTTGATCTGCTGTCGGCGACCGGCAAGATCCTTGAAGCTGCGGGCAATGGGCAGGCCGAAATCATGCGTTATGCCGGATTGCGCCTGCCGCAGCTCGTTTCGCGGTTTTTGCCCTATTCGGTGCTGCTGGCGACGCTGATCACGCTCGTCACCCTCAATCAGAACAGCGAAGTGGTGGCGATGAAGGCGGCGGGGCTTTCCGCGCATCAGGTATTGTTCCCGCTGCTGTTGACGGCGGCGGTGGTATCGCTGCTCAGCTTCGCCTTCAACGAACGCGTCGTCACCCGCGCCAATGCCAGCCTCAAGGCGTGGGAGTCGGTGCAATATGGCCCGATCCCGGCCACCGGTGCGGGGGCCAAAGGCGTGCGAACGAACGTCTATTTTACCGACGGCCCCAACATCCTGTCTGCTGCCACGCTGATGGGGACAGGCGATGATATCGTGCTGTCGAACGTCACCTGGTACGAACGCACGCCGAGCGGGATCATCCGGCAGCAGGTGCGCAGCGCCCGTGCGACCTATGCTGCGCCCGGCTGGCGGCTGGAACAGCCCCAACGGTTCGATGTCGCCGGCGCGATCAGCGAAACGCTGCCGCCACAGGTGGTGGGCGAAGGCCTCACTCCAGACCGGATCATGCTGCAATCGGTCGATCCCGATGCGCAAAGCTTCTGGGAACTCGGCGCCACTATTGATGCGTTCGATGCCGCCGGGCGCAATACTGATGAAATGCGAGCCAAATGGTGGCACCGCCTGTCGGGGCCGCTATCCGCGCTGTTGATGCCGCTGCTCGGCTCGATTGCGGCGTTCGGGCTGGCGCGATCAGGCCAGCTGTTCGTGCGCGCGATCATCGGGATGGCGCTGGGCTTTGCCTATTTTGTGGTCGATAATGCCGCCCTGGCGATGGGCAGCTTTGGCGGTTATCCGCCGCTGCTGGCCGCATGGGCGCCGTTCTTCCTGTTCCTGCTGCTGGGCGAAACGGTGCTGATCCGGACTGAGGAATAGGCTCAGGCGAGCCGCAGTCTATCTCAGCCCCGCGTCCCCATCGTGCTGCGCGCAATCCGCGCCACCAGCACCAGCATCCCCGGATGGTTTGCGCCTTCATAAGTCGATCCGCTGCCCAATTCACGCGCGAGCCGCCGATGTGCTTCGGGCAGGTCGTGATAGGGCATTGACGGCATCAGGTGATGCAACGCGTGATAGCGCAGGCCCACCGGCGCCCACAGCTCAGCCGCGATCCCCGGCGGCGGCACATTGACCGAATCGAGGAACTGCGCGGTCACTGTCATCGGTTCGCCCTCGTTCTCCCACAGATGCGCGACCAGCGTGCGCAACTGGTTGAGCACTGCGGTCAGCGATAGCACCGCAAACGCGATGGCAAGCGGCTGCCAGCCGATCACGAAGACGCTGGCGATCAGCGCATAGGCCCAGATGAATGCGCCGAATTCCTGCCAGCGCACAAGCCGGGCAAAATCGCCTTCTGGCGGCCTGCGGCGGAAATCGGGGTTGATCGACAGCGAGGAAAAGCGCTGCCAGGTGAAGCGCCGCACCGCCGGGATCACCGCGCCCAGCGGCACCAGCACCGCAAACCGCACCAGCAGCGCAACCGGCGCAAGCAGCGCCACCAGCACAAACAGCGGCAGGCTCCACGGTTTCATCAACGCCAGCGGCAGATACTCGGGGTCTTCGATGGTGCCATATTGCGTGCGCTTGTGGTGGATGGTGTGCACGCCTTCGTACATGAAGCTTGGCGTCAGCAGCGGGATGCCAACCAGCAGGTTCCACGCCATGCGGAAGCCCGGCAGCGCATCGCGGTGGATATGGGTGAGTTCGTGAATGAACAGCAGCGCACGATACATCGCCAATGCGGCGATTAGCCCGGCGGCGACCTGCACCGGCACGTTTCCGCTCACAATCGCTACCGCAATCCCGGCATAACCAATGCCTGCCGAAACCAGCATATCAGCCCAGTAAATCCCCGGTTTTGCCTCCCCCAACCCCTTGGTCAGGTCGCGCGCGGCGCGCAGCATCGCCTTGTCATCGCTGGCCATGAATTGGCTGCGGGTCGCACGCGGGGGCGAAAGCGCATCGGGGCGGGCGGGATCAATCGTCTGGTGCACAGTCATTTACGGGTCATTTTCTGCAAAAATCTGAGGTTCGCCCTACTCCAATTCCGGGGGTAAGCCAAACGAGGGTTATCGGTAAGAGTGATCGATAGGCTTGCGTCAATCACGCAGGCGCGACACAGACGCATTGATCAAAAACAACCATGGGAACTGCGGTGTGACGGATGCAGCAAAGCGCAGGGCAGAAATAAGCATCGAGCCGGTTTCCGGCAAGCGCGGGCGCGCCGATTTTGTCGATCTGGGCCGGGCCTTTTCCGCGCGGCTGGAACATTTCGTGCCGCAAATCCGTTCCGAACAGCTTGAACTGATCGATCCTGACAAGAACCCGTTTTTCGGCCATGCGCGGGTGCAATTGTTCATCGCGCGGCGCGGCGGCCAGCCGGTCGGGCGGATTTCGGCGCATATTGATGAACTCGCGCTCGCCATGCCTGCCGAACAGGGGTTTGGCCCCGGCACCGGGTTTTTCGGCTATTTCGATGCGGAGGACGAAGACGCGGCGCGCGCGCTGCTGGCCGCGGCAGAGGCATGGCTGGTGGGCGAAGGGATGCACCGCGTGCTCGGCCCGATCTCGCTTTCGGTCTGGGAAGAACCGGGCCTGTTGATCAGTGGCCAGGATCACCCGCCGATGATCATGATGGGACACCACCCGGCGCATTATGCAGGCTGGATCGAGACGGCGGGTTATGCCCGCGAAAAGACGCTTTACACCTATGATCTCGATATCACCCGCGATTCCCCCCCCTTGATCCGGCGGATTGTGCAATCGGGGCACAAGAACGCGCGCATCAATATCCGCCGGGTCGAAAAAAGCCGCTGGGACGAGGAAGTCGCCACCGTGCTGATGATCCTCAATGATGCGTGGTCGCACAATTGGGGGTTTGTCCCCTTCACCCCGGCAGAAGTCGCCTATGCCGGTAAAAAGCTACGCCCGATCATTCACGAAGAACTGAACATGATCGCCGAACTCGATGGCCGCCCGGTGGCGTTCATGCTGACCTTTCCCGATGTGAATGATGCGCTGACGAAAATCGGCGGAAAACTGTTCCCGTTTGGCTGGATCCACATGCTGCGCTGGCTGAGGCACCCCAAGGGCGCAGGCATGCGGGTGCCGTTGATGGGCGTGCTCAAGGAACTACACAACAGCCGCCTTGCCAGCCAGCTTGCCTTCATGATGATCGAGGCGATCCGCGCCGAGGCGAACACCACGTTTCAATCGACCCGCGGCGAGATCGGCTGGATCCTTGACGACAATCAGGGAATGATCGCCATCGCCGATACGATCCAGAGCAAGATCAACCGCGAATATGCGGTCTATGCGCGCGCGCTTGCCTGACAGGCGCCAAACAAAAGGCCCGCCGCATCGCTGCAGGCGGGCCTTCCAATCGACTTGCTATCAATATCAGGCGTAAGTCCACACCTGACCGCGCGCGAGGTTTTCGCTCGCAAATGCCCAGTTGAGCTTGGTTTCAACCACCGCATCGAGATAGGCTGGACGCTTGTTCTGGTGATCGAGGTAATAGGCGTGTTCCCACACGTCGAGCACCAGCAGCGGGTTAAAGCCGCTATCGGCCAGCGTGTCGGCATCGTGGGTTTCCTCGATGCTGAGCTTGCCGTCCTTTTCCGCCAGCCACACCCAGCCGCTGGCAAAGTGGCCAAGCCCGCGATCCTTCAACTGCTGTTTCAGCGCATCGACCGATCCGAACGCCGCATCGATTTTGGCGGCGAGGTCAGCCGAAGGTGCGGTGGTCGCAGGGGCCATCGAATGCCAGTAGAACGCGTGGTTCCATGACTGCGCTGCATTGTTGAACAGGCCCTGATTGCTACCGCGCGAAGCCGCGATGATCGCTTCGAGCGAGGCATCGGCGTGCGGCGTGCCTTCGATCGCGGCGTTCATCTTGTCGACATAGGTCTGATGGTGCTTGCCGTAGTGAAACGACAGCGTCTCAGCCGAAATCGCCGGTGCCAGCGCGGTATCGGGATAGGGAAGCGGGGAAAGTGCGAAAGCCATGGTGTCCTCCAGAAGCAGGTTGGGTGAATCGGATGGTTGCATTAACGCAGATGTGGTCGAAGGGTTCCAGCTTCAAGGCGAAGATTTTTCAAGCGTGTGCACGCTGCGGTCAACCGCGCTGGTCACTGCCACGTTCATGGTGACATTGCCCAGCGTGCGCATCAAGTCAGGCAGCATCTCGACCGCCACCAGCAATGCCAGCGGTTCCACCGGCACGCCCATGGCCAGTGCAATCGGGCCGATCGACACGACAAAGCTGATCGATCCGGGCAGGCTGACAGCGGAAAGGCTGATCACGCTGGCGATCAGCACCCCGGCAATCGCAATTGCCCACGGCACCTCGATCCCTGCAAGCGCGGCGATGTAATAGACCACCGCGAGGTTCATCGCCGCACTGGTCGCGCGGAATATCACCACCGAAAGCGGCAGCACGAATTCGGCCGTGGAGGCCCGCAGCCCCAGCCGCCCGGCGCTATCAAGCATCGCGGGCAGGCTGGCGAGCGAGCTTTGCGTGGACAGCGCCACCGCCTGCGCGGGCAACACCGCACTGGCAAAGCGCGCGCCTGTCCGCCCCAGCCCCATCGCAATCGCATAGGCCAGCGCCAGAATGAAGGCGCCCATCAACGTCACCGTCAGCACATAATGCCCCAGCGTCGCAAACGCCCCGCTGCCGCTCTTCACGCCCACCCCGAACGCCAGCGCGAACACCCCGATCGGCGCAATCGCCAGCACCCAGCCGATAATCAGCAGCATGACATTGCCGAGCGCGTGGAAGAACCCCAGCAGCCGGTCGCCCTGATCGGCGGGCAGGCGGGTGATCGCGACGGCAAACATCACGAAGAACAGCGTCAGCGGCAGCATCGCGGTTTCGGCGGCGGCGGCAATGATGTTGGGCGACACCAGCGATGCGGCAAAATCGAACACGCCCGGCACCGCGCCGACATTGTCCGGGGTCTGCGCCAAAAGCGCGCTCGCCCCCTGCGGCACCGGAAACGCCCTGAGCAGGGCCGGCATCGCAACCGACGCGAACGCGCCGCCCGCCAATTGCACCCCGATCATGATCAGCAGCATCCGCCGCGCCGCCGTGCCGACCCGCGCGGCCATGATCATTTGCACCAGCCCCAGCACCAGCAGCGCCGCAACCAGCGGAATGATCGTCATCTGAAGCGCGCGCAGCCACAGCCCGCCGACCAATGCGGCAAAGTCCTGCACCGCCTGCGGCACATCCAGCGCCGCCCCGGCAATACCCGCCACCAGGCCAGCAATCAGCGCGGCAAAGGTCAGCGCCACCGGCAGGCGGATCGATACCAGCGCGAACTTGCCCCCCGCGCCGGAACCGTTGTTTTCACTCTCCAGCAATCTCGTATCCTTTGTCTGGGCGGCTCGCCCTTCGCTCTTGGGTCTAGACCGTGGGCGATAACCGCGCCAGAAGCGCGATACAATCATGTGAGTGGGGCGGAGTAGGCAAATTCATGACACGCAAGCTGTTCGGAACCGACGGAATCAGGGGTCGCACCAATGCCGGCGTGATGACCGCTGCCACCGCGATGCGGGTGGGCCAGGCGGCGGGCACCTATTTCGTGCGCGGCGGGCACCGGCACCGGGTGGTGATCGGCAAGGACACGCGCCTGTCGGGCTATATGATGGAAAGCGCGCTGGTGGCGGGGTTCACCAGTGTCGGGATGGACGTGATCATGACCGGGCCGCTGCCCACCCCCGCGATTGCGCTGCTCACCCGCGAAATGCGCGCCGATCTGGGCGTGATGATCTCTGCCAGCCACAACCTGTTTGCCGATAACGGGATCAAGCTGTTCGGCCCCGATGGGTTCAAGCTGTCCGACGAGGCCGAGGCCGAGATCGAGCGGCTGATGCAGGGCGAGGTCGAACTCGCGCCCGCCGAGGGCATCGGCCGCGCGCGGCGGATCGATGATGCACGCGGGCGCTATATCCACGCGGTCAAGCGGTCGATCGCGTCAGAAATCCGCTTCGATGGCCTCAAGGTGGTGGTCGATTGCGCCAATGGCGCGGCCTATCAGGTCGCCCCGTCGGCGATCTGGGAACTGGGCGCGGACGTGGTGACGCTGGGGGTCAGTCCCAATGGCACCAACATCAACGACGGCGTGGGGTCGACCGCGATTGCTGCATTGCAGGCCAGGGTGGTCGAGGAACACGCGGATATCGGGATCGCGCTGGACGGCGATGCCGACCGGCTGATCGTAGTCGATGAAAAGGGCCGCGCGGTCGATGGCGATCAGATCATGGCGCTGATCGCCACCCGGATGCACGACAAGGGCGCGCTCACCGGCGGCGGAATTGTGGCGACGGTGATGAGCAACCTCGGGCTCGAACGCTATCTGGCGGGGCGCGGGTTGACGCTGGCCCGCACCAAGGTGGGCGATCGCTATGTGCTCGAAGCGATGAAGGCGGGCGGGTTCAATGTTGGCGGGGAACAATCGGGTCACATGATCCTGCTCGATCACGCCACCACCGGCGATGGCACCGTGGCGGCGCTGCGGGTGCTGGCGAGCCTGGTGCGATCCGGCAGGCCGGCGAGCGAGCTGCTCCACGTGTTCGATCCGGTGCCGCAATTGCTCAAGAACGTGCGCTTTGACGGCGGCAGGCCGCTGGACGATGCGCGGGTCAAGGCGGTGATCGCCGATGCCGAAACGCAGCTGGCCGGTCGGGGCCGGTTGGTGATCCGCCCTTCAGGTACCGAACCCGTCATCCGCGTCATGGCCGAAGGCGATGACCGCGCCGAGGTGGAACAGGTGGTCGACGCCATCTGCGAAGCCGTGCGCGCGGCGGTTTAGCGAAAAATCCGTTCGTGCTGAGCTTGTCGAAGCATCGCACTTTCTTCTTTCCGCACCTCAAAAAGGAAATACAGCCCTTCGACAAGCTCAGGGTGAACGGGATGGGAGTTACTGACAATGCTCGAAATGCGCCCCGATTGCGAACGCTGCGGAACCGGCCTTGCCGCCGACGCCCCCGGCGCGTTCATCTGCAGCTTCGAATGCACCTTCTGCGCCGAATGTGCAGATAGCCTGGATGACCGCTGCCCCAATTGCGGCGGCGAGCTGATGGACAGGCCGACACGGGCCAAAGCGCTCCACGCGAAGTTTCCGCCGAGCACGGAGCGCAAGTTCAAGGGGTGAGCGCGAGAGGCGGGGTCCGCTTTGGCAAGGCTTTGGAAAAAAGCTGCCATTCGGGAAACGACCCCATTCCGGTCGCTTCGAACAGCATTAAGCGACAGCCCTGCAGCAGATCGGGTTGGACGATGATGGGAACAACCGCACGCACAGTGCGATACGTATTCAACGAATGCGCGGACTCGTAAAGAAGGAGCCAATCAGATGTATGTCGTTGCTCAGCGTAAGCTGCTTAGCAGGTTGGTGATTGCCGTTTCGATTGCGTTGCAGAGCATAGCTTTGTCACCGGCAAGCGCTCAGCAGCAAAATGTGCAACGAGCAGAGGATAAGAGCAAAGACAGCCGGTCCTTTTCATTCTTGCATGGAGAGGTTGGCCCGAGGGCAACAACCTATGACGATTCACAACGGGTCATCTTGGTTGAAGCGAAAGTCGCAGAGACGAAAGTCTGGGCAGTAATTGACACAGGCAGCGAAGGCACTGTGGTGGATAGTGCGCTTGCTCGCAACCTGGGTTTGAGCCTGACGCCAATGCCGGGCCGGGCATTGTCCCCAAATGGTGACCGCCTTCCGCTTGAACGTGTGGATCAAGTCAGCATCGAATTGAAAGATCAATTCGTCATCGCTGGTCCCTCGCTGGCTTTGGATCTGACAGCAATCTCGAAACGTCTAAATCGGCAGATCGGCCTTCTGGTCGGAATGGATGTTATCGGCAGCCTTTCGATGGTCGTGAATGGTCCGAAGAAGGAGATCATGTTTGTTGCGCCTGGGACAGTCAGGCCGAATTCCAGCAAACTTGTCGAGCTGCCACTGACAGACGGGCTGATCTCTGGATCAGTCGCCGGCAAGACCGCTCAAGTCGGGGTTGACTTGGGAAGCGCGAGCCCAGCAACCATCCGTCGCACCTTTTGCGATAATGTTTTCGACGGCTGTCCTTCGGTCCCGGTTGGAACGTCGGTCGATATAGCAGGATCCGACAGCGCAATAGAGGGTGTGAGGCAAGTCGAATTCTCTTTGCCAGGTGCATCAGGACCAATCGATATGGTCGTCCAAGAATTCACGGGGAGTGCAGACGTTCAAATCGGATACCCCTTTTTCCGGGATAACTTCACCGTGTTCGATTACGCGAATGAGAGAATAACCGTCATCTTCCGCTAGCAAGCTACTTAGGAAAGCAGCCTTTCAGCAAACCACCCACAACCGGCCGTTCCCAACAACGCGCGCCATCCCTGAAAGCTGCCATTTCGTTTGCCGCTGGTGAAATCGGTGCCGTGTGACGTCCGGGCTTGCTATGGCGGTGGCATGACCACCACTCCTCCCCCTCGCATCCTCAGCATTGCCGGGTCGGACTCGTCCGGCGGCGCAGGCATTCAGGCTGATCTCAAGACCATCGCCATGCTTGGCGGCTATGGGATGACCGCGATCACCGCAGTCACCGCGCAGAACTCTGTCGGGGTGCAGGCCATCGCGCCGCTTTCGCCAGAGATCGTGCTGCAACAGATCGCCTCCTGCGCCGAGGATATCGGGGTCGATGCGATCAAGATCGGGATGCTGCACGATTCCGAGATCATTCGCATGGTCGCCGCCGCGCTGGTCGCTACGCCGGGGATCAAGGCGCGGTCGGCGCTTGGCCATGTGCGGCGGTCTGGCGGGTCTGCGGCAGCGCGTTTCCCGATTATTCTCGATCCGGTGATGATTGCCACCAGCGGCGCGGCGCTGATCGCGCCCGATGCGGTGGCGGCAATGCGCGCACGGCTGTTCCCGCTGGCAACGCTGATCACCCCCAACCTGCCCGAACTCAGCGCGCTGGTGGGCCGCCCGATCGCCACCGGCGCGGACATGGTCGCCGCGGCCGAGGAACTGGCGGAGGCGACCGGCGCGGCGGTGCTGGCCAAGGGCGGGCATCTGCCCGATCAGGGCGATGGCGCGCGGATTATCGACGTGCTCTATATCCCCGCCACCGACACGGTCGGCGCGCGCGCGGTGCAGTTCGATCACGCGCGGATCGACACGCGCCACACCCACGGCACCGGCTGCACACTGTCATCGGCGATTGCGACGCTGATCGGCCACGGTCAGCCATTGGAACACGCGGTGCGGCTGGCGCGGCAATTCGTGATCCGCGCGATCGAGGTCGCCCCCGGCTTTGGCGCGGGCAACGGCCCGCTTGGGCATCAGGCGGTCAGAACGCTCGCCTAGTCCTTCAACTCATAGAAATCGCAGATGCAGGCCCATGCCTCTTCAGCGGTTTCGCACCAGGTGAACAGGTCGAGATCGCTCTTTGAAATCGTGCCTTCTTCGGCCAGCGCTTCGAAATCGATCACCCGCGTCCAGAAATCCTTGCCGAACAGGATAATCGGGATCGGCTTCATCTTGCCGGTCTGGATCAGGGTGACGAGTTCGAAGAATTCATCGAACGTCCCGAACCCGCCGGGGAACACCGCCACCGCACGAGCACGCAGCAGAAAATGCATTTTGCGCAGCGCGAAGTAGTGGAACTGAAAGCTGAGATAGGGCGTGACGTAAGGGTTGGGCGCCTGTTCGTGGGGCAGCACGATGTTGAGCCCGATCGATTCGCTGCCCGCATCGGATGCCCCGCGATTGCCCGCCTCCATGATCGAAGGCCCGCCGCCGGTGGTGATGATGAACTGGCGTTTGCCATCCTCGATGATCGACTTTTCGCTGACCAGCCGGGCGAGTTTGTAGGCTTCGTCGTAATATTTCGCCTTTTCCGCGAGCCGCGCCGCGACCTTCTGATCATATTCGCTGCCAGTGGCAACGGCTTCGGCCAGCCGGGCTTCGGCCTGCGCGGGCGAGGGAATGCGCGCCGAACCATACATCACCAGCGTCGATCCCACCCGCGCTTCATCGAGCAGCATTTCGGGCTTCAGCAATTCCAGCTGAAAACGCACCGGGCGCAATTCGTCGCGCAGCAGAAAATCGGTATCGCGAAACGCCAGCGTGTAGGCCGGATGCGCGGTTTGCGGGGTGTGTTCGGGGCCGCTTTCAGCAAAGCGGGTTTCTTCGCCCGCGCGGTAGAATTTACGGTCAGTCAGGTCTTTGTCGGTCATGGTTAGACCCCTAATAGGGGCCACCTAGGCCCGCAAGCAGATTGATGGGATGGGTGTTTCACGTGAAACATTGATGCCAGCTGCGGCTGCACCACAATGCCGTGCGGCTGGATGCCCCGTGAGGATTCGAACCTCAATTGACGGAGTCAGAGTCCGTAGTCTTGCCGTTAGACGACGGGGCAACAGGCCATGCCCCCGAAACTTGCAGGTGGCATCAGCGAGCGCGCTCCCTAGTTTTGTGCGGCGGCAAGGTCAAGCGCGGCGTTGCTTGCTCTTGCGCAGTGCTTGGGTTAGCTTGGCCCCAAGTGCTGCCCGCCGAAACGTGCGGGCAGTGATATGAAAGTTGCACGATCATGGCGGAATTTCTCCCGCCGGACAGGAATTCGAAGGCTGGGACAAAACGGGGCGGCAAGTCCGGGAAAGTAGCTGATTTTCGCTACAAACGCCCCCCTCAGCAAGATTGCCGCAAGACTGGCCGTGATGGCCGGGGCAGCGGCGAAGCGCGCCAATCACGCACCGCGCCCGACCTTTCCACCATCGGCACAGCACGCGGTAACGCCCACGGCGAAGCCTATGCCGCGCTGGACCTTGGCACCAATAATTGCCGCCTGCTGATCGCGCGCCCATCGGGCCGGGATTTCACCGTGATCGACGCCTTCAGCCGCGTGGTAAAGCTGGGCGAAGGCCTGGCGGCCAGCGGGCGGTTGTCGGATAAGGCGATGGATCGCACCCTCGCCGCGCTGACGATCTGCGCGGATAAACTGCAACGCCGCAACGTCCGCCTCGCGCGGTCAGTGGCGACCGAGGCCTGCCGCCGCGCGGAAAACGGGTATGAATTCATCGAACGTGTCCGGCGTGAAACCGGCATCGCGCTCGACATCATCAGCGCCGAGGAAGAGGCGCGGCTGGCGGTGCTGGGGTGCCACATCCTGCTCGAATCGGGCGATGGCCCGGCGGTGATTTTCGACATTGGCGGCGGATCGACCGAGTTGGTGCTGGTGGAACCGGGCGGCATGGAAGCGAGCCGGGTGCCGCGCATCCTTGATTGGCATAGCGTGCCGTGGGGCGTTGTCTCGCTTACCGACACGGTGGGCCGGAGCGAGGATAGCGAGCCTGCGCGCGCCGCCCGTTATGCGGCGATGCGGCGCATGGTGTCCGATAGCTTCGCGCCTTTTGCCGCCCGCGTTGCCCAGGCCGCCCAGCATGACGATATCCGCCTGCTGGGCACCAGCGGCACGGTGACGACGCTCGCCAGCCTCTATCTTGAACTGCCGAGCTATGATCGCAAGGCGGTCGACGGGCTGATCGTGCCTGCGCCCGCGATGCGCGATATCAGCGCGCGGCTATCGGCGATGACACCTTATGAACGCAGCAATCTGCCGTGCATCGGGCAGGACCGCGCCGATCTGGTCGTGGCAGGCTGCGCGATCCTCGAAGCAATCCTCGACCTGTGGCCCGCGCGGCGGCTGGGGGTGGCGGATCGCGGCATCCGCGAAGGAATCCTCAGAAGCATCATGGCCTCGCAGCATCAGTCCGAACGCACCTTGCGCCAGTTGCACAAGCAACGCTCTGGTCGCAGCGCGCAATGACCCGCGCCAGCAAGACGCCGTCCAAGCGGGTGAAGACCGCCAAAGGCCGCACCGCATCGCAGGTGCGCTGGCTCGAACGCCAGCTCAATGATCCTTACGTGCGGCAGGCCAAGGCCGAAGGTTATCGCAGCCGTGCGGCGTATAAGCTGATCGAGTTGGACGAGCGTTTCAACCTGCTCAAAGGCGCGGCCCGGGTGGTCGATCTGGGGATTGCGCCGGGCGGGTGGAGCCAGGTGGTGCGGGCCAAGGCGCCGCGCGCCGAGGTGGTGGGCATCGACCTGTTACCGGTCGAACCGCTGGAGGGCGTGACCATTTTCGAGATGGATTTCATGGCCGATACCGCCCCCGCCGCACTGACCGAAGCCTTGGGCGGCGCGCCCGATCTGATCCTGTCGGACATGGCGGCCAACACCGTCGGCCACAAGCAGACCGATCATCTGCGCACGATGGGTCTGGTTGAGGCGGCGGCGTGGTTCGCGACCGAAAACCTTGCCCCCGGCGGCGCATTTGTGGCCAAGGTGCTGGCGGGCGGAACCGATGCTGATCTGCTGGCGCTGCTCAAAAAGCATTTCACCGTGGTCAAGCACGCCAAACCCCCGGCGAGCCGCAAGGGATCGTCGGAATGGTATGTGATTGCCCAAGGGTTCAAGGGTTAGGTTCAATCGCGCGCGCCGCCACGCTCGCTCTTGAACAGTCGGTTGCTTAAGCGGCGGGTGCGACTTCGCCTTCGGGGGCCGCAGGCACTTCACCTTCAACCGCAGCCGCATCACCCTCATCAACCGGCGCTTCAGCCGCTGGGGGCGTAAACGCGGGCAGGGGCAGATTCGCGCCCTTGGAGTTGAGATAGGCCGCCATTGCCGCGCGATCTTCAACCTTCGAAAGGCCGGCAAAGCTCATCTTGGTGCCCGGAACATAAGACTTGGGGCTTTTCAGCCACGCGTCCATCTTGTCCCAATCCCACTGACCGCCCAGCGCCTTCAATTCCGCGCTGTAAGCAAACCCGGCATGGGCCGCGACCGCACCGCCCATTGACCCGGAAAGGTTGGGGCCGACCCCATTGGCACCGCCCGCATCAATCGTGTGACAGCTCTGGCACTTGGCATAGGCTTTTTCACCTGCCGCGATCAGTTCTGCGGTAGGAATCGTGTTCAGCACTTCGGCGATTGTGACTTCCGCCGGGCCAGCGCCTTCGTCCGCTACGCCTTCGATCACATAGCCGAGCTGTTCGGGCCGTTGCGGCTTGTCGCCGTGGAAATACTTGCCCGAGAGGATCGCAAGACCCAATCCCAGACCGGCGGCAAATAGCACCCAGCCTGCGGCAGTGTTGAACAGATCGCCGCCACCATTCTGGCCTGCGGCACCATCTTGCGAAGAATTGTCCTGTGTCATCACGGCAGGCCCATAGTGTCGCCCACGCGCTCGCGCAAGACTGATCGTGGCATCTATCCTCGTTGCTTTTGCAAGCAGGCTTGCCGATCACGCCGCGCCGCTCTAGCAGCCTGCCCCAAGATGCGATCTTTCCCTGCCCCTGCACTTGCGCTTGTCGACCGGATGCGCGCCGCCGCCGCCGCCGATTCTGCGCGGGCGATTGCGTTCCAAGGTTCGCCCGGCGCCAATTCGCACCGCGCCGCAACCGAAGCCCGCCCCGATGCCCTGCCGCTGCCGTGCTTCAGTTTTGAAGACGCGCTCGACGCGGTGAAAGATGGCCGCGCGGGTGAGGCGATCATCCCGATCGAAAATTCACAGCACGGGCGTGTGGCCGATATCCACTTCCTGCTGCCCGAAAGCGGGCTGCACATCGTCGCTGAATATTTCATGCCGATCAATCACGCGCTGATGGCGCTGGGATCAGGCCCGTTCGAGGCAGCATACAGCCACCCGCAGGCGCTCGGCCAATCGCGCCATTTCCTGCGGGCGCGCGGGATCGTGCCCCTGAGCCATGCCGATACCGCAGGCGCTGCCGCCTATGTGGCGGAACGCGGCGATCCCACCATTGCCGCGATTGCCCCCGCCATCGCCGCCGAACTTTACGGGCTGGAAATTATCGAGCGCAATGTCGAGGACAGCGCCGACAACATGACCCGCTTCGTCATCCTCGCCCGCGAACCGATCACGCCAGCGGCATTAGCGGGCAAGCCGGTGATGACGACCTTCATCTTTGAAGTGAAGAATATCCCTGCCGCGCTTTACAAGGCGCTGGGCGGGTTTGCCACCAACGGGGTCAACATGACCAAGCTGGAAAGCTACCAGCACGGCACCAGCTTTGCCGCCAGCGCATTTTACGCCGACATTATCGGTGCGCCGGGCGATCCGGCGGTGGATCGGGCGCTGGAAGAATGCGCGTTCCATTCCAAGGAACTGCGCATTCTGGGCAGCTACGCACAGGCCCGCCCACGCGGGTGAGCCGCGCCGGGAACGTTTCCCGGTTGCGCCCGCGCGGGTGCCATGCCACCACCTGCCGCGCATGACCGCATCCGCCCCGACCATCCCTACTGAATCAACAGCGGTTTCCGGCGTATCGGCCCCTGCCGGTTGGGCTGACATTCGCAATGACGGCGATCTGCAATTCGCCCCGGTCACGATCCCCGAAATCCCGCCGCGCCAGCCGGGCTGGTTCGAACGCGTTCTGGACGATCTGTTCGGCTGGCTGGCAGACCTGTTCGCGCCGCTAGGCCAGTTGCTCGGCGCATCGTGGTGGTGGTTGCAATGGGCGCTGCTGGCCGCTGCTATCGGATTTGCGCTGGTGATGCTGGTGCGGATGTTCGGCCCCGGCGCAGGCTTCCGCCGCCCGCGCAAAACGGCGCAAGACGCGGAGGAATGGCAGCCCGATCGCGCCGCCACGCTCGCGCTGCTCGAAGATGCCGATCGGCTCGCCGCTGAGGGCCGGTTTGACGAGGCAACCCACCTGCTGCTGCTGCGCAGCGTCGGCCATATTGCCGATGCCCGTCCCGACTGGGTCGATCCATCGAGCACCGCGCGCGAACTCGCCGCACTGCCCGCCCTGCCCGATGCCGCACGCACCGCGTTCGGGGTGATTGCCGGAAGGGTTGAACGCAGCCTGTTCGCACTGCGCACGCTCGACCGGCCCGATTGGGAGGCAGCGCGCGCGGCCTATGCCGAATTCGCGCTCGCCCGCCTGAATACCGCAGGCGGCGCGGCATGAACCAGGCGGGGCCCGCCACCTTTTCGCGCGCGGGCGCGCTGGCACTGGTGGCGGTGGGCTTTGCGGTGTTCCTCGCGCTCATCTACCTGATCGCTGCGGGCGAAGAGTTTGGCGGGAACCGCAATAATGGCGGGGGCCATGCCGCCGCCAACGGGCTGAACGGCTATGCCGGCCTAGTTCAGATGCTTGAGGCGGACGGTTATGAGGTTAACCGGTCACGCAGTCCGGCGGGGCTGGAAACCGATGGCCTGCTGGTGCTGACCCCGCCCCCTTTCGTCGACGCCGATGAATTCGCCGAACTGCTTCAACGCCGCGAGTATATCGGCCCGACGCTGGTGATCCTGCCCAAGTGGGACGCCGCGCTGCCGCCGCCCACGCTGCCCGCCGAAGCGCGCGATAGGTTCAAGCCCGGATGGGTGGTGCTGACCGGGGCCGATGCGGTGGACTGGACAGCCGAACTGCCCGCGCCCTACGCCTTCACCCACGTGAAAGAGACGTTGCAGAAGGACGAGGTGCCCGGCTGGGACGGATTCGGAGTGGAAGGCAAGCTGCCGACCCGCACGATCCTCTACGCAGAAGATGATCCGCAGCACGAAACCCTGATCGCTGATGCCGCGGGCCATGCCCTTGCTATCAAAGTGATCGGTGAACCCGATACCGATTACTATGAAGACGCCCATTGGACGGTCTTTGTCACCGATGCCGATCTGATGAACAATTACGGGCTGGGCGATGCCGCGCGCGCCACGGCCGCCATCGCGCTGGTGGATGAAGCAACCTATGATCGCGACATCACGGGGGTGACATTTGACCTGACCCTCAATGGATTCGGCGCGTCGGAAAACCTGCTGACGCTGGCGTTCCGCCCGCCGTTCCTCGCCGCGACCTTGTGCCTGCTGATGGCGCTGCTGATCGTCGGCTGGCGCGCGTTCCAGCGGTTTGGCCCGGCGGCCAGCGCCAGCGGCCCCGCCATAGCGTTCGGCAAGCAGCGGTTGATCGCCAACGGCGCAAACCTGATCCTGCGCGCGCGCCGCCTGCCCTTGCTGGCCGCGCCCTATGCAGCATTATCGGCGCGGCGTGTGGCAGAACGGCTCGGCCTTGCCCGCGCGGATGCCGCCGCGATTGACGCCGCGCTTGCGCGCCGCCTGCCGCAAGAAGAACCGTTCAGCCGCCGCGCCGCCCGGCTTGAGGCTGCGACGCGGCCCGCCGATACTCTCAGCGCCGCGCAGGCGCTTGATGACCTCGCCACCAAGCTATCACACCAATCTATCACAGGGACAACAACCCGATGACCATGCCCCTCACCGACGTCCGCACCCTTGCCGACGCGATCCGTGCCGAAGTCGCCAAGGCGATTGTCGGGCAGGAAGCCATGGTCGACATGCTGCTGACCGCCATGCTCTCCGAAGGCCACGTCTTGATCGAAGGCCCGCCGGGCACCGCCAAGACCTTCCTCGCCAATGCCTTTTCCACAGCGCTGGGGCTGGATTTCGGGCGCATCCAGTTCACACCCGATATGCTACCGGGGGACATTCTGGGGTCGAACCTGTTCAACTTCCAGACCAGCCAGTTCACCCTGACCCGCGGGCCGATTTTCTGCGATCTTCTGTTGGCCGATGAAATCAACCGCACCCCGCCCAAGACGCAGGCCGCGCTGCTTGAAGCGATGCAGGAACGCCGCGTCACGCTGGACGGGGAAACCCATCACCTGCCCGAACGGTTCATGGTGATCGCAACCCAGAACCCGATTGAAAACCAAGGCGTCTATCCGCTGCCCGAAGCTCAGCTTGACCGCTTCCTGTTCAAACTGCTGGTGCCCTATCCGGCGGAAGATGAAGAAGCGCGGATCGTGGCGACTTATGGCCAGCGGGCCGGCCCGCAGCGGCCCACCGATCTGGGGGTGGCGGCTGTCACCAACGCCGCTGGATTGATCGCTGCCAGCGCAGCTTTGTCACAAGTGACGGTGGCCGATGACATTACCCGCTATGTTGTGCGCCTGATCCGCGCCACCCGCGAACACGCTGAACTGATCGTTGGCGCATCCCCCCGCGCGGCAGTGCTGCTGGCAGGGGCCGCCCGCGCGCGCGCTGCGTTGGAGGGGCGCGAATATGTCATCCCCGATGATGTAAAGGCATTGGCCGTGCCAGTGCTGCGCCACCGCCTGACGCTCAGCCCCGCTGCCGAGATCGAGGGGCGCGATATGGAGGCGCTGGTGGCCGAACTGGTCGAAGCCACGCAGGCACCCCGATAGGCAATGACGCGCCTCGCCCTCCCCCGCGTAAACCTGCCGCCGCTGCCGCTGGTGCCGACCGAGCGTGCGGCGTGGGTGTTTGCCGGCCTTGCGCCCGTCGCGCTGGTGATCGCGGCAGCTTCTCCCGGCGCATGGGTGATCGCCCCGCTGGCGGGGGCCGTGTTGCTGGCGCTGGTGGTGGCCGATGCGCTGCTGGCGGGCCGCTGCGCGGTTTGGGATGTCGAAACGCCCGTCGATGTCGAGGTCGGCCAGCCTGCGACGATCACCGTCACCGCGCGCTTTACCAGCGGGCGGCGCACCGGGGTTGCTGCGGCGGTGGCCTGCGATGCGCGGCTGGCCCCCGGCGGGCGGATCACCACCGATCTTGCAACCCTGCCCGATGCTCCCGGATGGCGCGGGGAAACGACTGTCACGCCCACCCGGCGCGGCACCGCCCCCGTCACCCGCGCGTGGCTGCGGTGGGAGGGGCCGCTGGGCCTCGGCGCGCGGCAGGTCAGCCACCCGCTTGAACAGGTGGTGCGGATCTGGCCCGATCTTTCGCCGGTGCGCTCGCCCGAATTGCAGACCTTCCTGCGCAATGCCCAACTTGGCCTCATCAACCGCCGCATCCGGGGCGAAGGCACGCAGTTCGAGGCTCTGTCAGAATACGAACCCGGCATGGATCGCCGCCGCATCGACTGGAAAGCCAGCGCGCGCCACACCCGGCTGTTCGCGCGCGAGAACGAGAGCGAGCGCAACAACCAGATCGTCTTCGCGTTTGATTGCGGACAGGCGATGTGCGAGCCTGTGGACGGGTTGCCGCGCATCGACCGGGCGGTTTCCGCCGCGCTGACCTGCGCCTATGTCGTGCTGAAGGGCGGGGACAAATGCGCGCTGTTCGGGTTTGCGCAAGCTCCGCAGATCATGACCCCCTTCATCGGCGATGCGCGCGCGTTCCACCGCTTGCAAAGCGCGGCTGCGGGGCTGGATTATCAGGCGGTCGAACCCAATTTCACGCTCGCGCTGGCAACTCTCACCTCCAAACTCAAACGCCGTTCGCTGGTGGTGCTGTTTTCCGATTTCACCGATCCCACCTCGGCCGAACTGATGGTTGAAAGCCTGGGGCGGCTGGTAGACAAGCATCTGGTGCTGTTCGTCACCATTGCTGATAGCGAGATCGAACGGCTGATCGCCGCGCGCCCCGGCGATATCGCCACGCTCGCCCGCTCTGTCACCGCCGATA
The DNA here is from genome assembly GCF_053628655.1 of Porphyrobacter sp. MBR-49. NCBI lineage: Bacteria > Pseudomonadati > Pseudomonadota > Alphaproteobacteria > Sphingomonadales > Erythrobacteraceae > Porphyrobacter > Porphyrobacter sp. MBR-49. The sequence goes on from NZ_JBRJGU010000002.1 coordinate 149,046, forward strand.
CGCTGGCGCAGCAACGCAAGCTGGTGTTGCAACGATTGCGGCGCATGGGGATCGACGTGATCGAAGCCCCGTGGGACGCCATCGGCCCGCGCCTGATCGATCGCTATTTCGCGATCCGCGCGAGCGAGGCGATCGGGTGAGGGGCGGATGAAGACACCGATCATCTCGTCATGGTTCGGGCGCGGACAGCTCGCCGCGCCGCCCGATATTGCCAGCGCGACGCTGCGTTCCGACCGGTTCCGGCTGGAGCGTGAGGGCGATTGGCGGCGGCTGGAGGCGATCATCAACCGGATGGAGCGCGGCGGGCTGCGGCGCATCGCGGATGATGACCTGCTGGCGCTGCCCACGCTCTATCGCACCGCCGCATCCAGCCTTGCGGTGGCGCGCGAAACCTCGCTCGACGCGGCGACCCTCGCCTATCTCGAAGCGCTGGTGCAGCGCGCGTGGTTTCAGGTTTACGGCCCGCGTCAGGGGTTTGCGCGCTGGCTGCGCGATTTCCTGCTTGGCGGATGGAGCCGTGCGGTGCGCGAAATCTGGCTGGATATCTGCATCGCGCTGTTCGTGATGGTATCCGGCACCGTGGTCGGCTGGCTACTGGTCGCCCAGAACGAGGAATGGTATTACCGGCTCGTCCCCGGCGGGCTGGCCGATACCCGCGTGCCGGGGGCCAGCCGCGAACAATTGCTGGCAACGCTCGCCACAGAGGAAAACGCGGTCGGCCTGTCTTCCTTCGCCGCGCAATTGTTCAGCAATAATTCCGCCGTTTCCATCCTCGCCTTCGCGCTGGGGTTTGCCTTCGGCATCCCGTCGCTGATGCTGCTGGTGCACAACACCGCGATGCTGGGCGCGCTGTTGTGGCTGTTTGCGAGCCAGGGCCTGCTGGTGGAACTGGCCGCATGGCTCAGCGTGCACGGCACCACCGAACTGCTGGGCATTCTGCTGGCAGGCGCGGCGGGGCTGCATATCGGGCGGGCGATGGCCTTTCCCGGCACGCGCCCGGTGCTTGACGCCGCAGCCGAGGCCGGGCGGCGCGGCGCGGTGGTGATGGTGGGCGTGGTGATCATGATGATCGTCGCCGCTTTCCTCGAAGCGTTTCCGCGCCAGCTGGTCGATGGCGCTGGCAGCCGCTTTATGATCGGAGGGGCGATGCTGATCTTCTGGCTATCCTATTTTGTCCTCTACCGCCCGCGCCGCATCGCCGAGAGCGCGGGATGAGCGTCGTCGCCCGCGCCCCCAACACCGATAAGCGTGCGCGGACGCTGGTGACGCCCGAAGGGATCGTGCTGCCGATCATGCTGGCATCGCGCGGCAGCCGGGCGGGCGCGCTGATCCTTGATGTGATGATCATCATGTTCGGGCTGCTGGCGTTTTACCTCGCGCTGTTGTGGATCGCGCGCGGACTGCTCGACGGCACCGGCCTGGATCCCGCCGCCGCGCCGCACGGGGCGCAGGAATTCATGCAGATCCTGCTGGCGCTGATCGGTTTTTTTACCTGGTATGGCTATTTTCTGGTGCAGGAACTCGGCCCGCGCGGCGCGACTTTGGGCAAACGCATCACCGGCATCCGCGTGGCGGCGCGCGGCGGCGGCAGGCTGACCCCCGAAGCGGTGATCGCCCGCAATCTGCTGCGCGATATCGAGGTTTTCTATCCGCTGATCGCGCTGCTGGTGCTGGCGGTGATGAGCGACGCGAACGAGGATGCGGGCCCGCTCGGCTGGGTGATGACCGCATGGTTTGCGCTGTTCCTGCTATTCCCGTTCTTCAACCGCGATGCCCTGCGCGCGGGTGACATCATCGCGGGCACGTGGGTGGTCGAACGCCCGCGCGCCAAGCTGGCCGATGTGCTGAGCGCCCAAGGCGCAGCAGGCGCACGCGGGGCCAGCGATATAACCGGCGTGCGCTATGCCTTTGGTGAGGCGGAACTGGCGGTCTATGGCGAGAAGGAACTCCAGACGCTCGAACGGATGCTGCGCGACGCCCAGCCCGATGCCTTGGCAGCGGTGCACACCGCCATCTGCCGCAAGATCGGATGGGAACCGGGGGCGGGCGACGAACGGGCGTTCCTCGAATCCTTCTATGCGCAATTGCGCGCCAAGCTCGAAGGCGACATGCGCTTCGGCAAACGCAAGGCGGACAAGTTTTCATGATGATCGACAGGCGGTTTTTCATTGGCGGATCACTGGCATTGGGCGCGGCAGCTTGCATTCCCCCCGATCAGAGCCCGACCGGCAGGCTGGCGGCGGAATTGCGCCTGATCGAGGCTGCGGCGGGCGGCACGCTTGGCGTGGAAATCTACAATACAGCCAGCGGCCAATCGGTCGGGATCAACCGGGATCGGCGGTTCGGCCATGCCTCCTCGTTCAAGCTTTCGCTGGCGGCAATGGTGCTTGCGCGTCATGCGGCAGGGACGATTGACGCCGACCGCCGCGTGACGTGGGGCGAGGCGGACATGATCGCCCATGCACCCTTCACCCGCGAACGGATCACCGCCGGGGCCACCTTGCGCGAACTCGCCGAAGCGACGCAGATCACCGGGGACAACCCGGCGGCCAATATCCTGCTGCGCGAACTGGGCGGCCCGGCGGCGCTGACCGCGTTCTGGCGCAGCATCGGGGACGATGTGAGCCGGCTTGACCGCATCGAGCCGGAACTGAACTTTGTCCCCGCCGCCGAATTTCGCGACACCACCACCCCTGCCGCCATGGCACGCACCGTGGCGAAGCTGGTTTATGGCGAGGTTTTGCCCCAGCCCGCCCGCGCCCAGCTGCGCCAATGGCTGATCGCCACCCAGACCGGGCTACGCCGGGTGCGCGCTGGCCTGCCCGAAGGCTGGATTGCGGGCGACAAGACCGGCACCTCGCTCGCGCCGGGAATGGGCAGCCTCTATGTCGATATCGGGATTGCCGAGGGGCCGAAGGGCGAACCTCCGATCACCTTCGCGGCCTATTTCACAGCGCGCGGCGTTCATGACCGAATTGATCCAACCGCCGAACTGGCGCTGTCGCGCGTGGGCAAGGTGATCAAGGAATTCGCCGAACCGGAACGCGGGTTGCCGCTGGTGGGGAAATTGTATTGAGCTTCTCCCCCTCCCCTTGCGGGAGGGGGTCGGGGGGAGGGGGCACCACGTCAGTGGACACAAGCGAAGCCTGCGGCCTCGCTCCCCTCCCCCAACCCCTCCCACAAGGGGAGGGGAGTAAAGGGGTCAATGATCCGGCGTGGCCGAAGCCTGCTCCTCGCCCCCGAAAATCGCCACTTCGTTCTCCCCATCGCTGGTCGCGCGACCGCGATACATCCCGCTGGTGTTGAAGCTGAAGATCGCATGGCCCTCGGGCGTGACGAGGATCACCCCGCCGTCGCCACCCAAGTCTTTAACGTCGGCCATAACTTCATCGGCAACGGTCTGTGCATAATTCTTGATCGTGATGGGATCCCACGGGTGAAGCCGAAATTCTAGCGCGGGAATGGTGTATCGAAGCCGCGCGCAAATCTCGTGCGCCACGCCCACCCGCAGGAAATACTCCCCCCAGCCCGTCGCCGACACCGCACAGCTGCGATTATCCGCATAGGTCCCCGCGCCGATCACCGGCGCATCGCCCACCCGGCCCCAGCGCTTGCCGGTCATCCCGCCGGTCGAGGTGCCCGCCGCAAGGTTGCCATGCTGGTCAAGCGCCACCGCGCCGACCGTGCCGAACTTGTGATCGACATCCAGCGCCGAAAGCTGCTGCGCCTTCATCCGCTCCAGCGCCTCGGCCCTCGCAGGCGTAGCGAAATATTCGGGCGGGGTTACGGCAAAGCCCTGTTCCGCCGCAAAAGCTTCCGCGCCTGCACCCATCAACATCACGTGCGGGCTGGCGGTGCGCACGCTGTCAGCCAGCAGGATCGGGTTCTTGACCGTCTTGACCCCCGCCACCGCCCCGGCGCTGCGGTCACGCCCGTCCATGATCGAGGAATCGAGTTCGTTCGTCCCTTCCCAAGTGAACACCGCGCCCTTGCCCGCATTGAACAGCGGCGAATCTTCCATCGGGATGATCGCGGCCTTCACCGCGTCCATCGCGCTGCCGCCTTCGGCCAGCACCTTGGCTCCGGCATCGAGCGCGACCTGTAACGCGGCCTCGTATTCGGCGCGCCTTTCCGGCGTCATCGCATCGCGGTTCAGCGTGCCTGCCCCGCCGTGGATGGCAATCGACCATTTGGGTTCGGGCGGCGGCGTATCCTGAGCCAGAGCGGCGGCGGGCAGCAGGGCGAGTGCGATGAGCGCGATGAGGTTCTTCATAGCCGCGATGTCTAACGCGGCCCGCTGCGTTTCGCCAGCTTAACAACGCACGCCCGCAGCGCTAGGGCGCTTCCCATGATCCTGCGCCCCGCCACCATCGCCGATGCCCCCGCGCTTGCCGCGCTGGGGGCCGAAACCTTCACCGCCGCCTTCGCGCATCTCTACACCGCAGCAGACCTCGCCGCGTTCCTTGCCGAGGTGCACGATCCCGCTGCCGTGGCGCAGGAAATCGCGGGCGAGGAATGCGCCCACTGCCTTGCCGAAGTGAACGGCAAGCTGGTCGCCTATTGCAAGCTGCGCTACCCCAGCCACTATGCCGCCCATTCCGCCGCGACAAACCCGATTGAGCTCAGCCAGCTTTATGCGCTGCCGCAGCACACCGGCACCGGGGTCGGGGCACAGCTGATGGAATGGGCGCTGGATCAGGCCCGCGCGGGCGGTCATGATGCGGTGCTGCTATCGGTCTATTCCGAAAATTACGGCGCGCAGCGGTTCTATCAACGCTATGGCTTTGCCAAGATCGCCGATATCACCTTCCGCGTCGGCACGCAGCTGGACGCGGAATTCCTCTACCAATTGAAACTATAAGCGCAGGAGAGAGCAGATGAGCACATTCGGCAAAGACAGCACCACGGATGAGGTGTTGGCGGGCAAGGACATGGCCGGGCTGACGGTGTTCATCACCGGTGCCAATTCGGGGCTGGGTCAGGAAACCGCGCGGGCGATGGCGGCGTGCGGCGCGCGCATCATCATGGCCGGGCGGGATCAGGCCAAGCTGGATGAAGCCGCAGCAGCGATCCGGGCGCAGCACCCTGATGCCAGCATTGACACCATCATCTGCGATCTCGGCAACCTCGCCAGCATCCGCGCCTGCGGGGACGAGGCCCGCAAACGCTTCACCGCGATCGACTTGCTGATCAACAATGCAGGCGTAATGGCCTGCCCGCTGATGCACACCGCCGATGGGTTCGAAATGCAGTTCGGCACCAACCATCTGGGCCATTTCGCGCTGACCGCAGAACTGCTGCCTTTGATCGAGGCAGGCAATGCCAAACGCATCGTCAACCTCTCCAGCCGCGGCCATCACTTTGCCCCGGTTGATCTTGACGACCCCAATTTCACCGAACGGCCCTATGATCCGTGGCAAAGCTATGGTCATTCGAAGACCGCGAACATCCTGTTTACCGTCGGGCTGGAGGCGCGCTTTGCCGCCAAGGGCATCCACGCCTATGCAGTGCATCCCGGCGGCATCCGAACCAATCTGGGCCGCCACATGACCGAGGAAATGACCGCCGCGCTGATCGAGCGCGTGACCAAAAGCGATAGCGGCTTTGCGTGGAAGACCATTCCGCAAGGCGCCGCAACCAGCTGCTGGGCCGCGACCGCGCTTGAACTGGAAGGCACCGGCGGGGTCTATTGCGAAGATTGCCATGTGGCCCCCGTGGACAACCAATCATCCGAAGGCGGCGTGCGTTCCTATGCGCTTGATCCGGCAGCGGCTGAACGGTTGTGGACGCTCAGCGAACAGCTGACCGGGGCGCAGTATCCCGCCTAGGGTCATTGCTCCGTCATGCAGGCACCGCTATAGGCGGGCGCATGTCTTCCATTCGGCCCTGGCGCACAATCGAACGGCGCAAATCGCGTCAGATCATGGTGGGGAATGTCCCCGTGGGCGGCGATGCGCCGATCACGGTGCAGACCATGACCAACACCCCGACCGAGGATGTGAAGGCGACAATCGACCAGATTCGTCGGTGTGAGGACGTGGGCGCGGACATTATCCGCGTATCCTGCCCGACCGAAGAATCGACCCGCGATTTCAAGCAGATCACCCGCGCCGCGCGCATTCCGATCGTGGCCGATATCCATTTTCACTACAAGCGCGCCTTGGAAGCCGCCGATGCGGGCGCGGCGTGCCTGCGGATCAATCCCGGCAATATCGGATCAGCCCAGCGCGTCGCCGAAGTCGTGCGCGCGGCCAAGGCCAATGGCTGCGCGATCCGCATCGGGGTGAACGCAGGCAGCCTGGAAAAAGACCTGCTCGAAAAATATGGTGAGCCCTGCCCCGAAGCGCTGATCGAAAGCGCACTCGATCACATCAAACTGTTGCAGGATCACGATTTTCACGAATTCAAGGTCGCGGTGAAGGCCAGCGACATCTTCCTTGCGGTGGCGGCCTATCACGGGCTGGCCGAAACCGTCGATTGCCCGCTGCACCTTGGTATTACCGAAGCGGGCGGGCTGATCGGCGGCACGGTCAAATCCTCGATCGGTATGGGCAGCCTGCTGTGGGCCGGGATCGGCGATACCATCCGCGTCAGCCTGTCGGCGGAACCGGAGCAGGAAATCAAGGTCGGGTTCGAAATGCTCAAATCGCTCGGCCTGCGCACCCGCGGCGTGCGCGTCGTCTCGTGCCCCTCATGCTCGCGGCAGGGGTTCGACGTGATCCGCACCGTGGAAGCGCTCGAAGCGCGGCTAGACCACATCAAGACCCCGATGAGCCTGTCGATCCTTGGCTGCGTGGTCAATGGCCCCGGCGAAGCGCGCGAAACCGATATCGGCCTGACCGGCGGCGGCGCGGGCAAGCACATGGTGTATCTGCGCGGCGTGACCGATCACACGGTCGAAAGCGAGGATATGCTCGATCACATCGTCCGCTTGGTCGAGGCCAAGGCGGCCGAGATCGAGGCAGGCGAAGCAACCGCGTTCGATCCCCACGCAGCGCCTGCGCAAACGGCGGAAGCGGCGGAGTGATCAAACCGATTGTGTCAGGCCTGATCGCGGGATTGCTGGTAATCGGTGGTTCAGCGATTGCAGGCAGCATCGTGTCGGCCGCCGGCGACCATCCCGAAGCGAGCGCCTATGCCGTGTCCCCCGATGCGATGGGCGATGTCGACGCCGCGCTCACCCGCGCCGCTGCGGCAGACAGGCGGGTGCTGTTGGTGATGGGCGCGAACTGGTGCCACGATAGCCGCGCGCTGGCCGGATGGCTCGGCACCCCGCGCTTTGCCGCGCTGGTGGCGGCGCATTACGAGTTGGTGTTCGTCAATGTCGGGATGCCGCAATCGGGTGATGGGCATAATCTGGATATTGCGCAGCGGTTCGGCCTTGCCGATTTCCCCGGCACGCCCGCGCTGCTGGTGCTGACCGCCGATGGCAATCTGGTCAATGTCGACACCGCGACCAGCTGGCGCAACGCCGCCAGCCGCAGCGAGGACGCGATTTACGCGGAACTCGCTTCTCTGGCTAAGGCCACACCAGATTGACAGATGCCTGCTTCTCCGTAGTTTGAACCAAGGGGTGTCAAGGAGAAAGGTATGGTAAATCTATCGAAGATGGCATTGGGTGCCGGGTTGCTGATCGCGCTGTCAGCTTGCGGTTCCGGCGTCGACAAGGCGAAGGCGGAAATGACAGCGAGCTGCGTGAGCTCGGGCAACGGGAATTTGACCGAAGAAGAGTGCGCTTGCATCACCGATGAGGCCTTCGCTTCGCTTGATGCCGACGAGCAGGAACTGATGGGTGCCATCTCCTCTACCGAGCAAGGTCTGAGCGATGCCGAAGTCGCAGCCAGCGTAGGATTGGAAGTCAGTGAGTTGCGCACGCGGCTTGGCACGGTGATGAGAAAAATTTCGCAAAACAGCTTTTCCAGCGCAAGGAATTGCATATATCGATGAAGCGCATTTGATGCAAAGCGCATCGCGGTAATTGCTCCGGCGTGAAATTAAGAATGTAGGATCGGCCGCCGATCTCGCGATAGTTGCGCCTGCACGTTTTCGGTGCCGTGCCGATCAACTCAAACTTTCCAGCCAGCCGCAGCGAGGATGCGATTTCCGCAGAACTCGCTGCTCTGGCTAAGGCCCGCGCCCCGCAGGTGCCATAATCAGGACACAGCCGTGATCGAAGCCCTGTTTCTTGCACTCGCGCTGGCGATGGATGCCTTTGCCGTCGCGCTGACGCAGGGGGCGCGGTTTCGGCCCGACGCGCGCGGCGGCCTCGCCATCGCGCTCACCTTTGGCCTGTTCCAGGGCGTCATGCCGCTGATCGGTTGGGGGATCGGCGCGTTTGCCATGGCTCATGTCGCGGCGGTCGATCACTGGATCGCCTTTGGGTTGCTGACCTTCCTCGGGGTGCGGATGCTGGGCGGGCACGTGGGTGAGGAGGAAGCATCGCACAGGCTGACAGGCCGGGCGCTGCTGGTCGCAGGGGTCGCCACCAGCATTGATGCGCTCGCCGCCGGGATTACCCTACCAACGCTGGATGTCGCGCCGCTGACGGCCGCCGCGCTAATCGGTATCGTCACCTTTGCGCTGAGCGCGGCGGGGGTCATACTGGGCCGGATCGCAGGGAATCGCTGGGGCACATGGGCCGAACGGGCGGGCGGGGTAATCCTGATCGCGCTGGGGGCGACGATTCTGGCCGAACATACGGGCTGGCTATGAGACTGTCCTACAGCCAATGATGGTGGCATGATTGCCTGCATGAACGCCCGTTTTCGCCCCTTCGCCCCTGCCATTGCCGTTGATCTGGCAGGCCCGGGTTTTCTGCTTCTGGACAGTGTCACATGTGTCTCCAACAGGCGGGCGGGACGGGTCTGAATGCTCCACGTCGTCCACCACGCCGATTACATGGCTCCGCGCCCCGAACGCGGGTCTTTCCGCTTCGACAAATACTACCTCGTGATGGAGGAATTGCGCGCCAGCGGAGCCCCGATCACCGAACACGCGCCAGAGCCTTGCCCGCGCGCATGGCTCGAAGCGGTGCATTGCCCCGCCTATGTCGATCAGGTGTTTCGCGCTGATGTTCCGCGCGACAAAGAACGCCGGATCGGCTTTCCGGTAACACCCGCTATCGCCAGCCGCGTGCGCCATACCAATGGCGGCACATGGCTAGCCGCGCAGCTCGCCATGAGTCACGGTTATGCCGCCAATTCAGCGGCAGGCAGCCATCATGCCTTGCATGATACCGGCGCGGGTTATTGCGTGTTCAACGATCTGGCAGTGGCCGCCAACCGCCTGATTGCCGAGGGCGATGCGGCGCGCGTTCTGATCGTCGATCTGGACGTGCATCAGGGCGATGGCACCGCCAGCCTGACCGCCGGGCGCGAGGATATCTTCACCCTCTCGCTCCACGCGGAAAAGAATTTTCCTGTGCGAAAGGCACGCTCCAGCCGCGATGTGTCCTTGCCCGATGGGGTGGATGATGATGGCTATATGGCGGCGCTGGCCCGTCACCTGCCCGAGGTGATGGCCGGTTTCGCGCCCGATTTCGTGTTCTATCAGGCGGGGGTTGATCCCCACGCGGAAGACAAGCTGGGCAGGCTCGCGCTGACTGACGCGGGGCTGGCGGCGCGTGATCGTTTCGTGATCGCAGAGGCGCGCCGCCGGGGCCTCGCCATCGCATCGGCGCTGGGAGGCGGATATGGCGATGATCCGCGCATAGTCGCCGCGCGCCACGCCGCCTCGATGCTGGTGATGGCGCAGGAAAACGCTGGATACGCAGCGCTTCCCCTACGAAGCGAGGCATAGCTGCGATGAACCGTGTTTTGCCTTATTGGGAACGCAAGCCCGGCGGGTTACTTTATAGGGTAATGAACCGGCGCGATCTTCTCAAAGGCTCTCTGATTGCGGGGGCGACACTGGCGCTGCCGATGCGCGCCTTTGCGGCGGTATCACCCGGCACCCCGCGTGATCGCATTCTGTTCGACATTGCCAAGCGCGAACTGGCGCGCGCGGGCGATGCGATCTGGAAACGCGATATTGTCGGCATTGCCGATTACGGGCTGCATTCGGCCAAGCCGCGGTTCCACTTCGTCAACTTCAACCGGGGTGAGGTGCAATCCTACCACGTCAGCCACGGTCAGGGTTCCGACCGGCAGCATGACGGCTGGCTCAAGCAATTCTCCAATACCGAAGGTTCCAACGCCACCAGCCGGGGGGCTTACGTGACGTGGGAATGGTACAAGGGCCGCTATGGCACATCAGTGCGGCTGGGCGGGCTGGATGAAAGCAACGACGCCGCGCTGCGCCGCTATATCGTGATGCACCGCGCCGATTATGCCGAAGCCTCGCATCTTGAGAAATATGGCCGCCTCGGGCGCTCCAACGGGTGTTTCGCGATGGGTGAGGAACAGTTCCGCATCGCTTTGATGCACCTGTCGGGCGGGCGGCTGCTGTTTGCCGACAGCCTTGGGCTGGAAGAAGACGGCAGCATCCAGCCGCTGCCCGAACTGGCGATGATCGAGCGCGCGCCGCTCAATCTGTAGCGCGACAGCCTAACTATCGCGCAGGTTATCCTCGATGACGATCACCTCGTCGACCGGCACGTAAGTGCGTTCGCGCACGCGCGGCTTGTCAAGGCTGGCGAGCACCGGGGCGTCGCGGCCGTAGATGTCCTTGAAGGTCGCCATCTCGCCGTTGATGTCCGATGCCATGGTGAAATAGGTGATGTACGCGGGCCACTGCTTTTCCATCATCACCTTGGTGTATTTGCCCGAGGATGAGATCGCCACCGCTTCGTCCTTGGTCGCGCCCTTGCCCAGAATTGCCATCGTCATCGCCAGTTCCAGCGCACGTTCGGTACGGATGCAGCCGTGGCTCAATGCGCGGTTATCATTGGCGAACAGGTGGCGCGACGGAGTGTCGTGGAAGAAAATCGCCTGCGCATTGGGCATTTCCAGCTTCATCAGCCCCAACGAATTGCCCGGCCCCGGCTGCTGCACCACGCTGATATAGCCATTGGCCCCGCGCGTGCCGACATAACCGTTGCGCTTCGCCCATTCGGGGTTGGCGAGAACTTTGGCGCCCAGCCCTTCGCCCTTGACGATCGATTGCGGCACCGTCCAGGTCGGGTTGAACACGATGCCTTCGATCGTTTCAGCCAATTGTGGGGTGGCGGTGCGCCCCGGCTTGCCAACGATGGTGCGATAGGTGCTGATGATCTTGTCCTTGACCGTCAGCCGCAATTGAAACTCGGGCACATTGGTGATCAGATATTGCGGCCCGAGATCGCGCGCCAGCCAGCGCCAGCGGTCCATATTGGCGCGGATCAGCTTGCGTTTGGCAATGTCGGTTTCGGGCGTCTTAGCCAGTTCGTCGCGCAGCCGCGCATAATCGGGGTGCGTCGGGGCGAGTTTTGCCAGCGTGCCTGCAATATCGCCGGTCGCAAGCGCTTGGGCGAGGATATCGCCGGTGCGCAATGTCTCACGGTCGGGATCGATCACGAACCACTGTTCGCGCGCCTCCATCGGGGTGCGCCCATCGCGCAAATCCTCAACCAGCCAGACAAAGCTTTGCGAGGCGATCTGGTTCAATTCATCCGACGGGCCGGAGGCAAGCGCAACCTTGAGCGGTTGGAGATCGTAATCCGCCGGATCGAGGCCTTCTGCACCGATACCTTCGATCACCGCCACCAATCGCGCGACCTGCGCGATGCTCCACGCCTGCACCAGCGGCGCAGGTGCCTCCATTCCGGGCTGCACCATCGGCTGCGAGACTGTCGGGAAAGCCTGATCAAAGGCGTCACGCGGTTTGGGCAGTTGCGCGGGCTGGGGGCCGCCCTGCACTTCGGGCTTGGGCAGCATTTGGGCACGCACCGCGCCGCTATCCTGCCCCAGCGCCGCTGTTGCCACCAGCGCCGCGATTGCGACACCGCCTGCAAATCTTTTCGCGAACCTCATCACTATCCTGCCTTTTCGCCCCATGCCGCCATTATTCACCGCGACCATGTGTCCGCTGCAATCATACGCCGCGCGGACACCCCCTATCAACCACCTTGGCTTTCGCAGCGATTAATGTGCACAGCCACTGGCGCCAGCGCCGCGCGCGCGTGACGTTGCTGGACGAACGGCTTATCGCATCCGCCATGCCCATCACTGCCCGCCCCCTGCTGCCCTTTGCCGCCGCGCTGGCGGGCGTGGGGTTCCTGTCTTTGATGGATGCCTTCATGAAAGAGGCAGCGCTGATGATCGGGGCCTATACCGCCACCGTGCTGCGCGCCGGGATTGGCGCGGCGATCATCGCGCCGATCTGGCTGGCGCGCGGGCCTGCCTGGCCAAACCGGGCGGTGTTGAAGCTGCACCTGACGCGCGGCGTTATATCGGCCTTCATGGCGCTGACCTTCTTCTTCGCGCTCACCCGCCTGCCGCTGGCCGAGGCGATTGCGCTGAGTTTTATGGCGCCGTTGCTGGCCCTCTATCTCGCCCACGTATTGCTGGGCGAAGCAATCAGCCGCGCAGCCATCGGTGCCAGTCTGCTGGGCTTTGCCGGGACGCTGGTAATCATCGGCGGGCGGATCGGGCAGGGGAAATTCGATGAAGGCGCCGCATTGGGCATTGCTTCGCTGTTCGTCTCGGCACTGCTTTACGCCTACAATTTCATTGTCATCCGGCGGCAGGCGCAGGTTGCCGGGCCGATTGAGATTACTACGTTTCACAGTGGGATCGGCGGATTGGTGCTGCTCACCCTCGCCCCGCTGCTGTGGACACCGCCTGCGCGGGAGGCGTTGGTGCCGCTGCTGGCGGCAGGCGCGTTGACCGTGGCGGGATCGCTGGCGATTGCCTGGGCCTACGCCCGCGCCGAAGCAAGCGCGCTGGTACCGACCGAATATTCGGGCTTTGTCTGGGCAACCTTGTTCGGCTGGCTGTTTTTCCGCGAAGCGGTAACTGTGCCGACACTGGCGGGAACCGCGCTGATCATCGCGGGCTGCTGGCTGGCGACACGCAGACCCGCTGCAATTACCTCAAAAACACCCGCTTAAGACCATTCTCCAAGGCCAATCCGACCTTGGCCCCCTTGACCTCGCGCGCGCGAAAGCGCAGGTGCGCCTCGTAAAACCGCGCCCTTGCTGGATCGGGGGCGGGCCAATCGAAAAGGATGGAATCCCCCCATGACCGCAATCGGCCAGGACACGTTCAAAACCCGTCAGACCCTTAATGTCGGCGGCAAGGAATACGCCTATTACTCGCTCGCGAAAGCCGCCGAGCAGTTGGGCGACGTATCGCGCCTGCCGATTTCGATGAAGGTATTGCTGGAAAACCTGCTGCGCTTTGAAGACGGCGGGTTCACCGTGGGGCGCGAACATATTCAGGCGATTGTCGATTGGCAGGACAACCCCACCACGGGTGAGGAAATCCAGTATCGCCCGGCGCGCGTGCTGTTGCAGGATTTCACCGGGGTGCCCTGCGTGGTCGATCTGGCCGCGATGCGCGATGCGATCAAGAAACTGGGCGGCGATACTGCCAAGATCAACCCGCTGGTGCCGGTCAATCTGGTGATCGACCACTCGGTAATGGTCGATGAATTCGGCCATCCCAAGGCGATGGAAGCGAACATGGCGCTCGAATATGAGCGTAATGCCGAACGCTATGACTTCCTCAAGTGGGGTTCCAAAAGCTTTGAAAACTTCTCCGCCGTGCCGCCGGGAACGGGCATCTGCCATCAGGTGAACCTGGAAAACATCGCGCAGGCGGTGTGGTCATCGCAAGGCCCCGACGGGGTAATGGTCGCCTATCCCGACACCTGCGTCGGAACGGACAGCCACACCACCATGATCAACGGATTGGGCGTGCTCGGCTGGGGCGTCGGCGGGATCGAGGCTGAGGCCGCGATGCTCGGTCAGCCGATTTCGATGCTGATCCCCGAAGTGGTCGGCTTTTACCTTGAAGGCCGCATGGCCGAAGGCGTGACCGCCACCGATCTGGTGCTGACCTGCGTGCAGATGCTGCGCGAAGTCGGCGTGGTGGGGCGTTTCGTTGAGTTCTACGGCCCCGGTGTGGCCAATCTGACGCTGGCCGACCGCGCCACCATCGCCAATATGGCACCCGAATATGGCGCGACCTGCGGGTTCTTCGGCATTGATGACAAGACCATCGACTACCTGCGCCTGACCGGTCGCAGCGAAGAAAACATCGCTCTGGTCGAAGCCTATGCACGCGCGCAGGGGATGTGGTTTGATCCCGCCAATGTGCCGGTGTTCTCCAAGACGCTGAGCCTCGACATGGCGGCGGTCGTCCCCAGCCTTGCCGGCCCCAAGCGCCCGCAGGACAAGGTGATCCTGCAAGAGGTGGATGAACTGTTCAACGGCGATCTCAGCAAGGTTTACGGCAAAAGCGGCCCCGCGCGCGTGGCGGTAGAAGGCAAGGATCACGACATCGGCGATGGCGACGTGGTGATCGCCGCGATTACCAGTTGCACCAACACCTCCAACCCCGACGTGCTGATCGCCGCCGGGTTGGTCGCCAAGAAGGCGAATGAGCGCGGGTTGAAGCCCAAGCCGTGGGTCAAGACCTCGCTGGCACCGGGATCGCAGGTGGTGACCGATTACCTGGTGAAATCGGGCCTTCAGGAACACCTTGATGCGATCGGGTTCGATCTGGTCGGCTATGGCTGCACCACCTGCATCGGCAATTCCGGCCCGCTGGCAGCCCCGATCAGCGCCGCGATCAACGGCAATGACATTGTTGCCGCAAGCGTATTGTCGGGCAACCGCAACTTCGAAGGTCGGGTCAGCCCGGATGTGCGCGCCAACTTCCTCGCCTCGCCGCCGCTGGTGGTGGCCTACGCGCTCAAGGGCACCGTGACCGAGGACATCACCACCACCCCGATCGGGCAGGACCAGAACGGCAACGACGTGATGCTGGCCGATCTGTGGCCGACCAACGCCGAAATTGCCGAGCACCGCGCCGCCAATATCGACCGGTCAATGTTCGTCAGCCGCTACGCCAACGTCTATGACGGTGATGAACACTGGCAGGCGATCACGGTTGAACCGTCGGATACCTACCAATGGCGCGCTGGCAGCACCTACGTCGCCAACCCACCCTATTTTGACGGGATGACGATGACCCCGCCGCCGCTGACCGACATCGTCGATGCCAAGCCGCTGGCGGTGCTGGGCGATTCGGTCACCACCGATCACATTTCGCCCGCCGGTTCGATCAAGGAAGATAGCCCGGCTGGCTCCTACCTCAAAGCGAACCAGGTCGCGAAAAAGGACTTCAACTCCTATGGTTCGCGGCGCGGCAACCACGAAGTGATGATGCGCGGCACCTTTGCCAATATCCGCATCAAGAACGAAATGGTGCCAGGCGTTGAAGGCGGGTTTTCGACCTACAATGGCGAAACCATGCCGATTTACGACGCGGCGATGCGCCACAAGGAAGACGGCACCCCGCTGGTGGTGATCGGCGGCAAGGAATACGGGACAGGCTCCAGCCGCGACTGGGCGGCGAAGGGCACGATCCTGCTGGGCGTGCGGATGGTGATTGTTGAAAGCTTTGAACGCATCCACCGTTCCAACCTGGTCGGCATGGGCGTGCTGCCCTTGCAGTTCAAGGATGGTGACACCCGCGAAACGCTCTGCCTGACGGCGGACGACACCTTCTCGATTCGCGGCCTGGCTGATCTGACACCGGGGCAGGACGTCACGGTTGACGTCACCCGCGCCGATGGCAGCACCTTCAGCTTCGCGGCGCTGTGCCGGATCGATACCGCCAACGAAATGGAATATTACCGCCACGGCGGGATTCTCCATTACGTCTTGCGCAAACTTGCGGCATGATGCGGGGATGATGACTGCCTTTCGCGCCTTGCGTCTGATCCCCGTTGTGCCGATTGCCTTGGGTTTGGCGGCCTGCGGGGCGAGCGATCGCGATGATTCGTCCTCGGCCCCGCTTGGCGTGGAACTGGCGATGGCGGCGGATGCAGAGGCGGGCGCTATCGCCGCCCCTGCGGCATTGATCGACCTCTCACCCGCAGAGCTTGCCGCGCGGATGGCGGCGGGCAATGTCCGGTTGATCGATGTGCGCACCGATGCCGAAGTGGCCGAAGGCGCGATCCCCGGCGCGGAACACATCGCGCTTGATCGGTTTGACCCGGCCAAGCTTGATCTGTCGGATGGGCGTGAGGTTGTGCTCTATTGCCGTTCAGGCCGCCGATCAGCGATTGCGGGTGAGCGGCTGGCTGATGCAACCGGCAAGCCGGTGGAACACCTCGCCGGAGGAATCATCGCCTGGGACGAAGCGCAGCAGCCGATCGCGCCGCGTTAATTCCCCCACCATCGGATAAGAAAAGGGCGGCTCCCCCCGGTGCCGCCCTTCTCGCTCGCCGTGCAAGCGTGAACGCGTTTTCGACTTTATACCAGCGCGCTGAGATGCTGACGCATCACGCATTGGAAATGCTCAAGCGCCGCACGGGCTTAACCAAAGCCCGATGAGTCAGCCCCATCGCGCTTTGGTATCAGGCGGTCGGCGTGCCCGTTAACTTGCGGCGGCCTAGGATCGCGGCGGCGGCAAGGCCGAACAGGATCATCATCGGCGGCGCGGGAACTTCGTGACCGCCCGAGGTGCTGCCGCTGCTCGACGATGATGACGAGGAAGAACTGCTGCTCGACGACGAGCTCGAACCCGACGACCCACTGCTGCCTGACGATCCGCTGGTGCTGCTCGACGAGGAGGACGACGAGGATGTGCTGCTGCTGGTGCTGCTAGTCAGATCGCCCGAGGTGCTACCGCCGCTGGTGGCGCCCCCCGATGAGCTCGACGAGGACGACGAAGAGGAACTCGACGACGAAGATGACGACGACGAACTCGAAACTGCGCCAGTCGAAGAACTGACATTGCCCGAAGAGCTGGAAACATTGCCCGAACTGCTAGATACATTGCCAGACGAGCTTGAGACGTTGCCTGAGGAACTGGAGACCGCCCCGGTCGAACTCGACACGCCGCCAGTGGAGCTGGAAACCGCGCCGGTGGAACTCGACACAGCCCCGGTCGACGAAGAGACGTTGCCCGAACTCGACACCGCGCCGGTCGACGAAGACACATCGCCCGACGACGAAACCGCCCCGGTGCTGCTCGACACCGTCCCGGTTGAGGTCGAGGTCGAAACCTGACCCGTCGATGAGCTGATCTGTCCGGTGGACGAGGTGGTGGAACTGCTGATCTGGCCCGAGGACGAAGTGGTCGAAGTCGAATTGTCGACGTCGACATTGACCACAACCCCGCTGCTGCCTTCACCGCCGCCGCTGGTGCTGGTGGTGGTTGAAACCGACACATCGCCCGATGACGACCCGCCGCCGCCGAAGAGCCCGCCAAAGAAGCCGCCACCGAAGCCGCCGCCAAAGCCCAACCCGCCGCCGTAACCGCCAAAACCGCCAACCGGGCCGCCGCCACCCGAAATCGGCGGAAGCGGGGGCAGCGGGGCCGGCATATAGGCGACCTGCGCAATCGGCGGGCATTCATTGGGATCGAAATAGGCCTCAACCGCGCCAGCAGGCACGCTCGGCGCGCCAACCGCGCCGGGGGAGACCGGCTGGCATTCAACCGTGCGTTCGACAATCCGGCGGCGGCGCTGTTCGGGCGGCGGCAAATCGCGGGTCCGCGTCTTGATGTAACGCGCGCCGGTTTGCGGATCGACCGCGATCAGCTTGCCATCAATTTCCGAGCTGAACTCCGGCGCGTCGGTGTTCATCGGCTCGGCCACGCGCACCGCGCCGCCCTGCAACAATGCAACACCCGCAGCAGCAGCAGAAAGCTTTGCGATGGCCAGTTTGAGCGACATAGTCGTTAACCCTGTTTGCCTGTGGCGGGGAATGCGGACCATCCGCACCTCCCCCGAAACCAACCTGCTTTTGAGGTCAGAAACCGCCACCGGGCAACCGGCTTAACCATGCCAAGGCCCACCAACGCCCCGGATTTGGCCCGGTTCTGCGGGATTTCGGGCGCGCTGTCCCGAACTGGCACCGAAAACAGGCGGCTGGTTAGCGGCCTGCGTTAACCATCTTCGTCGAACAGCCCGCTTTGCTGCGGTGCGGACGAATCAACGGGCCGCGCCAGTTCCAGATGCGCCCAGCCATCATCATTCAGCATCCGCCCGCGCGCGGTGCGGGCGATCAGGCCGAGCTGGATGAGGTAGGGTTCGACCACCTCCTCGACCGTGTCGCGCGGTTCGGCGAGGCCCGCCGCGAGCGTTTCGATCCCCACCGGGCCACCTTTGTACGTGGTCGCGATCATGGTGAGGTAGCGCCGGTCCATCGCATCAAGGCCGAGCCGGTCGATCTCCAGCCGGGTCAGCGCCTCGTCGGCGACATGGCGGGTGACAGAGGCCGCGCCCGCAACATCGGCAAAATCACGCACCCGGCGCAGCAGGCGTCCGGCCACACGCGGGGTGCCGCGTGAACGCCGCGCAATTTCGTGCGCGCCATCGGGCTGGATCGCGAGGCCAAGCAACCCGGCGGCGCGGGTGACGACGCGCTCCAATTCTTCATGGCTGTAGAAATTAAGCCTTACCGGGATGCCGAAACGATCGCGCAGCGGCGTGGTCAGCAAGCCCTGCCGTGTCGTGGCTCCGATCAGGGTGAAGGGCGGCAGGTCGATCCGAACAGAGCGCGCCGATGGCCCCTCGCCAATGATCAGATCAAGCGCGCGGTCCTCCATCGCCGGGTAGAGCACTTCCTCAACCACGGGGGAGAGGCGGTGAATCTCGTCGATGAACAGCACGTCATGCGGTTCAAGATTGGTGAGCAGCGCGGCGAGATCGCCCGCCTTGGCGATTACCGGGCCGCTGGTGGCGCGGAAACCCACGCCCAACTCGCCCGCGATGATCTGCGCCAGCGTGGTCTTGCCCAGACCCGGCGGGCCAAAGAACAAGGTATGATCCATCGCCTCCCCCCGCGCGCGCGCGGCAGCGATGAACACCGCAAGGTTGCCCTTGGCGGCCTCCTGCCCGACGAATTCGGCGAGCCGCTTGGGCCGCAACGCAGCGTCAGGGTCGCCCGGCTGGCGGGCGGGGGTGTGGAGGGGGGTGGGGTCAGTCATTCATACCTGCACGTATTGCGCTCGTAATCCCATGCGCCGCCCCGGTCGAGGCAATCATCAATATCAAGCCAGCCCTCTGCCCAGCAACCGCTCGCAAATCCGGACAGAAACGCGATACTGACCAGTGCGATGACGAGACTGCGGCGCATCACAACAAGCTCGCCATCGCGCGATTGCGCTGCCACCGCGATGATGGCGGGATGGACCCTGAAACGAGTTCAGGGTGACGAGGGATGGGGCAAACTTTTGAGAAATCGTCGTGCTGAACTTGTTTCAGCATCCATCGTGCCGCAGTCTCAATCCCATGCGAACCGAGCGCCAGCCTTGCGTCTACATCCTCGCGAGCCAGCCGCACGGGACGCTTTACATCGGTGTCACCAGCAATCTCACCGCGCGGCTCTGGCAGCATCGCAACGAAGTGGCCGAGGGGTTCACCAGCCGCTACCACGTCCACCGCCTCGTCCGTTACGAGCTGCTGGGCGACATGGAGCGCGCCATCGCCCGCGAAAAGCAATTGAAGCGCTGGCACCGGCAGTGGAAGATCAACCTGATCGAGAGCGAGAATCCCGATTGGCATGATCTGGCGGTTGGGTTGGGGCTGCCTCCCATCGACCTGCGCTGATGGCGGGATAGACCCTGAAACGAGTTCAGGGTGACGAGGGGTGGGGTTCATCGCACCCATCAAAACGGGTTCACCGTAAAGCCGTTCTGTTGCAACAGCGCGTGGGCGGTCATCGCAGACAGCGCCATTTCCACGCCGGGGATCAGGTCTTCGGGCTTGATGCCGTAAGCCGCCGCGCTTTGCCCGCACAGGATAAAGCGCACGTCCGCCTCCAGCAGCGCCTCCACCAGTTTGGCCGAGGGGTTATCGCCCCCGCCCCCGGCTGCGTTCGCGGCGTGGGCGGCGTTGGTCAGCACTTCGAGCGAGGCCTTGCCGTGCACCACCACCGCCAGCCGGATATTCTCCTGAGGCACGCCGTTCGCCACGTGCATATTGAGGAACCGCGCCGCGCTTTCAAACCCGCGATTGGCGCTGCCCTCCGCCGCCGGGGTCGCCACATCAAAAGCAACCGCAAATTCGGTGTCGGCGGGCAGTTGCGTTATACCCGGCACCGGGGCGTGCGGGCCGAAGTCGGTGATTACCGGGCCGGGTTTGAACGCGCTGCGATCCTGCGCGGCGAGCGGGGCGGCGGCGATAACGGCCAATGCGAGCGCAAGAGTGGTGATGATACGCATGAGACTTCCTCCTAGGATGCTGCCTTTTTCAATGCCACGCGGATGAGGTCGCCTTCGCTGGCGCCATCCCCCAGTTCCTCCAGCGCGCGCGCCACCGCTTGCGCCGCAACCGCCGGTTTGAACCCGAGGTTTTCGAGTGCGCTGGCCGCGTCCGCGCCTTTGCTTCCCGCAGGCGCGGCAGTCACGCCGACCGCAACCCCGCTCACGCCTCCGGGCATCGCGCCCGCCTTATCCTTCAATTCGTTGACGATCCGGCTTGCCAGTTTCGGCCCCACGCCCTGCGCCCTTGCCACCATCGCCGCATCGCCGCGTCCGCAGGCGTCGCGCAATTCTCCGGTCGAGAGCGCCGAGAGTATCGCCAGCGCCACCTTGCTCCCCACGCCCTGCACACCGGTCAGCAGCCGGAACCAGTCACGCTCGGCGCTGTCGGCAAAGCCCAGCAGGCGCATGTCGTTCTCGCTCACCTGCAATTCGGTGTGTACGGTGCAGGCCTCTCCCACTTCGCCCAGCGCGGCCAATGTGCGGCGCGAACAGTGGACGAGATAGCCGACCCCGCCGACATCGACGATGGCCCAGTCCTCGCCCAACGCATCGAGCCTGCCTGAGAGTTTGGCGATCATGATTCCCTGTCTGCGTTACCGCTTCACTGCTTGCGCGCAGGGTTGTGACGGACAGAACGAGAACAGTCCAGAGCCTGAGTGGGGTTATCGTCATTGCGAGCGTAGCGCGGCAATCCAGAGCGGCACACGAACGCGCTGGATTGCCGCGCGGCTGCGCCGCTCGCAATGACGGCTTGGTGGACAAATCAGCGGGTTTGCGCATAAGCGCAAGGCATGAGCTGGAACACCTTCGGGCGCGTGCTGCGCTTTACCACTTGGGGCGAAAGTCACGGGCCTGCGCTGGGCGCGGTGGTGGATGGCTGCCCGCCGGGGCTGGCGATCAGCGAAGACTATATCCAGCCGTTCATGGATACGCGCAAGCCGGGCACCAGCCGCTTCACCACCCAGCGGCGCGAGGATGATCTGGTGCGCATCCTGTCGGGCGTGTTCGAAGGGCGGACGACCGGCACGCCGATCAGCCTGATGATCGAAAACACCGATCAACGGTCAAAAGATTACTCGGACATCGCGCAATCCTATCGCCCCGGCCATGCCGATTACGCCTATGACGCCAAATACGGCATCCGCGATTATCGCGGCGGAGGGCGTTCCAGCGCGCGCGAAACGGCGGCGCGGGTGGCGGCGGGCGCGGTGGCGCGGCTGGTGATCCCGGAAGTCAGCATCGTGGCCTATGTGTGCGAGCTTGGCGGCGACCGGATCGACCCAGCGCGGATCGACCACACTGAAATCGCAAACAACCCGTTCTTCTGCCCCGATCCCGAAGCCGCCAAGCGGTGGGAGGCCAAGGTTGATGCAGCCCGCAAAGCCGGATCGTCATTGGGCGCGGTGGTCGAATGTGTCGCCACCGGCGTTCCCGCAGGCTGGGGCGCGCCGATCTATGCCAAGCTCGACAGCGATCTGGCCGCCGCGATGATGAGCATCAACGCGGTCAAGGGCGTCGAAATCGGCGACGGATTCGAGGCCGCGCGCCTGACCGGCGAACAAAACGCCGACCGGATGCGGCCCGGCAATGAGGGTAAGCCAATCTACGCCAGCAACCACGCGGGCGGCACAGCGGGCGGGATTTCAACCGGGCAGCCAGTGGTTTGCCGGGTGGCGTTCAAGCCGACATCTTCCATCCTCACCCCGGTCGAATCGATCAACAGCGCGGGCGAAGCAGTCGAAGTCGTCACCAAGGGCCGCCACGACCCCTGCGTCGGCATCCGCGGCACCCCGGTGGTCGAAGCGATGATGGCGCTGGTGCTGGCCGATCACAAGCTGCTGCACCGCGCTCAAGTAGCATAAGCGATAGCGCGGGCAGGAACGCGCGCAGATGGGTTAGCGGTCGCGCGCGCAGGACACCTCGGTTTCGTGATGCCCCACGCTCCCATCAATCGCTTCCATCAATCAATACACGCGCATTAATCGATTGGACGCGCCATCGTGAAAGCGTCATTGTCTATCCATAGACTGCGCCCGACTGGCGAGTCTCACGCAATCAACCTGTAAGGAGAGAACACTCATGGACGCAAAAACTGGCGAGATGAGCGGCTGCCCATTCAATGGCGATGCCGGAACACGCAGCCTGCTGGGCCGCACCAACCGCGATTGGTGGCCGCAAGCAATGCAGCTCGACATCCTGACCGAAGGCGGGCGCAGCGCAAACCCCTACGGCGAGGATTTCGACTACGCCGAAGCCTTCAACGCACTCGATTACAATGCGCTCAAGGCCGATCTCACCGCGCTGATGACCGATAACCAGCCGTGGTGGCCCGCCGATTACGGGCATTACGGCCCGCTGTTCATCCGCATGGCGTGGCACGCCGCAGGCACTTACCGCACCGGTGACGGGCGCGGCGGCGCGGGCAGCGGACAGCAGCGGTTCGCCCCGCTCAATTCCTGGCCCGATAACGGCAACCTCGACAAGGCGCGCCGCCTGTTGTGGCCGATCAAGCAGAAATATGGCCGCAACATCAGCTGGGCCGATCTGTTCATCCTCGCGGGCAATGTCGCGATTGAAAGCATGGGCGGCCCGGTGTTCGGCTTTGGCGGCGGGCGTGCAGACGTCTATGAACCCGAAAGCACCTATTGGGGCACCGAAGAACAGTGGGTCAACGAAGGCGTTGCCACCCGCATCCGGCCTGACGATGGCGCCGATTTGGAAAACCCGCTCGCCGCGATCCAGATGGGGCTGATCTACGTCAATCCCGAAGGGCCGGGCGGCAATCCCGATCCATTGGAAAGCGCGCGCGATATCCGCGAAACCTTCGCCCGCATGGCAATGAATGACGAAGAAACCGTCGCGCTCACCGCTGGCGGCCACGCGTTTGGCAAGGCGCATGGCGCTGCCCCTTCGGACACGTTCAGCGGCGCGCCTGAAAGCGAAGACCTGCATCTGCAAGGCTTTGGCTGGCTGACGGACGAGGCCGAAATCGCGGCAGGCAACATCACCACGTCCGGGCTGGAAGGAGCGTGGTCGAATAACCCGACGTCGTGGAGCCACGATTATTTCCGCATCCTGTTCAAATATGATTTTGAGCTGGTGAAGAGCCCGGCAGGCGCGCAGCAGTGGACGCCGATCAACCCTGATCCCGAAGACATGGCCCCCGACGCGCGTGACCCGAACAAGCGGGTGCCGACGATGATGACTACCGCCGACATGGCGCTGAAGATGGACCCGGAATATCGCAAAATCTCCGAACGTTTCCTCGCCAACCCCGAACAGCTGGATGATGCCTTTGCGCGCGCGTGGTTCAAACTGTGCCACCGCGATATGGGGCCGAAGGTGCGTTACATGGGGCCGGAAGTCCCGGCTGAAACGCTGATCTGGCAGGATCCGGTTCCCGCTGGCACCGCGCCTGCTGGTGCCGAAGTGGCGCGCTTCAAGGCGGCTATTCTCGGCTCTGGCCTGACCGTCAGCGCGTTGGTCAAGGCCGCGTGGGCTTCGGCCTCGACCTACCGCAATTCCGACCATCGCGGCGGCGCCAACGGCGCGCGGGTGCGGCTGGCCCCGCAAAGCGGCTGGGCGGCGAACGATCCCGACGAACTCGCCAAGGTGCTCGGCGTGATCGACGCGCATCGTGGAAGCCTCAGCATGGCCGACGCAATCGTGCTGGCCGGGTCGGCTGCGGTCGAAAAGGCGGCCAAGGATGCCGGGCATGACGTGGCCGTGCCGTTCACAGGCGGGCGCGGCGATGCGGGCGAGGAACACACCGACGCGGCGAGTTTCGAACCGCTGGAACCGTTTGCCGATGGTTTCCGCAACTACCTCAAGACCAAGGCATCGGTGCGCACCGAGGAGATGCTGATCGACAAGGCGCATCTGCTCGGCCTGTCGATCCCCGAACTGACCGTGCTGGTCGGCGGCCTGCGCGTGCTCGGTGCCAACAGCGGCAACCGCAAGCACGGCGTGTTCACCGACAAGGTCGGCGTGCTGACCACTGACTTCTTCCGCAACCTGCTCGACATGGGAACCAAGTGGGCGCCCGTGGATGGCAGCGGCGATGAGGAATATGTCGGCACCTGCCGCACCACAGGGGCGGAGAAATACCGCGCCACCCGCGCCGATCTGGTGTTCGGATCAAACTCGATGCTGCGCGCTCAGGCCGAGGTCTATGCCGAGGCCGGGGCCGAGGGCAAATTCGTGGCCGACTTCATCTCGGCCTGGAACAAGGTGATGAATGCTGACCGCTTCGATGTGAGCTACGCCCAATATCACTGAGCGTATCACTGAGCGTATGGCGAGTGACACAGAAAGGCCTCCGGTAGCGATACCGGGGGCCTTTTTGGCGAACAGACGGACGCAGAGCGCGGTTACACCGCAGGCACGACAGTCGACATTCCTTCGTTCACACTGATGATCGGGTGATAGCCAAGTTCGCGGCGCGCCTTTTCGGTATTCAGCGTCACCTCTACCCCGACCGTGCCGTATTCCTGCGCGCCAATCGGCGCTGCAATCGCCCCGCTGGTCAGGCGTTCAATCGTGCTGCCAACCGCCACCACTGCGCGCACCACCATGCGTGGCACGGTTTTGTCGGTTGCCTCAACCCCGGCCGCCTCCAGCAGGCGCGAAACGAAGCTGCGGAATGTGCTGCGTTCGTCATCCGCGATGAAATAGGCCTCGCCCGCCTTGCCATGCATCAGCGCCAGCACGATCCCTTCAACCGCGTTATCGATATGGGTCGTCGATGTGAGATAGGTGCCGCCCGCAATCCACGCGAGTTTTCCGCTGCGCGCTGCGGCGATCAGCTGCGGTAGCGCGGTGGTATCATCACGCCCCCAAACGAAGCGCGGGCGCACCGCGATGATCGGCATGGCGGGCGATGACAGGCTCAACGCCATCTGCTCCGCCGCCGCCTTGCTGGCCGAATAGCTCCCGGCAAAGCGCGCCGGATAGGGCTGTGCTTCGGTCGCATCCATCAATGGCTTGCCCGACAGCAAGACCGCTTCGGTGCTGATGTGTACCGCGCGGCCAATGCCCGCCTCACGCGCGGCGGTGAAGACATTGCGGGTGCCGTTAAGGTTGGTGGCGTGTTGATCGGGTTCGTGGATCGCATGGCCGGTGTCAGCCGCCGCGTGAACCAGCCCGGCGCAGCCCGCCATCCCGGTGACGAGGCTTTGGCGATCGAGAATATCGCCGCGCGCCGCCTTTGCCCCCAGCATTTCCACCGCCTGCGCCGAAGCATCACTGCGGGCCAGCGCCACCACGTCATGCCCATCGGCGACCAGCCGCCGGATCAGGTTTCGGCCAAGATAGCCGCTGCCGCCCGTCACAAATATCCGCATTGCCATTCCCCTCTCACCCGGATGCCCGCCCGCAGCCGCTTGATATAGGCCGGGTGGGGCCCGCGCGCTTGAGCATGGCCGAGAACCTGCATTGCCGCAACGGCCCGCTGGGCAAGAACTGGCCAGTGCCTTGCTGATCAACAGCCCGGCCGAATCCGCTTGACCGTCGCGCATCCTGATATAAATATGATATCATAATTATATCGAATCGGAGAATTCGTCATGGCAATTGCTGATACCCCCGCCCTCAATCGCAGTCGGGAAACCCCAGCGGCAACGCAGAGCGGTTATATGATGCTGCTGGTTTCGCTGGTGTTGGTGGTCGCGGCAGTGTGGCTGTTTATCAGCGCGATGACCCCGGACGATCCCGATGGGCTGCGTCTGGTTGGTGCGATCATCACCGGTGTGATCGGTGTTCTGGTGCTCACCGGGTTTTACATGATCAACCCCAACGAAGCCGCCGCGATCCAGCTGTTCGGCGCGTATAAGGGCACTGACCGCAGCGAAGGCCTGCGCTGGGTGCTGCCGTGGCTGACGCGCAAGAAAATCGCGGTGCGCGCCAACAATGTCATCTCGGAAAAGATCAAGGTCAACGATGCGCGCGGCAACCCGATTGAAATGGCCGCGCAGGTCGTCTGGCGCGTTACCGATACGGCACAGGCGCTGTTCGACGTCGATGATTACCGCGAATTCGTCGATGCCCAGATCGAAGCCGCGGTGCGATCAATCGGTTCTCGCTACCCCTATGATGATATCGAACATCTCGAAGTGACCTTGCGCGGCAATCACGAGGAAGTGGGCGTTGAATTGCGCGCTGCCTTGATCGAGCGGCTGACGGTGGCCGGGATCACGGTGGACGAATGCGGTCTCACCCACCTTGCCTATGCTCCCGAAATCGCAGGCGCAATGCTGCGCCGCCAGCAGGCCGAAGCGGTGATCGCCGCACGGCGCAAACTGGTCGAAGGCGCGGTGTCGATGGTGGAAATGGCGCTCACCCAGTTGTCCGAGAAAAACGTGGTCGAACTTGACGACGAACGCCGCGCGGCGATGGTATCGAACCTGATGGTGGTGCTGTGCGGCGAGCGCGAAACCCAGCCGGTGGTCAACGCAGGGTCGCTCTACTGATTGCATCATGGCCGCAAAAAAAGCCTTTGCCCTGCGCCTTGACCCGGCGCTTCACGATGCGCTTCAACGCGCGGCGGATGCTGACCTGCGTAGCGTCAACGCCGAGATCGAAGTGCTGTTGCGTGAGGCGCTGGCGCGGCGCGGGGTCAAGGTGGCGGTCAGCAAGGGAGCGCGGCGCGGACGGCCCGCCGGGCCGCGTGACAGTTCAGCGGAGGCCTGAACGGGCCATCCCCCGGAATCGCGTAAGTATTGGCAGAGCGGCGAATGCGGTGTTCGCCGGATCGAATGGTGCCGGGATCAGCCTTTCGCCGCGTGCTCGGCGCGGGCGATTTCGTGCAGCCAATCGGCGTGGCGCGGGGCTTTCTTCGTCTTCGACCATTCTTCCAGCATCAACGGCGCGACGCGGGCGAGCTCGGCATATTGATCCGCCGTGCCAATGTCGGCGGCAAGTTCAAGCCGGTGCCCGTTGGGATCGAAGAAATAGATCGACTGGAAAATGCCGTGATGCGTCGGGCCGAGCACCTCCACCCCCTGCGCTTCGATATGCGCCTTGGCCGCCAGCAGTGCCGCCATATCGGGCACCCGCAGCGCGATGTGCTGCACCCAGGCGGGCGTGTTGGGGTCTTTGCCCATGTCCGGCTGGTTCGGCAGTTCGAAAAAGGCGATGATGTTGCCGTTCCCCGCATCGAGGAAGATGTGCATATAGGGATCATATTCGCCGGTTGACGGCACGTGATCCTCGGCAAAGGCGGTGGTGTAGGTCATGCCCAGCACGCGGGCATACCATTCCACCGTCTCCTTTGCATCGCGGCAACGATAGGCGGCATGGTGGATGCCGGCCAGATTCACCGGGTGTGCGACGGGGTGTGCTGCGTTTTTGGTCATAACCAACTCCGTTCGGGCTGAGCTTGTCGAAGCCCTGCTTTTTCTTCTGTCCTGCCTTCCCAAAGAAGAACAGCCCTTCGACAAGCTCAGGGCGAACGGGGATGGGAGAACGGTTTGCGCCTACTCCGCCGGTTCCTCAACGTTCAACACGCCGCGGATGATCTGGTCGCGTTCCATGCTTTCGAACAGGGCTTTGAAATTGCCCTCACCAAAGCCGTCATCGCCCTTGCGCTGGATGAATTCGAAGAACACCGGGCCAACCTGCGCCTGCGCGAAGATTTGCAGCAGCAACCGGGGTTGGCCGCCTTCTGTCGAGCCATCGAGTAGGATGCCGCGCATCTTGAGCGCGTCCACATCCTCACCGTGGCCGGGCAGGCGTCCGTCGAGCATGTCGTAATAGGTCGCCGGCGGCGCGGTCATGAACGGGACGCCCAGCGCCTTGAGCCGATCCCAGCACGCCAGCAGATCATCACAGATCAACGCGATGTGCTGGATGCCCTCCCCATTGAAGGCCTTGAGGAACTCGTCGATCTGGCCCTTCCCGCCTTCACCTTCTTCATTAAGCGGAATGCGGATCTTGCCGTCGGGCGCGGTCAGCGCCTTGGACGTGAGGCCGGTATATTCGCCCTTGATGTCAAAAAAGCGGATCTCGCGGAAGTTGAACAGGGTCTCGTAATAGTCCGCCCAATACTTCATCCGCCCGGTGTAAACATTGTGAGTCAGGTGATCGATGGTGTGGAAGCCCGCGCCGACGGGATGCGGATCAACGCCGGGCAGGTATTCAAAATCGATGTCATAGATGGTGAGGCCCCCACCCTTACCATTACCAACGCCCGTATCGGCATAGCGGTCAACCAGATACAAAATCGCGCCGCCGATGCCGCGGATCGCGGGGATGCGTAGTTCCATCGGGCCGGGTTCGTTGGCGACGGGTTCTGCCCCTTGGGCGATCAGATGGGCATAGGCCTTGGCCGCGTCGCGCACCCGGAATGCCATCCCGCAGGCTGCCGCGCCGTGTTCCCGCGCGAAATACCACGCGGCGCTGCGCGGTTCGTAATTGGCGATCAGATTGATGCCGCCCTGTCGCCACAGGTCCACGTCTTTGGAACGGTGCTGCGCCACGCGGGTGAAGCCCATCGCCTGAAACACAGGTTCCAGCACGCCCTTTTCCGGCGCGCAGAATTCGACGAATTCGAACCCGTCGAGCCCGGCGGGGTTTTCAAACAGGTCGGTGGCCGAAGCTTTGTTGGTCGGTGCGTTCATCGCGGCAATCCCCTGCGGCAAGCAATTAGTTTCAATTGAAACCAAATACCCGAAGGCAGCGATTCGCGCAAGGGTGGGTATGCGCTAAGCGATCCGCCCGATGCTGCGCCCGTGCTCATCGCGAACCACCGCCAGTCGCGCTCCGAACGGCGCGCCGCCTTCGAATGCCGCAGCGGTTGCGGGGTCGGTCAGATCAGCATTGCCGCACACCCGTTCGCCTGCCGGATTGCGCCCGATGAATATCGCCGCATCGCCCTTGGGGGAGCGGTTGATGGTGTAGGTTTCCACCGTCGCGCTATCGAACGGCGCGGCGGAGGCGGGGACGGCATTGGCCGCCTTGGGCAGTTTGGCAAAGCGGTCACCCACAGACCAATCGGCGGGCGTGGTCGAGTAGATGCCAGTGGCATATTTGCTCATCCACCCGCCATTCGCTCCCACCAGCGCGAAAGCCCCCCGGTCGGCGCGCACCCGCTGCACGGCTTCGACGATGGCGTGGGCGGAATAATTGTTCCCCGCCCCGCCAAAGAACGGCAGGCCCCCGGTCAGCGTCAATCCGCGCGGATCGTCGGCGGACAGGCCGAAATGGTCGCATTGGTTGAACACGGGGATGGCGAAGCACGAATAGAAATCGATATAGGCGATGTCATCCATGCCCTTCCCCGCCCGCGCCAATGCCGCTTCGACGCTGGAGATGGAGGCGGGGTTGGCGGACAAATCGGGCCGCTCGGACAGCTTCAACTCGGTCGCAGCAGTGACCGCGTGGATATGCACCCACTTGGCTTCGGGCACGCCCAGCGCGCGGGCCAGCCCGGCGCTTGCGACAATGATCGCAGCGGCCTGATTCACCTGATCGCGCGCCACGGTCATACGCGGGTAAGGCTCAGCGACAATGCGGTTGCGCGCCGTCACCGTTGCCAATTCTTCCGCGCTGCGCTCCACCGGGGCGGCGGAGTGCGGGTTGGCGGCGGCCACGCGGGTAAAGGGCGCGAACAGCTTGCCGATTTCCAGCCGGTATTCCTCCAGCCCCATGCCCAGCTTCGCCCGCCGCGCATTTTCCGCCAGCGCATAGAGCGGGATTGCCCCGCTCGCGCCATGGGCGAACAGCGCGGGCTCCAGCAGCTCCTCGACCCCGAAGCCCTGATCCTCGAACGCGCCACCGATGGCTTCCGACCAGTCGGGTGCCTCACCCTTGGCGGTCAGCGCCAGCACGGTCGAGATCGCCTCCGATCCCACGATCACCGCGCATTGGCTGTCCCCCGCCGCGATCGCTGCGGCAAATTCGCCCACCAATTGCTGATTGGTCTGCCCGCCGGTGGGGGTGAGGATCGCGCGCGCCGGGTTGGCACCCACGCGCTTCGCCAGCGCGCGCGGCACATTATCCGCCGCACCGAACGGCGGTTTGCGATCCGGGCGCGACATTTCAAACGCGCGGATCGCGGCCAGCGTGTCGATGGCATCGGCCACAGACCCTGTCGCGCCGCTGTCCGCAATCGCCGCAGCCAGCGCCCGTCCGCCAAGGTCCATGTAGGAGAGGGCGGCGTAACCGGGTTCGCCAACCCTCTCCGAATATTGACCGACCCCGATGATGACCGGGGTGTTGTCAGCGATGTTAGTCGACAAAACCATCGACCCGTTCAACGATGATCGCCGGGGCCATGCCGCCCGCCGCGCACATCGTCACCAGGCCATAACGCCCGCCGCGCGCTTCCAATTCATCGACGATGGTGCCGATCAGGATCGACCCCGTCGCGCCAATCGGATGGCCCAGCGCGATTGATCCGCCGTTGACGTTGACCTTGTCCCAATCCAGCCCCAGATCGCGCACGAACTTGGCGGCGACCACCGCGAAAGCTTCGTTGATTTCGAACAGGTCGATATCGTCCACCGTGAGGCCCGCCTTCGCCAGCACCTTTTTGGCGGCAGGCACCGGCGCATTCAGCATCAGCGTGGGATCATCGCCCATATTGGCGGTGGCAACGATGCGCGCGCGCGGTTTCAGCCCGTGCTTTTGCGCGTAGTCCTTGCTGGTAATCAGCACCGCCGCCGCGCCGTCAACCACGCCGGACGAATTGCCCGCGTGGTGGAAATGCTGAATGTCGAGGTCAGGATATTTCTGGTTGATCAGCTTGCGAAATGTCGTGCCCTTCTCGTCCAGCGGCACATCGGCAATCTTGGGAAAGGCCGGTTCCAGCTTGGCCAGATCGTCCATCGTCGTCTGCGGACGCGGGTATTCATCGTGGTCGAGCAGCACGGTGCCATCATCCGCCACCACCGGCACCAGCGATTTGGCGAATCGGCCCGCCGCCATCGCTTCGGCGGCGCGTTGCTGCGAACGGTAGCCGACCGCGTCCAGATCGGCGCGGGTGAAGCCTTCCATGCTGGCAATCGCATCGCCGCAAATGCCCTGATGCGATTGCGGATGCACCGCCTGCAGGCGTTCGTTATAGCTGCCCATCATCGGCGGTTTCAGCCCGGCGCGCATTTTCTCCTGAGACATGGCCGAGGTAAGGCTCATCATCTCGGTTCCGCCAGCGACGATGCAATCTTCCATCCCGCTCATCACCTGCGCCGATGCCAGCGCGACGCTGGTAATCCCGCCGCCGCAGAACCGGTCTAGCGTGGTGCCCGATGAGGTAATGTCATAGCCCGCGTCAAGCGATGCCATGCGGCCCAGATCGCCCGCCTGCATCCCGTCCTGCGTCGAAACCGACCAGATCACGTCATCAACCGTACTGGTGTCGAGGTGGTTGCGCTCCGCAATCGCCTTCATCACCGTGGCGGCGAGATGCTGCGGATGCTGCGCCGCCAGCGCGCCCTTCCCCTGCTTGCCGATCCCGCGCGGGGTGCGCACTGCGTCGATGATATATGCTTCAGCCATGGTGATCCTCTCCGATATAACGAAATTGCGGTTGACGTGTTGGTAAACCGCCTCCACCACTTGCACAAGAATTGAGTTTCAATTCGCAATGCTAAAATCAATAGGGAGACAGCCGTGAGCGAGAATACCCCACCCGAAGTGCTGACCGAGGTTGAAGACGGCATCCTGATCGTCACCATCAACCGTCCCGAAGCCAAGAATGCGATGACCAAGGCGGCGGCCGAAGGAATCGCGGCGGCGATGGATCGGCTGGACGCCGAGGATGATCTGCGCGTCGGCATCATCACCGGCGCGGGCGGGACATTCTGTTCGGGCATGGATCTCAAAGGCTTCCTGCGCGGCGAAACCCCCAGCGTCGAAGGGCGCGGGTTTGGCGGCGTGGTGCAGGCCCCGCCCGCCAAGCCGCTGATCGCGGCGGTCGAAGGCTATGCATTGGCAGGTGGGCTGGAACTGATGATCGCGTGCGATCTGGTGGTCGCCAATGCCAACGCCAAATTCGGTATTCCCGAAGTGAAGCGCGGACTGGTGGCCGCTGCTGGCGGCGTGATGATGCTGCCCGATCAGATCCCCGAACGCATCGCGATGGAACTGGCGCTGACCGGCGATTTCATCGGGGCAGAGCGCGCCTATCAAATCGGCCTGATCAACGAAGTCACCGAAGGTTCGGCGCTGGACGGCGCAAAGGCGCTGGCCGCGAAAATCGCGGCCAATGGCCCGCTGGCGGTGAAGGTATCCAAACAGGTGATGAAGCAATCGCGCGGCTGGGCTATGGAAGATCGCTACGCCAAGCAGGGGCAATTGATCGGGCCGGTTTTCGTCAGCCATGATGCGCGCGAAGGCGCGGCGGCCTTCGCCGAAAAGCGCAAACCCAACTGGACGGGGAAATAAGCAACGGTTTCGCCCCACGGCGGGTAATCCTGCTTGGCCCGGTCGCCCCAGACCCTGCCTAGACCCGCCTTAGACCGCGCTAGCCCAATGTTTCACGCGAAACATTTTTGGCGGCTTGGGTAAGCGAACCGACAGTATTTGGGATCATAAGGAGAAAGAAATGCCCGTCATCAACGTGCCGCAACCGGCCTTCATGGAAGAAGAAGAAATCGCCATTTTCGCTGATGCCGTCGGCAAATTCTATCAGCAGCACGCCCCGCAAAAGCGCGTCCAGCAATGGCGTGACGATGGTATGGTGGAACGCGAATTCTGGCGCGAAGCCGGGGCAGCAGGCCTGCTCGGCGTGAGTGTCCCGACCGAATATGGCGGCCACGGCGGCGATTTCCGGCATGATCTGGTGGTGATCGATCAGCAGGCCAAACACGACGTTGATGGGTTCGCCGCCAGCCTGCACAATACGATCATCCTGCCCTATCTGGTGCGCCACGGCACCGAAGAACAGAAGCTGAAATACCTGCCCAAGCTGGTCAGCGGCGAATTGGTCAGCGCGATTGCGATGACCGAGCCGGGGGTGGGCAGCGACCTTCAGGCGATCACCACCACCGCCCTGCGCGATGGCAATGGCTACCGCATCAACGGGGCCAAGACCTATATCTCCAATGGGCAAACCGCCGATTTCATCGTGGTCGTCGCCAAGACCAACCCGAACGAACGGGCCAAGGGCATCTCGCTGATGCTGCTGGAAACCGAAGGCGCCGAAGGGTTCCAGCGAGGCAAGAAACTCGACAAGATCGGGCTTGATGCAGCCGATACGTCGGAACTGTTCTTCGACAATGTCTTCGTGCCGGCCGAAAACGTGCTCGGCGGGGTCGAGGGCAAGGGCTTTTACCAGCTGATGGGCGAATTGCCGCAGGAACGTCTGGTGATCGCCATCGGCGCGGCCACGGGGATCGAAAAGGCGCTCGATACCACGGTCGAATATGTCAAATCGCGCAAGGCCTTCGGGCAGACGATCTGGGATTTCCAGAACACCCAGTTCGTGCTCGCCGATCTCAAGGCGCGCGGCACGGCGGCACGGGTGTTCGTCAATGATTGCATCGCCAAACTGCTCCGGGGCGAGCTCGATGTCGCCACCGCGTCGATGGCGAAATACTGGGTGACCGAACTGCAAGGCGAAGTCGTCGACAAGTGCCTGCAACTGCATGGCGGCGCGGGCTATATCAACGAATATCCGATCGCCAAGATGTACCGCGATGCCCGCATCACGCGCATTTTCGGCGGATCGAACGAAGTGATGAAGATGCTGATCGCGCGGAGTATGTAGTTTGTTTTGCGCTCCCGCGCAGGCGGGAGCCTCAGGCACGATCATGCTTCACCGGACTGAGAACCCCGTCTTCGCGGGGACTCACAGAACAACAAAAAAGGGCGGCTCGAACCATCGAGCCGCCCTTTTTTGTGGCCGAAGCCTGCGCGTCCTAGAACTTGGCGCGCAGCGTAACACCATACTGGCGCGGCGGCAGGACAAAGGCTGAACGTGAATTGGCCGCGCCGGTTCCGCGCAAGGTGGTGTTGAATGTCACCCCGCGCACCACTTCGTTGGTGAGGTTCGTGACCCAGCCCTCGATCGTGTACTGACCACCAGCAAAGCGCAGTCCGCCGCGCAGGTTCACGAAGGCTTTGCCATCCTGAATATCGGCGATGATCGGGTCGGCAGCATCGATCGCCTGCTGCAAACCGCCATTGGCCGCGATGGCGGCGGCATCGGGCAGGATGATCGCCTGGGTCGAGGTGCGCTGATCATCCTCCATCCGCACCTGGCCTGACAGGAACACTTCGGTCGAAGCATTGATTGGCTTTTCCCACAATGCGCCAATCAACGCGACGATTTGCGGCGCGTTGGTCAGATCATTGCCGCACAGCGCCACCACCTGAACCGATGTCTGCGTACCAGCGCAATCGTCGGGGTAGCTCGCCTCAAGGAAGGTCGCGCCAAAGTTGAAGGTCAGTTCGTCATTGGGCCGGAACAGCCCTTCGATTTCGACGCCCTTCGTTTCGGCCTTGGGCACGTTGAACGTTTCAAATGCGGTTCCGGTGAATTCGAGCACCTGGAAGTCCGTGAATTCTTCATAAAATGCCGCGACATTGACCGTCAGATCGCCATTGGCAGTCTGGCCTTTTAGCCCGATTTCGTAGGCATCAACCTCTTCCGAAAGGAAGGTTGGATCGGCCCCGTCCACCGCTGCGGTGGTATCAAGGTTGATCCCACCCGCCTTATAACCATGCGTGAAGCTGGCATAGGTATTGATCGACGGGCTGAATTCATAGCCCAGTTTGACGGTGTAAATCAGTTCTTCGTCGTTGAAGTTTTCCTGGAAGGTACGCGGCAGCGGCAAGACGGCCGCCTGCGGCAGATCAGCCGGAGCGGTGAAGCCGAAACAGCCAAGACCGATAAAGGCAGGTTGCAAAGCGCCCGGAACCCCGCCCAGCGCACCCAGAACCGCCGGGCAGATCTGGTTGTTGACCGCTGTCTGGGTAAAGCCGCCCTCCTTGTCTTCCCACGAATAACGCGCACCGACAGTCAGCTCGAGCCCGTCAGTGATCTCGAACGAATTATGCGTGAAGATGGCGTAGCTCTTGGCATCCTGTTGGAACCGGTTGGTGTTGGTGGTGCCTGCCGGATCAACCCCGGTGAACACCGACAGCGGGTTGGGGCCAAGCGCACCGCCGGTCGGCACGAACAGCAGCGCACCGACATTCTCGCCAAAGTCCTGTCCCAGCGAAAAGCTGACCGACTGGTCAAGCTGTTCGTCCGAATAGAAGCCGCCGACCATGTAGTTGAGCTTGCCGCCAAAGGCTTCGCCTTGAAGCCGCAGTTCAGCAGTCCAGGTTTCGATATCGAGATTGAGCGCATCGACGTTGAAGATATCAAGCCCGCTGAAATCCGAATCGTAGTTTTCGAAGCTTTCGAATTTGCGGTAGGAGCCGATGAAGATCAGATCGGCATTGTCCGACACCGGAAATTCCAGTTCGCCGGTCACGCCGTAATTGTCGATATCTGCAATCGGGGCAAAATTGGCCGAGACGACGCGGTTGTTGAGCGCCTGCTCAAACGCCCCCTGATCGCGCGGCGTGGTCGATACCGAAGGCTGGCCATTGCCGCCATTCGCGCCAAGCCCGACCGCGGCAAACGCCCCGCCGGTCACCAATGGTGACTGAAACAGTTCAATCGCGCCGCAGCAGCTTGATGTGCTATTGGAAAAATCGGCGATGATGCGTCCACGCAACCCGCTATCGGTATCCCATCCGATCTGGCCGCGCACCAACCACTGATCGACATCATTGGTATCGCCAATGTCGTTCCCGTTGCGATCAGCGACCGTCAGAAACCCGTCACGCTCACGAAAGGCGCCGGTCAGGCGAACGGCCACCGTGTCTCTGACGATCGGAACGTTGATGGCACCTTGCACGCTGATCTCGTCAAAATTGCCGTAGCCAGCATTCACGAAGCCGCCGAATTCGGTAACGTCCGGACGGACATTGGTGACGTTGAGCGCGCCGGCCGAAGTGTTGCGGCCGAACAGGGTGCCTTGCGGCCCACGGAGGACTTCGACCCGCTCGACATCGACAAATTCGTTGAGCGCGACGCCCGGGCGGGACTGATACGCACCATCGACAAAGATGCCGACAGCGCTTTCGAAGCCGATATTGTTCGATGTGGTCCCGATCCCGCGCACCCGCAGCACGACCGAGCCTGACGCCAACTGCGCTTGTGAACTGGTGAAGCTTGGTGCGAGCGCCGAGATCTGCCGGATATCGCTCACGCCCTGATTTTCCAGCTGCTGCGGCGAAATCGCGGTCACCGCCAGTGGAATGTCCTGCACGTCCTGCGCGCGGCGGGTGGCGGTCACGATGATGACGTTGCCTTCCCGCACGGCCGGAGCGTCTTCGGCCGCATCCTGAGCAAAGGCGGGGGTGGTAAGTGAACTGCAGGCCATCAGGCCGCCAGCAAAGGCTGCAAACTTGCGCATCAGTGTCTCCCTCTCTCCACCCCAGCCGGTCTTTGCGCCGATATTGGGGTTGTGAGATGAAACCTATCAGGCCTCCGCGCGCTCACAAGCGGCGCAGACAAACTTCTGATTAATAGTAGCAAAAATGCAACATAATGTGTTGCGGCGCACCATAATTGCAATATAGAATTCGCAAACGCAACAATGATGCGTTGCCGCAAGCAAGGTCAGAAGCCGTAGCGTAAACCCAGCCACACGGTGCGCGGCGCGCCCAGATCGATCGATCCGCCCTGATTGCGGGTGATGATTGTCTCGTCCGTTAAATTTTCAGCCCGCACCACCATTGAAAGCTTTCCGGCGAGCGGCGCAGTGAGAAATGCGTCCAGCGTGGTGGCCGGTGCCAGCCGATCGGCCTCGCGATCATCCTCGAATTGAGCAGCAACGTGACGCAGGGTTCCCGCCACCCGCCAACCGGGCGCAGGCTGCCAGCCAAACGTGACCGACGCGGCGAATTCGGGGGTTTGCGCCGGACGGTTCCCGTCAAGATCAAGCGAAGCGCCTTCGCCCCGCACCTCGGCGTCGGTCCAGGCCAGCGAACCATCGATAGTGACCGCGCCGAATTTGGCAGCAAGGCTCGCCTCAACCCCGCGCGCGGTGATCGCGGGCAGGTTTTCGCGGCGGCGCAGGTTGGGGGCGATGGTCACATTGGCGATGGCGTTTTCAACCTCGTTATCGAACGCGGTGAGTGACAGAACGATTTGATTGATCGGCTGCCAGTCCAGCCCCACCTCGAACCCTTCAAGCCGTTCATTCTCCAGCGCGGCATTGGCCTCAGTCACCACCGGAAACACCACAAACGGGCGGTAGAGTTCATTCAAGGTCGGCAGGCGCAGTCCGGTATAGGCGGCGGCACGGATATCCAGCCGCCGGGTGGCATAGAACAACGCGCCCGCGCGCCAGCTTACCGCCCAGTCCGACCGGTCAGGTGCGCTGATTATATTGACCGGCACCCCGGCATGATCGACCGCGCGGAAAAATCCGCCGGTAATGCTGGTGCGATCCGCGCGCAGCCCGCCGTTGACCAGCAGCGGGCCGATCTGCCAGTCATCCTCGACAAACAGCCCGAGATTGGCAGTCGCCCCGCCCGCGCGGCGGCGTTCGGTGAAAAGCCCGGTAAAGGCGCTGATCGCGTCTTCCTGCAATTCCCCATCGGCGCGGCGGTAATCGGCACCGATGCGGATATCGTGCGCTTCGGCCAGCGGCGGGCGCAGTTCGAACTTGCCGCCCACCCCGGTTGATGGCGTGGCGCGCTGATCGAGTGCCGGGGTAAAGCGGGTCGAACTGATCACCACATTGGTAAAATCGCGCGCCTGAACATAGGCGAGTGCATCGAATTGCCACGCCCCGCGCCCAACGATACGCAGGCTGGCCTCCTGCCCTTCGCTGGTCGAATCTGCGCCGTCAAAACGCAAGGTGCGGTTATCGCGGAATGCCGCGACGCGGGCTTGCAGTTCGACATCTGAGGTCAGCGGGGCGACCGCCCGCAGGGCCGCGTTCCAGCTATCAAACCCGGCGCGCGCAGTGGCGGGGACGCGCTGATCATCGGGCGTGGTAAAGAACCCCTGCCCGCGATCCCAGCGCCCGCTGGCAACCGCGAACCCGCGCCCCAATCGCTGGGTCAGCACGCCGCTGAGTTCGCTTTCGGCGCGGCTGTTGATCGCTGCGCTGGCGAGCAATGGCGCGCTCTCTCCGGGTGCGGCGCTTTCCAGCTCGATCGTGCCCGCCAGTGCGCCAGCACCAAACGGCCCCGACCCGCCGCCGCGCGTCACCCGCACGGTGCCCAAGGTTTCAGGGGCGATGGCGGACAACGGGATAAAGCCGAAGAACGGATCGGCAATCGGCACCCCGTCCAGCAGCACCAGCGCGCGGCTGGTGGCATTGCCGCCCAACGCGCGCAGCGTCACGCCTTGGGCGCTCGGGTTGGATGAACGGCTGTCCGAACGGCGAAACTGCTGGAATCCCGCCACGCCGCGCAGCACATCCTCGATCCGGCCCGACGGACTGGCGATAATCACATCGCGTTCCAGCGTGGTGGTGGCGTAGATGCTGGTCGACAGTGCCGGATCAAGCCCGCGCCCGGTAACGATGATTTCGGGCCGAGGTTCCACGTTCAGAACCTCATCATCCTGCGCGGCAAGCGGCACGGCCAAGGCAAGAACGGTCAGGGGGCCCGACAGACGTAGCAACATTCTCATGCCTGCGCGCCTAGCGGTTCGGCCTGCCCGCGTCACCCAAAAGTCAGTTGCAGAATGCCATTCAAGACTCGCTTTTGCGCAAAGCCTGTGGTTACATCAGTGTCAACAAGGGAGAGAGGGCCTGTCATGCTTGCAACACCACCAGATTTCGACGTGCTGATCGTTGGTGCCGGGATTTCCGGGATCGGCATGGCCGCGCATATGGAATCAAAGGCCCCGCATCACACCTACGCCATCGTCGACCGGCGCGATAATCTGGGCGGCACGTGGGATCTGTTCCGCTATCCCGGCATCCGTTCGGATAGCGATATGCACACGCTGGGCTTCGATTTCGAACCGTGGCGGCATGAAAAATCGATCGCCGATGCGCCAGCGATCCTCGATTACCTCGACCATATCGTCGATGAGCGCGGCATCCGCCAGCATATGCGTCTCGGCCACAAGGTGATCAGTGCCGATTTCCGCCACGACGAAGCGCGCTGGCATGTCGAGATTGAACTGACCGACGGATCGCGCACCCGCATGACCGCTAATTTCCTGTATCTCGGATCAGGCTATTACGATTATGACGAGCCTTACGATCCGGGCTTCGATTTCGGCGAATTTGAAGGTCAGGTGATCCACCCGCAATTCTGGCCCGAAGACCTCGATTACGCGGGCAAACGCGTGGTGGTGATCGGATCGGGCGCAACTGCGGTGACAATCGTGCCATCAATGGCGAAAGATGCCGCGCACGTCACCATGCTGCAACGCACGCCGACGTGGATGTTCTCCCGCCCGGCAAAGGATGCGATCGCCAATTTCCTACGCAAGATTCTACCCGAAAACCTCGCCTACCGAATCACCCGTTTCAAGAACATCCGGATGCAGGATTATGCGTTCAAGATGGCGCGCGACAAGCCGCAGAAGGTGAAAGACGCGCTCTACACAAAGATCGAAGAAGCGCTCGGCCCGGATTACGACAAGGCCAGCTTCACCCCGCCGTATAATCCGTGGGAACAGCGGCTTTGTCTGGTGCCCGATCAGGATCTTTTCGATGCGATGAATGCGGGCAAGGCCAGCGTCGTCACCGGCCATATCGCCAGTTTCGAAAAGGGCGGTGTGCGGCTGACCGATGGGCAGTTCCTGCCCGCCGATATCGTGGTGACGGCAACCGGGCTGAAACTGGCGGTGGCGGGCAAGATCGCGATTTCTGTCGATGGCGAAGCGGTCGAATTCAACCAGCGGTTCTATTACAAGGGCTGCATGTTCTCGAACCTGCCCAACCTTGCGGTGGTGTTCGGATATTTGAACGCCAGCTGGACTTTGCGCGCAGATATCAATTCCGATTTTGTCTGCCGGGTGCTGGAACATATGCGCAAGACCGGCGCGACTATCGCCGTCCCGGCGCTCACCCCCGAAGGCGAAGTCGCGATTGTCGAAGATGACGTGTTCGATTTTTCAAGCGGATATATCCAGCGCGGCAAACACATCATGCCGCGCAATTCGGTGTCCTATCCGTGGCGGCTCAATCAGGAATATCTGCTGGATCGCAAGCGGATGAAGCGCGATCCGCTGACCGATGGCATCCTGACCTTCACGCGAGCGGGAGCGAATGCTCAATCGGCTGGCGAGCAGCTTGAGGCAGCGGAATAAGTCAGGGGAGATGGCGACGAATCTCTTTTGATTGTTGTCATTCTCCCCTAATCTTTGGCCATGACCTCTCCTGAAAAAATCTGGACCGCCGGACTTGTCGTTATCGGTGATGAAATCCTTTCCGGCCGCACGCATGACAAGAACATCGCGCAGGTGGCCAGCTGGCTCCAGGTGCAGGGCATCCGCTTGGCCGAAGTGCGGGTGGTGCCGGATGTCGAAAGCCGGATCGTGGCCGCAGTGAACGATCTTCGCGCCGCCTATGATTACCTGTTCACCACCGGCGGCATTGGCCCGACGCATGATGACATCACCGTCGATGCGGTCGCCGCCGCATTGGGCGTGCCGGTGGTGGTTCACCCCGAAGCGCGCGCGCTGCTCGAACGTTATTATGAAACCCGCGGCGGGCTTAATGAAGGTCGGCTGCGCATGGCGCGCGTGCCTGAGGGTTCCGACTTGATCCCCAACCGCATGTCCGGCGCGCCCGGCATCCGGCGCGGCAACCTGTTCCTGATGGCGGGCGTGCCGCATATCACGGCGGGAATGCTCGACGCGCTGACGGGCGAGCTGGAAGGCGGCGCGCCGCTGCTCACCGAAACCATCGGCTGCTGGATTGCCGAAAGCGAAGTCGCCGACCTGTTGCGCCGCACCGAAGCCGCGCACGAGGCCTGCCAGATCGGATCCTACCCGTTTTTCCGTGAAGGCCGGGTGGGTGCCAATTTCGTGGTGCGATCAACCAGCGCAGACGCTCTCAAGACCTGCTGCGACAGCCTGATCGAAGGGCTGACGGCGGGCGGTTACGCTTGCACCCCCGGCGGAATCTGACGCGCAGGCCTGATCCAAAGGGTTGATACGGGAAACAAAGGGGCCGGAAGCACACAGCCCCCGACCCCATTATTGTTAGGCGATTGCCGCCCAACGAGCCCACAGGGCTCGCAAGGCCGACCGGCTGCCCGCAGCGATGCGACCGTCAGGTCGCGTGAGCGAGGAAACGAAGCCGCTGGTGCGGCTTCGCCCCACAAATTACGCCCCTTCGACTTCCGAAAGGTCAACCTTGAGGCCCGGGCCCATGCTCGAGGTCACGGTGACCTTGCGCACATATTTGCCCTTGGCACCCGAAGGCTTGGACTTCACCACCGCTTCGGTCAGCGCCTTGAAGTTGGCCTTCAGCGCGTCGTCGGAGAAGCTCAGCTTGCCGATGCCCGAATGGATGATGCCCTGCTTTTCGACGCGGTATTCGACCTGGCCGCCCTTGGCGTCCTTGACCGCCTGCGCGACGTTGGGGGTGACGGTGCCCAGCTTGGGGTTCGGCATCAGCCCCTTGGGGCCGAGCGTCTTGCCCAGACGGCCAACCACCGCCATCATGTCGGGCGAAGCGATCACGCGGTCGTAATCGAGGTTGCCCGCCAGCATATCTTCCATCAGGTCTTCAGCGCCGACCTTGTCAGCACCAGCCGCCAGCGCCTTTTCGGCGTTGTCGCCGCGCGCGAACACGGCCACCTTCACGTCCTTGCCGGTGCCCGAAGGCAGCGACACCATGCCGCGCACCATCTGATCGGCGTGACGCGGATCAACTCCGAGGTTCATGGCGACTTCAACGGTTTCGTCGAACTTGGTCTTGTACTGGCGCAGCACGCTCAGTGCTTCGTCAACGCTGTAAAGCTTTTCGCGGTCGAGCGAGGCCAGCACTTTGGCTTTTTTGGAAATCTTGGTCATCGGTTCAGCCCTCCACCACTTCAAGGCCCATCGAACGGGCGCTGCCGGCGATGATCTTCATCGCCTG
Organism: Porphyrobacter sp. MBR-49; assembly: GCF_053628655.1. Lineage (NCBI taxonomy): Bacteria > Pseudomonadati > Pseudomonadota > Alphaproteobacteria > Sphingomonadales > Erythrobacteraceae > Porphyrobacter > Porphyrobacter sp. MBR-49. The sequence continues at coordinate 191,467 of NZ_JBRJGU010000002.1, forward strand.
ATCAATGTCATTCGCGTTGAGGTCAGCCATCTTGGCTTCCGCGATTTCCTTGATCTGCGAGTTGGTGATGGTTCCGGCCGAAATCTTGCCCGGCTCCTTCGAACCCGACTTGAGCTTAGCCGCCTTCTTGAGGAAGAACGATGCGGGCGGGGTCTTGGTGATGAAGGTGAATGAACGATCCGCATAGACCGTGATCACGGTCGGGATCGGCATTCCCTTTTCCATTTCCTGCGTCGAGGCATTGAACGCCTTGCAGAATTCCATGATGTTCACGCCGCGCTGACCCAGCGCCGGGCCGATCGGCGGCGACGGGGTGGCAGAGCCCGCGGGCACCTGCAGCTTGATATAGCCTTCAATTTTCTTGGCCATGGGGCCGTTCCTTTCACACTGTCGAACCACCGCACAATCGGCGCGGCAAATCGTGTTCTCATGTTAAGTGGTCAAACAGCGGGAATTCCCGCCTTCCACACGAATCCCTTGCGGGAAGGGGCGCCATTAATGGTGCACCGCGCAAAAGGCAACAGGCTTGAGCGGGAACTAGAGCCATTCGGCGCGACGGCGCTCTCGTTTAGCGGACAGGCCGTGCCCGAAGATGGAGTGCCGCAGCCGCTGTTACAAATTTGCCATTATGGCGGCGCCCCAGATCATGAAGATCACCAAGCCCAACACCGTACCGACTACAAGGCAGCCGCAATTGATCATGCCCAGCGTATAGCCCGTGCGTCGCTCCTGATCCTTTCCGGTGATGATTGCGGCAAGGCCCAGCCCTGCGGAAATCAGAAAAAAAAGGAACCCAATCCCCATCCACGAGGTGAGGTAGCCAACCGCCAATGAAACAAGCGCGAAGATGCCCAGCAGCAGCGCGGTATCCTGCCCGCCTTGCTGCGCGCCGGGGAGGTGCGCGGGGCCTTGGGCAATCGGGTAAATATCGCTTGCCACGCCGTCGACAATCTCAAAATCGACGACCATCCCGGCTGCGGGGGCACGATCGCCTCTCCAGCTTTCGAGGTGGAAATCAATCCGCGCACCCTCGGAATGGGAAATCGCGCCCTTGTTCTCCGCTTGATTATATCCGAGTATCGTCCCTTTCACGCCCGCCATCCTCCGTTATTTTGTCGCCCCCCCCCACAGGTTTCGACGATTGGCCGAACGAGAGCATGACGCCTTGCCAAAGGCCTGTAAACATAAAATTTCACCCGAAATCGCCGCGCGAACCGCAGCCGCATAAGTGGCGCAGTCTGCATACAATACATGGTCGGCCACAGGCCAATGATTGAAACAGGCCCCAAAAGGCCGAGGGCTACTTCGCCAGTTCGACGTGCTCGAAATCGAGTTCCACCGGGGTCGCGCGGCCGAAGATCGACACGGAAACCTTGACCTTGGCCTTGTCGAAATCGAGTTCTTCGACGATCCCGTTGAAGCTGGCAAACGGGCCGTCGAGCACTTTGACCGAATCGCCGATTTCGTAATCGACGCTGATTTCGTGCTTGGGGGTTGCCTTGGCTTCGGCCACGCCGCCGAAATAGCGCGCGGCTTCGCGTTCGGAAATCGGCTGCGGCTTGGTGCCCGAACCCAGAAAGCCGGTGACCTTGGGGGTGTTCTTGACCAGGTGATAGACATCATCGGTCATGTTCAGCTTGGCCAGCACATAGCCGGGCATGAACTTGCGTTCGACCTGCACCTTTTTGCCGCGCTTCACCTCGGTCACGGTTTCGGTGGGAACCTGAATATCCTCAACGCCTTCGGAAAGGCCAAGCCGTCCGGCTTCGGAAATGATTGCGTCACGCACCTTGTTTTCGAAACCGGAATGGGCGTGAATGATATACCAGCGAGCCATGAAATGTCCTTGAGAGTGGGTCTGACGGGCAGAATGAACTGGCCGGGGCCTTATTGCAGCAGGCCGATCGCGCCGCGCACAATCGCGCCGAACGCGCTGTCGATAGCGAGGAAGAACAGCGCGAGGATCAGCATGAAGATGAACACGAAGATCGAAGTGCGCACCGTCTCTTCACGAGTCGGCCACACGATCTTGCTGCCTTCGGCGCGCACCTGATTGACGAATTCGCCAGGTGAGGTCTTGCGCTTTTTTTCTTCGGCCTTGGGTTCGGCACTATTTTTCTGCTCGGCCATAAAGCCTCGTATCCCTTCGCGTGAATTCCGGCGTCATTCCCAACGGCTTTCAGGTAGGGGGCCGCGCCGCCCGGGACAAGGTCACCGGAGGGGCTGGATATGCTACCAATGTCAGAAAAGACGCGCCGTCTATACGGGCGGCGCGTGGCAATTGCAAGATTGCTTGGGCGCGCGTCAGTTCAGCGCGAACAGCCGTGCAAGCAGACCGGGCTGCTGCATCGGCCGCAGCGGGCCGTGGATCGCCGACAGACGCGCCGGATCGCGGGTAGGACGCGGGCTGACCCAGTGGTCAGGGCGCGAGGAACGGAAAGTATAGGCGCTCATCCTGTGTCTCCTGTGCGTTGATGAACTCGGTTCGTCGACAGGAATACACGGTTTGGCTTGCGGTGGGATGAACAGGCACCAAGTTGGCCAGCGTCCGCCGAAAGCCTATGCCGTTTCGGAGAAGCCGCTATGAATGGCCTCGGCCTCATCTGCTGACCTGAAATGGCTCAGCGGAAATCCAGCCTTATCGGAGAGCGACTTGCCAGCCACGCCGTATCGAGCTTGCGCCGCACCGGCGGGAGCGGGGCGAGCAGCGGGCGATCCGGGTCAGCCACGGCCTGCTGCACCGCCAGCGTTCCCCGATAGCCACGCCGCGCCAGATCATTAGCGATAGCCAGCACCTCATCTTCGTTCAGCAACGCGTCGTGCACCGTGGTGCGCACTTCAAACGGCACCCGATCCTGTCCGCACAGCAAATCGAGCGTCCGCGCAAACCGAACGAAGGCCCGGGTTCCGGTAACCTTCTCGAAGCTTGCAGACGGCGCCTTGTAGTCGAGCGCAACATAATCGATCTGCCTGTGATCAAGCAATCGCGCGACCACGTCGGGCCGCAAACCGTTGGTATCAAGCTTTACCGCAAACCCCAAAGCTTTCACCTGCGCGGCAAACGTGACAAGTTGAGGCCACGTCGTCGCCTCTCCGCCTGAAAGCACCACGCCTTCCAGCAGTCTTTGCCGCCGCCGTAGAAACGCCAGCGCGTCCTCGCCGGTAAGCGTTCCCTTGCCGAACACAATCTCCGGATTATGGCAGTAACCGCAGCGCATGTTGCAGCCCGCCACCCAAAGGATGCAGGCGCTGCGCCCAGGAAAGTCGAGGAGGGTGAATGGCGTGATCGCGTGGAACGGAGCTGCGACGCGCGCCCGCCTTCGTTCGGTTCCGGCGCGATCAGCCAGCGCGGTCAAACAGGTTCTCCACCATCGCGGCATCTTCGGTAAAGTGACGGCGCTGGCGGTGTTCTCCGACCTTCCCCTTATTGAAGCTGTCGACCGGACGGAAATAGCCCATGACCCGCGTCCAAACCTTGGTGCTGTTGCCGCATTCTGGACAGTCGGGCTGCTCGCCCGCAAGATAGCCGTGCGTATCACACACCGAGAATACCGGGGTGAGCGTGACATAGGGCAAACGGTAGCGGGTCAGCACGGTGCGCAGGAACCCGCGCGCCGCATCCGAACTCGACAGCTTCTCGCTCATATAGAGGTGCAGCACCGTGCCGCCCGTGTATTTGCACTGCAGATCATCTTGCAATTCCAGCGCCTCGAACGGATCTTCGGTGTGATCGACGGGGATTTGCGAGCTGTTGGTGTAATAAATGTTATCGCCGCTGCCTGCCTGCAGGATATCGGGGAAACGTTTGCGGTCTTCCTTGGCGAACCGATACGTCGTCCCCTCTGCCGGAGTGGCCTCGAGGTTGTAGAGATTGCCGGTTCGTGCCTGGTAGCCAACCAGCCGCGCGCGCATGTGGTCGAGGATGCCGAGCGCCATCTCTATCCCTTCCGGAGCGGTCAGATCGTGGGCATCGCCGGTGAAATTCCGCACCATTTCGTTCATCCCGTTCACCCCGATGGTCGAGAAGTGATTGCGCAGGAACGGCAGGTATCGCGCGGTATAGGGATATAGCCCGCGATCATACATGCTCTGGACGAATATCCGCTTCTTCTCGAGCGTGGAGCTGGCGATGTCCATCAGCCGGTCGAGTTCGGCCGTGAAGCCATCAAGGTCGCCTTTGAAGCGGTAACCCAGCGCCGCCATATTGATCGTAACCACTCCGAGCGAACCGGTCATCTCGGCCGAACCGAACAGCCCGTTCCCGCGCTTGAGCAATTCGCGCAGGTCGAGTTGCAAGCGGCAGCACATCGATCGCACCGCGCCCGGCGCATAGGCGTCCGGATTGGGGCGCCGTTCGCCGTTCGCCGGATCGCGTATATATTGGCTCCCGATGAAGTTCTGAAAGTATGAGGACCCGACCTTGGCGGCATTATCAAAAATCGCGCTGGCGACCCGGCTGTCCCAATCGAAATCCTCGGTGATGTTGACCGTCGGTATCGGGAAGGTGAATGGCTGGCCGGTGGCATCGCCCTCGGTCATGATCTCGTAATAGGCGATCACGATCTGCTCCATCTCAGGCGCGAAATGGGCGAAAGTCAGGTCTTCCAGGCTGCGCAACCCCAGATCGCGCTGGCGGGCGCGGTCAAGCAGGGCGGCATCGTCAAGCCCTGCAAACAGATGGCGGTCATGCGCGGTCGGATAGAGATTGCGCAAATCCTCGGGCACGGTGATGTCGAGCGTGATGTTGGTGAACGGCGATTGCCCCCAGCGCGCAGGAACGTTGAGGTTGTAGACGAACTGGCGGATCGCCTTCTTTATTTTGGCGAAGGACAGATTGTCACGGAACACATAGGGCGCAAGGTAGGTGTCGAAGCTGGAAAACGCCTGCGCTCCGGCCCATTCGGATTGCAGAATGCCGAGGAAATTGGCCATTTGCCCCAGCGCTTCACGGAAATGACGTGGTGGGCGCGATGACACGCGCCCGGCCACGCCGTTGAAGCCGTCATTGAGCAAGGCGCGCAAGGACCAACCCGCGCAATAGCCGGTGAGGCTGTCGAGATCGTGGATGTGGAGGTCGCCTTGGCGGTGGGCAAGGCCTTCTTCCGGGGCATAGACTTGATCGAGCCAGTAATTGGCAATCACCTTGCCAGCGACGTTGCTGATCAGACCCGCATGCGAATAGCCGACATTGGCGTTCGCCTTGATCCGCCAGTCGGCCCCTGAAACATATTCATCGACGGTTGCGCCGCAATCGATGCCGCTACTGGCGGCAGGTGAGCCGCGCATCGCGGCGATGCGGACGACAGGTGTGGCAACTGCGTTCATCTATGGTCTCCCGAGTATATTGTGGCTCCGACTGGCCCCAGCCACATCATCTTGTGAATAACCTCTCTAACGGGGCGACATTGGCGATGGATTGACATTCATCAATCGACCGACTGTGGGCCCGAAAAAATGCTTTCCTGTGCGCCCGCGCAGCCTCAAGACAAAACCGCCCCCCGGCCGAAGGGGCCGGAAGGCGGCAAGGTCACTCCCTTGGGGAGGGGCGGGAGTGAACGGAGCTTCAGGCGGCGACCGGGTGGCCGCCTTCCATCGCGTGCAGAATGCGCGGGTCTTCCGAAATCGGGATACCGGCTTCTTCATAGCGCCCGCGAACCCGCCGCGTCAGCAAGCCGACGCGGGCGAGCGCGGGCAGCATCAGGTGTTCAAGCGAGTGGATCTGCCCCGGCGGCAATTGCCGGGTGATGCCGAGTTGTTCGGCCTCACGCAGCCCGGCGAAGAAATCATCCGCATCGATCTCGCAATTTTCCAGCACCATCATGAAACCGGGATCAATCCGGCTGGCAATCGTCCCCGCAGTCCCGGCAAAGGCAAGAATGCTGACCGCTTCAAACGCGAAATCGGCCAGATCCTCGACCTCGTCTTCGGCGAGTCCGGCAATTACCGGGGCCAGATAGGCATGGCCGAATGAGACGTGGCGCGATTCGTCGCGCATCACGTTGAAGGTTAATTGCTTGAGCAATTCGCACTGGGTCGAACGATACATGTTGTTGAACGCGCCCAGCGCCAGCCCTTCGACGATCATGTTCATGCCGATCATGATCTTCTCGTAACGATCCGCCTTCAGCGTGGCATCGATCAACTGTTTGAGCCAGCCCGACATCGGATAAACCATCGCCACCTTGTCGCAATACCGCGCGAACACTTCGACATGGCGCGCCTCGTCCATCGTCTGGGTCGCGGCATACAGTTTGGCAGTGGCATCGGGCACCGAATGGGTGACGCAGGCCGCCGTCATCAGCGCGCCCTGTTCGCCGTGCAGGAATTGCGACAGCAACTGCGCGGTCGAATGGGCTGTGAAGCGTTCCTGCTGCGATTTTGACAGCTTCTGGAAAAACGGCATCCGGTGATAGATGTCCTGTTCGTCATTGATCAGCGGCTTGGACGGATCGACCGCCAGATCCCACGGCAGGCGTTCATCACTGTTCCACTGATCCTGCTTGGCGCGGCGGTAGAGGTCTTCAATCTTGTCGCCCGACATCAGATAATCGAACGTCCAGGCAATTTCGAGCGGGCTGCGATAGATGTCGTCGGGTGACTGGCCCTTCAACCAATTTGGCAGCGGGCTGGCTTCGGGGGTTTTTGTAACAGTTTCCATGGTTCTCTCCCTTGAGGCGCGCAGCGCGGGCGGGCCATGCTTGCGGTTTCAATATTGGCGGGCGGGCAGGCGCACGATCATGCCGTCCATCGCGGCGGTCACCGGAATCTGGCAGGCGAGCCGGCTGCGATCATTCACATCATGCGCAAAATCGAGCGTCGCGCGTTCAAGATCGTGCATCGCGGGAAGCCGGGGGGCGTCGGCTGGATCAAGGTAGCAATGGCACGTGCCGCAGGCGCAAAACCCACCGCAATCGCCCTCAATCCCCGGCACCTTGTGCATCGCCGCAGCTTCCATCAGGCTGATGCCTGCAGGGCTGGCGATGTCGTGGACCGTGCCATTATATTCGACATAGGTAATCTGAGGCATTGGCCGTGCTGCTCCGCCAGTTACTGACACTGATGTAAGCAGTCGGGAGCAGCGCTTACATTGATCTTTATCAAGGCAGGCCGGTTCGAACCCGCAGATGCAGCCGATCATCCATAATTCTGTTTGAGGTTGCCATGTCCCGTCCCGGCGCTTGCCGCCTATTTTTGAGCGCTACGTTCGGCATCCCGTCCGGGGCGGAACTCTCCCGGCAACTCAGCGAACTGGCCACCCCGGTCACGGTGATGCGCGGCGAGACGGTTGAAACCGATCCTGCGGCGGCATCATTGGCATTCCTGACCGGTGGCGCGACCAAATTGAGCGCGCTCGCGGCGCGCGGGCGGCACCAGATCGTGGCGTTCCATTTCGGCGGTGACATCTTCTCGATCCCTGCAGAAGGGCTGCACCGCCATGTGATTACCGGATTACGCGACAGCGCGCTGTTCCTGTTCCCGGCGCGCGCATTCTATGATCGTGCTGCGGCCAGCCCGCGCATTATGCGCACGCTGCTGGAACGCTCGCAAACCGCGCTGTTCCGCTGCCGTGACAAGGCAGTGAACCTTGGCCGCAAGACCGCGCGCGAACGGGTTGCGGGGTTTCTGCTGGGCATGGCGGAGCGGCTGGATTGCCCCGATGACGAGCCCGGCTGCATCAAATTGCCGATGTCGCGCCGCGACGTGGGCGAAAGCTTGGGCCTGACCATTGAAACGGTCAGCCGCCAGATCACCGAGCTCAAGGAAGCCGGAATTATCGACACCCGTGGGCGGTCATGCATCGTGCTGCATAATCTGGATCAGTTGGCCGCGCAGGCTGGCAATGTCGAACCGCGCGATGCGATGTCCGGCCTTGCCCCGGCAGCGCAGCGGGTGGTGATGGTTCACTGACCGCGCCTGATACCGCCGCATCACGCGCTTGGAATGCGCAAGCGCCGTAATAACCGGGCATGGCATCTGGCAATCCTTGATTTACATCAATTGCGTGACGCTCAGTCGGTCTATGTGAGCCTGCATGGATCACACACCTTTCGCATCGCTCGCCGTGCTGACGCTGCTGACGGTTCCTGCCGTAGCCAATGCCCAGAACGCGCCCCCGCCCGCATCGGTATCTGCATCGGTGGCCGAACCCGCGCCCGAAACCGCACCCGCAACGCTCAAACTCGATCCCTATGCCGATATCCGCTACCGGCTCGAACTGGTGGATCAGGATGGTCTGCCGCAGGATGCCACCGCATCGACGCTGCGAATCAGGGCCGGGGTCAGGCTGGGCGAATGGCATGGATTCAGCGCGCAGGTGGAGGGTGAGGCAATTGCCCGGATCGGCCCGCGCGATTTCAATGATACGGTCAACGGACGCACGGCGTTTCCGGTGGTCGCTGATCCTTCTGATGTGCTGCTCAATCAAGCTATCGTGAAGTGGCAGCCGGTCAAGGAACTGTCCGCCAGCGCCGGGCGACAGGCGGTCAATCTTGATAACCAGCGCTGGGTCGGATCGGTCGGCTGGCGGCAGAACGATCAGACGCTTGATGCTGTCCGGCTAACCGCTGCGCCGGTGAAAGAAGCGAAAATCGATTACTTGTATGCCTGGCGCGTCAACCGGGTGTTCGGCCCGGATTCGGCGCAGGGCATCTGGCACGACACCGATATTCACGGCCTGCGCGCGGCCTATGCCGTTGAAGGGTTCGGCACGCTGACAGGCTATGGCTATTGGCTGGATATTCCCGCTGCTCCGGCCAGCAATTCGCAGACCATTGGTGTGCGGTTGGCGGGCGAACGCAGCGTGGGGAACGGCATCCGCCTGCTCTATACTGGTGAATATGCCCGCCAGACCGATCACGCCGCTAACCCGCAGGCGTTCGGACTGGATTATTGGGTGGGAGAGGCCGGGATTGCGCGCGGCGGGTTCACCGCAAAAGTGGGCTGGGAGCGGCTTGAGGGAAGCGGGACGGTTGCCCTGCAAACCCCGCTGGCGACGTTGCATGCCTTCAATGGTTGGGCCGACAAATTTCTGGTCACCCCGCCCGATGGCCTGCGCGATGTATACGGCGAAGTTGGCTACCGGTTCGGCGCGGACTCTACACTAAAGGGGTTGGCGCTGCGGGCAATCATCCATGATTTCGCGGCGACCGCTACCAGTGCCACCTATGGGCAAGAGATAGACCTGCTGGCGTCCTATCCGATCCGGCCCAATCTCGTGCTGCTGGGCAAATTCGCGCATTACGACGCCGATCTGTTCGCCACCGACACCACCAAGGGCTGGCTGTCGCTGCAACTGACATTCTGATGCTCACCCTCTTGAGCCAAAGTTCGAAGAGTGCCGCCTCATCATGCTTTAGTGCAAGTGTGCATCCGCGACCATTCGTCACGCGTCAGTTCCCAATAGCGTGATCGCCGCGCCGTTCCATCCGGGCGAATGCTGTCGCGTTCGCCCATGTAACGGAACCCGGCCGCCTCGATCACCCGCGCCGAACGCAGATTGTCGAGCGCGGCAGTCAGTCCGATCAACCGCACGCCGAGGTGATCGAACATCCAGCCAAAACTGCGCGCCGCACCCGCCTTGCCGGTGCCCTGGCTCTGCGCATCGGCGCGGAATGCCCCGCCGATTTCGGCGGCTGAACGATCAGGCCAGACGCTGAAATAGGAATAGCTCAGAATCGCGCCCGTTTCGTCAACCAGAACCGCCAGAACCGCTTCTCCGCGATGCTGGCGCTCGCGTGCATCGACAATCCATTGCCTGATGCTTTCCCGGGTGAAGGGCCGGGGCAGATCATAGATCGGATCGGACACTTGCGGATCGCTGAGCAGGTCGAGCAACGCGTCGGCATCGGCTTCTTCTGCAAGGCGGTAACCTGGCGCAAGCAAGCGCACATCAGCGGATCGCACCGCATTGCGGATTTGCCGTTCCTCTGCGGCGGTGACGTTCAATCGGGTGACGGGCGGCGCGCTCATGATCGGTGGCACTAACGTTGGTCAGGCGGAACGGGATCGGGCCGTGAAAAAGCCGATAATGCGGCGCGGTCCTCGATCCGGATTTTCGCGCCGCGCGCCGCTACGCCATGCGCCTTGAGCGTGCCAAAGGCGCGTGACAGGTTCTCCGGAGTCATCCCCAGGAGCGATGCCAGCACCCGTTTTTCGCCGCTCAGTTCAAATTCCTGCTTGTCGCCGTGGCGGGCGCTGTGTTCCAGCAGGTAATGGCCAAGCCGCTCCGCCGACTGGCGCAGTTTCATGTCCGTGAGCGCGCGCACCATGTCGCGGTATCCCAACGCCAGTTCGTGCATGGTGGCCTGCATCAACGCCGTGTCCCGCTTGATCACCTCTCGCATCAGCGCCGCTGGCACCAGCAGGATGCGCGATGAGGCCAGCGTGCGGGCCGACATCAGATAGGGCATGTCGTTAATGACGGCGGCAAGGATGTAGCTGGTCACTGGCTCAACGATCCGCATGGTCGTATCGCGCACGTCTCCGGCGGCGTAGAGTTCGACCAGACCGTCAACCAGCACGTGCAGAAAATCGGCGCGCTGCCCGATCTCGAACAGCGTCAGTTGCGGCGGGAAAACCTGCAGGAATGATCCCGACAAGACCCGTTCGCGCATGGCGTCGTCCATATCGCGGAACAGCGGCAGGCGGGCAATTTCTGGCTTTTCGCCGATTCGCATGAAAGTCATCACCCCCGGTGCTTAGGCAACTATTCTAGCTGCCGGATTGATGCATATCAAGCAACCACTTGATGTAAGTTGGGTCAGGCTAGCTGTCATATCAGGCCAAATCAATTTTGCGTCTTTTGCGGTCTCCCATTTGATCTTGATCAACAAGGCGCGTGCCGCCTCGTGCGCATTGCGAACTGGTAAACGCATCTCCAGCGGGAGCTTACCATGTCGCCACAAGACCAAGTGACCAGCGCGGAACAGAACCGCGCTCTGGGTCTCAGCACCTTCGCTTTCACCATCTGTTTCGCGGTGTGGACGATTTTTGCGATCATCGGGATCGAGATCAAGGCCGAACTGGGCCTGAACGATACCCAATTTGGCCTGCTGGTCGGCACCCCGATCCTGACTGGATCGCTGACTCGCCTGCTGCTGGGGGTGTGGACCGATCAGCGGGGCGGGCGGATCGTGTTTCCGCTGACCATGCTGGCATCAGCGGCGTCGACGTTTCTGCTGTCCTATGCCGATAATTACTATGTGATGCTGCTCGCTGCGCTCGGCCTTGGTCTGGCTGGGGGCGGGTTTGCCGTCGGCGTCGCATACGTCTCGAAATTCTACCCGCAGGAACGCCAAGGCGCGGCGCTGGGTTTCTTCGGGATGGGCAATGTTGGCGCAGCAGTGACCAAGTTTCTCGCGCCGTGGCTGATGGTTGCCGTTGGCTGGCAGGGCGTAGCGCAGGTCTGGGCCGCGGTGCTCGCGGTGGTGGCGGTTGTGTTCTACCTGTTCGCCAAGGATGATCCGGAATTTGCCGCGCGCAAAATCAGCGGGGCTAAAGCGCGCGGCCTGATCGAACAGCTTGAACCGCTGAAAAATGAACAGGTCTGGCGGTTCTCGCTGTATTATTTCTTCGTCTTCGGTGCGTTCGTGGCATTGGCGCTGTGGCTGCCGCATTACATCGTCGATCTGTATGAGGTCGATATCAAGACCGCCGGGATGCTGGCGGCCAGCTTCTCACTCTCGGCCAGTGTGTTCCGCGCTTATGGCGGGATATTGTCTGACAAGTATGGCGCGCGAAAGATCATGTATGCCACCTTTGGCGTGTCGCTGGTCTGCCTGTTCATGCTGTCCTATCCGGCGACGCATTATGTGATCGAAGGCATCCGTGGGCCGATCACTTTTTCCACCTCGATGAGCCTGGTGCCGTTCGTGATTACGGTGTTCGTGCTCGGCTTCTTCATGTCGCTGGGCAAGGCGGCGGTGTATAAGCATATTCCGGTTTATTACCCGCAGAATGTCGGATCGGTCGGCGGGCTTGTCGGTCTGGTCGGCGGGCTGGGCGGGTTTATTCTGCCAATCGTGTTCGGTGCGGTCAGCGATCTTACCGGTATCTGGACCAGCTGCTTCATGGTGCTGTTTGCGCTGGTGGCGGTGGCTTTCATATGGATGCATCTGGCGATCCGGCAGATGGAACAGAAGGCCAGCGGGATTGATAGCCGCAGCCTTCCGCAGTTCCCCGAAATGGCCGGAATCCACGACGAAATCAAACACGCCGCTGCGCAGCCCAGCAAGGTTCTGGCCGAATGGCAGCCGGAAGACCCGGATTTCTGGGAAAACACCGGCGAACGCATCGCGCGGCGCAATCTGTATATCTCGATCCCCGCGCTGCTGCTGGCCTTTTCGGTGTGGATGGTGTGGTCGATGGTGGTGGCCAAGCTGCCATCGATCGGCTTTGCCTATACCACCGATCAGTTGTTCTGGCTGGCCGCGCTACCCGGCCTGTCGGGCGCGACCTTGCGCATTTTCTACAGCTTCATGGTGCCGATCTTCGGCGGGCGGCTGTGGACCACGATGAGCACAGCATCCTTGCTGATCCCCGCATTCGGGATCGGTTATGCGGTGCAGAACCCCGATACGCCCTATGTCATCTTTCTGGTGCTGGCGCTGCTGTGCGGGTTTGGCGGGGGCAATTTCGCCTCGTCGATGTCGAACATCAGCTTCTTTTTCCCCAAGGCGCAGAAGGGCAATGCGCTGGCGCTGAACGCCGGGCTGGGCAATCTCGGCGTGTCAGTGATGCAGTTCGCGGTGCCGCTGGTGATTGTGGCAGGCGTGTTCGGCGCGCTGGGCGGCGCACCGCAGCAGACGGCAGACGGCGGCCAGTTGTGGCTCCAGAACGCGGGCTTCATCTGGGTGCCGTTCATCATCGCCAGCACGCTGCTGGCGTGGTTCGGGATGCATGACATTGCCGATGCCAAGGCCAGTTTTGCCGAACAGTCGGTGATCTTCCAGCGCAAGCACAATTGGCTGATGTGCTGGCTCTACACTGGCACCTTCGGCAGCTTCATCGGCTTTTCCGCCGGTCTGCCACTGCTCGCCAAGCAGGAATTTCCCGATGTCGACGTGCTCAAATTCGTGTTCCTGGGCCCGCTGGTTGGCGCATTGAGCCGCGCGGCCACCGGCTGGGTGTCCGATCGCTGGGGCGGCGCGCGCGTCACCTTCTGGGTGTTCGTGGCGATGATGCTGGGCGTGCTGGGGGTGATCTGGTTCCTTCAGGCGGGCAGTTGGTGGGGCTTCCTCGGCATGTTCATCTTTATGTTCTTCATGACCGGGGTGGGCAATGCCTCGACCTTCCAGATGATCCCGGCGATCATGCGGGTCGAAGTGCCCCGGCTGATGCCCGAATTGGGTGCCGAGGCCCAAAGGCGGCAGGCGGAAAAGGAATCCGCCGCGATTGTCGGCTTCACCTCGGCCATCGCTGCCTATGGGGCCTTCTTCATCCCCAAAAGCTTCGGCAGCGCGATTGCTGCCACCGGAACGCCGATGGCGGCGCTGTGGGGCTTCCTGATCTTCTACGCCAGCTGCGCCGCGCTGACGTGGTGGGCCTACACCCGCCGGGGCGGCCTGCTCCACGATATCGAGCGTGGCCGCACGCCAGTGCCAGCGCCCCATAATGCACCCCTGAAAGGAGCCCAAGCATGAGCCAGCTGCTCGACCGCCTGACCTTTTTCCGCCAGCCGAAACAAGGCTTTGCCGACGGGCACGGCGTCACCACCAATCAGAACCGCGATTGGGAAGATGGCTATCGCGCGCGCTGGCAGCACGACAAGATCGTGCGCTCCACCCACGGGGTGAACTGCACCGGATCGTGCAGCTGGAAGATCTACGTCAAAGGCGGGATCATCACCTGGGAAACGCAGCAGACCGATTACCCGCGCACGCGGCCCGATCTGCCAAACCACGAACCGCGCGGCTGCCCGCGCGGCGCGAGCTACAGCTGGTATATTTATTCCGCCCAGCGGCTCAAATATCCGATGGTGCGTTCGCGCCTGCTTAAGCTGTGGCGCGAAGCGCGCGTGATGCGCACTCCGGTGGCCGCGTGGGCATCGATTGTCGAGGATCCGGCCAAGCGCAAAAGCTACACCGCGATCCGCGGGCATGGCGGCTTCGTGCGCTCGACCTGGGACGAGGTGAACGAAATCATCGCGGCGGCCAATGCCTATACCGCCAAGACTTACGGCCCCGACCGGGTGATCGGGTTCAGCCCCATCCCGGCGATGTCGATGGTCAGCTACGCGGCGGGATCACGTTACCTGTCGCTGCTCGGCGGCACCTGCATGAGCTTTTACGACTGGTATTGCGATCTGCCACCCGCCAGCCCGCAAACCTGGGGTGAACAGACCGACGTCCCCGAAAGCGCCGACTGGTATAATGCCGGCTTCCTGATGCTGTGGGGATCGAACGTGCCGCAAACGCGCACGCCCGACGCCCACTTCATGACAGAGGCACGCTATCGCGGGACCAAGGTCGCGGTGGTCAGCCCCGACTATGCCGAAGCGACCAAATTCGCCGATCTCTGGCTCAATCCCAAGCAGGGCACCGATGCCGCGTTGGCGATGGCGATGGGCCATGTGATCCTGCGCGAATATCACCTCGACCGGCAGGCGGAATATTTCGAGGATTACTGCCGCAAATATTCCGATATGCCGATGCTGGTGCGGCTGGTGGAAAAAGACGGCGCGCTGGTGCCCGAACGCCTGCTGCGCGCCGCCGATTTCCTTGACGATCTGGGCGAGAGCAACAATCCCGACTGGAAGACCGTTGCGATTGACGAAAACACCGATGAAGTGGTGGTGCCGTCCGGTTCGGCGGGCTTCCGTTGGGGTGAAGACGGCAAGTGGAACCTTCAGGAAAGGGACGGGCGCGGCAATGATACCCGCCTACGGCTGACCACCATCCTTGATGGCCACCATGACGAAGTGGTCGAGGTTGCCTTCCCCTATTTCGGCAATCGTGAACATGACCATTTCGAAGGGACCGATCATCCCAGCGTGCTGAAACGCCGAGTGTCGGCGCGTCAAATGCAGCTCAAAAACGGGCAGGCATTCGTTGCCACCGTGTTCGATCTGTTTTGCGCCAATTACGGGCTCGACCGAGGATTGGGCGGCGATCATGTGGCGCGCGATTATGGTGACATGGTGCCCTATACCCCCGCCTGGGCAGAGAAAATCTGCGGTGTTCCCGCCGATCACATCATCACCGCCGCACGCGAATTTGCCACCAATGCCGAAGTGACCAAGGGCAAATCGATGGTGATCCTGGGGGCCGGGCTAAACCACTGGTACCACATGGACATGAATTATCGCGGCATCATCAACCTGTTGGTGATGTGCGGCTGTGTGGGTCAATCGGGCGGCGGCTGGTCGCATTAT
This sequence comes from Porphyrobacter sp. MBR-49, assembly GCF_053628655.1. NCBI lineage: Bacteria > Pseudomonadati > Pseudomonadota > Alphaproteobacteria > Sphingomonadales > Erythrobacteraceae > Porphyrobacter > Porphyrobacter sp. MBR-49. Next base: position 206,837 of record NZ_JBRJGU010000002.1, read on the forward strand.
GTCGGTCAGGAAAAACTGCGCCCGCAAACCGGGTGGCTGCCGCTGGCCTTCGCGCTCGATTGGAACCGCCCGCCGCGCCAGATGAATTCGACCAGCTTCTTCTACGCCCACACCGATCAATGGCGCTATGAAACGCTGGGGGTGGAGGAAATCCTGTCCCCAACCGCGCCCGATGGCGATTGGGACGCCAGCCTGATCGATTATAACGCGCGGGCTGAACGGATGGGCTGGCTGCCATCCGCGCCGCAATTGAAAACCAATCCGCTGGAAGTGGGCAAGGCGGCCAAGGCCAGCGGCATGGCACCCAAGGATTATGTGGCGCAGGCGCTCAAGGCGGGCGATCTGGAAATGTCGTGTTTCGACCCGGATGATCCGGCCAACTGGCCGCGCAACATGTTCGTGTGGCGGTCAAACCTGCTCGGCTCGTCGGGCAAGGGGCACGAATATTTCCTCAAACACCTGCTCGGCACCGCACACGGCGTGCAGGGCAAAGATCTGGGCGAAACCGGCGCGCAGAAACCCAAGGATGTGAAATGGCACGATGATGCGCCCAAGGGGAAGCTTGACCTGCTGGTGACACTCGATTTCCGGATGTCGACCACCTGCGTCTATTCCGACATCGTCCTGCCGACCGCGAGCTGGTATGAAAAGGACGATCTTAACACGTCGGACATGCACCCCTTCATCCACCCGCTGTCGGCCGCGGTCGATCCGGTGTGGGAATCGCGCAGCGACTGGGACATTTACAAGGGCATCGCCAAGGCATTTTCCGACATCGCGCCCGAAGTGCTGGGGGTTGAACAGGATCTGGTGCTGACCCCGATCCAGCATGACAGCCCCAATGAAATCGCCCAGCCCTATGATGTGGCCGATTGGGGCAAGGGTGAAACCGAACCGATCCCCGGCGTGACCATGGCCAATGTTGCCTTGGTTGAGCGCAACTATGCTGAACTCTACCAGAAATTCACCGCGCTTGGCCCGCTGATGGAAAAGCTTGGCAATGGCGGCAAGGGGATCGGCTGGAACACCGATCACGAGGTCGCCAACCTGCGCGCGCTCAACGGAGCGGTGCTGAATGATGGCGTGGGCAAGGGCCAGCCGCAGATCGAAACCGCGATTGACGCGGCCGAGGTGATCCTGATGCTTGCGCCCGAAACCAATGGCGAGGTTGCGGTCAAGGCATGGGCCGATCTGGGCAAGAAAACCGGGATTGATCACACCCATCTGGCGCGGCCCAAGGAAGACGAGAAAATACGCTTCCGCGACATTCAGGCGCAGCCGAGGAAGATCATCTCGTCACCCACATGGTCGGGCATCGAAAGCGAGCATGTCTGCTACAACGCGGGTTACACCAACGTCCACGAGTTGATCCCCTGGCGCACGCTGACCGGGCGCCAGCAGTTGTATCAGGATCACAAGTGGATGCGCGCCTTTGGCGAAGGCTTCTGCGTCTATCGCCCGCCGATTGACACCAAGGCGGTGAAACCGATGCTGGATGAAGCCAAGGGCGCGCCGCACGTGATCCTGAACTTCATCACCCCGCACCAGAAATGGGGCATCCATTCGACCTATACCGACAACCTGTTGATGCTCACCCTGTCACGCGGCGGGCCGATTGTGTGGATGAGCGAGGTTGACGCGGCCAAGGCCGAGCTGGTCGATAATGACTGGGTGGAAACCTTCAATTCCAATGGCGCGCTGGTGGCCCGCGTGGTGGTGTCGCAGCGGATGAAGGAAGGCACACTGTTCATGTATCACGCGCAGGAAAAGATCGTGAACGTCCCCGGATCGCCGCTGACCGGGCAGCGCGGCGGCATCCATAATTCGGTGACGCGCGCGGTGTTGAAACCCACCCACATGATCGGCGGCTACGTGCAGCTGGCCTATGGCTTCAACTATTACGGCACCGTTGGTTCCAACCGCGACGAATATGTCATCGTTCGCAAATTGCAGAAGGTCGACTGGCTCGAAGGGGCCTTGGCCGAAGGGGAGACTGTGGCATGAAAATCCGCGCGCAAATCGGCAAGGTCTTGAACCTTGATAAGTGCATCGGGTGCCACACCTGCTCGGTCACCTGCAAGAACGTATGGACCAGCCGCGAAGGCATGGAATACGCATGGTTCAACAATGTCGAAACCAAGCCGGGCATCGGCTATCCCAAGGACTGGGAGAACCAGAAACGCTGGAACGGCGGCTGGGTGCGCACGCCGGGCGGATCGATCCGGCCCAAAATGGGCGGCAAATGGCGGTTGCTGGCGAAGATTTTCGCCAACCCCGACTTGCCTGAAATTGACGATTACTACGAACCCTTCACCTTCGATTACGCGCATTTGCAAAAGGTGGGCGAGAGCAAGGCCTTCCCCACCGCGCGCCCGCGCAGCCTGATTTCAGGCAAGCGGATGGAGAAGATCGAATGGGGCCCGAACTGGGAAGAAATCCTGGGCGGCGAGTTTTCCAAGCGGTCGGAGGATTACAATTTCGAAGGGGTGCAGAAGGAGATTTACGGCCAGTTCGAAAACACCTTCATGATGTATCTGCCGCGCCTGTGCGAACACTGCCTCAACCCCACCTGCGTGGCCGCCTGCCCATCGGGCGCGATCTACAAGCGCGAGGAGGACGGGATTGTCCTGATTGATCAGGAGGCGTGCCGGGGCTGGCGGATGTGCGTATCGGGCTGCCCTTACAAGAAAATCTACTACAACTGGAAAAGCGGCAAGAGCGAAAAGTGCATCTTCTGCTATCCGCGCATCGAGGCTGGCCAGCCGACCGTGTGCAGCGAAACCTGCGTCGGGCGCATCCGCTATCTCGGCGTGATGCTGTATGATGCCGACCGCATCGAAGAAGCGGCGAGCGCCGAGAATGTCGAGGATCTGTATCAGGCGCAGCTCGATATCTTCCTTGATCCACATGATCCGGCGGTGATCGAGCAGGCGCGCAAAGACGGCGTGCCCGAAAACTGGCTCGAAGCCGCGCGCCATTCACCGGTTTACAAGATGGCGATGGAATGGAAGGTCGCCTTCCCGCTCCACCCCGAATATCGCACGCTGCCGATGGTCTGGTATGTGCCGCCGCTGTCACCGATCAATGCGGCGGCGAGCGCGGGGCAGATTTCGGTCAACAACAATATGCCCGATGTGCGGTCGCTACGCATCCCGCTCAAATACCTCGCCAACCTGCTGACGGCGGGGGACGAGGAGCCGGTAGCGCTATGCCTTGAACGGATGCTGGCGATGCGCGGTTACATGCGCGCCAAAACGGTCGACGGCGTGCATAATGAAAGCATCGCCGAAGCGGTCGGCCTGACCGGCGCGCAGATCGAGGACATGTACAAGGTGATGGCGCTGGCCGATTACGAGGATCGCTTCGTCATCCCCACTGGCCACCGCGAAGATGCCGAGGACATGTTCGAGGAACGCGGTTCGTGCGGTTTCTCGTTCGGCAATGGCTGTTCGGGCGGGTCGAGCGATGCCAATTTGTTCGGTGCCCCGGCGCGCAAGAAGCTCCAGACTCCATCGGAGGTGCTGTCATGACGTCGCTCCATCTCATCTCGCTGCTGCTGCAATATCCCTCGCGTGATCTGCAAGCGGTGATCGGCGAAATTCGCCAGCGATTGGCGGCTGATCCGGCGCTGCCTACAGGCGGCGCGGCGGCGCTCGAACCGCTGCTGACCCGGCTCGGAACCGCCGACATCTATGATGTGCAGGAAACCTACGTCGAATTGTTCGACCGGGGCCGCGCGCACAGCTTGCACCTGTTCGAGCACGTTCACGGCGAAAGCCGCGACCGGGGGCAGGCGATGGTCGATCTGCGGCAGCGCTATCTTGATGCCGGGCTGGAGCCGGAAGGCAACGAACTGCCCGATTATCTGCCGCTGTTCCTCGATTATTGTTCAACCCTGCCGCCCGCCGCCGCGCGCGATGCGTTGGCGGAACCCGGCGTGGTACTGATCGCGCTTTCCGCGCGGCTGGCCGAGAAGCAATCGGATTACGCGCCGGTGTTTGCCCTGTTGTGCGACATTGCCGGGATCGAAATGAACGAGGAGGCGGCCAAGGCGTTGCCGCCGGTCGAAGACCCCGAAACGCTCGCCGAATTGGACGCGCAGTGGGAGGAGGAGGAAGTCCGCTTCACCGCCGATGCTGCGCCCGATCCCACTGCCGCCTGCCCGCAGGTAAGCGCCATCCTAGACCGGATGCGTGCGCCCCTGCCTGCCACAACCGCCAACAGGAGCTGAACCATGGAAAATTTCATCAACCACCTGCTGTTCGGCATCTATCCCTACATCGCGCTGGCGGTGCTGGCGATTGGTTCGGTGATCCGGTTCGACCGCGAACCCTATAGCTGGCGTTCGGGTTCCAGCCAGCTCTTGCGGCGCAAACAGTTGATGTGGGGTTCAGTATTGTTCCATGTCGGCGTATTGTTTATTTTCTTCGGCCATCTCATCGGATTGCTGACCCCGATTGCGCTGTTCGATGCGCTGGGGATCAGCCACGGGGCCAAACAATTGCTGGCGATTATTGCGGGCGGCATTGCCGGGGTGGCGGCGATTATCGGCGCGAGCTTGCTGATCCACCGCCGCTTTTTCGATCCCCGCGTGCGCGCCAATTCCAGCTTCGCCGACAATGCGATCATTCTGATCCTGTGGGTGCAACTGGCACTGGGGTTGGCAACCGTGCCAATTTCGGCGGGCCATCTGGATGGGCACGAAATGGTCAAGTTCATGGCCTGGGCACAGGGCATTTTCACCTTTCAGGGTGATGCGGCGAGCCATGTTGCCAATGTCCATATCATCTTCAAACTGCACATTTTCCTCGGGCTGACGATCCTGCTGATCTTCCCCTTCACCCGGCTGGTGCACATGCTGTCTGCCCCGGTGCGTTATCTGTGGCGCGGCGGTTATCAGATCGTGCGTTCGCGCCGGAGCATCAGCCATGGATGAGGTGATCGAACGCGCCGCTGTGCAGGTTGGCGGGGTCGAAATCAGCCCCGCCGCCATCGCTGCCGAGGCGCAGAACCACCCCGCACCCGCCGCCGCCGCCGCATGGCAAGCCGCGGCCGAGGCGCTGGCGATCCGGCAATTGCTGCTGGCCGAGGCGGAGCGGTTGGCAATCGAAGCGGGGGATCGCTGCGATGCGCAGGGCCGCCCGCTCGCCCCCGATGATGCGCGGATCGATGCGCTGCTGACGCAGGAAATCACGGTGCCGCAGGCGACCACGGCTGAGGCGCGGCGGTTCTATGATCGTCACCGGGATCGCTTTGCCAGCGAAACGCTGATCGAGGCCGAACATATCCTGTTTTCGGCGAGCCCTGATGACAGCTTTGCCTATGGCCTTGCGGTGGGTGATGCGCGAACCGCGATACGCGCGGTGCAGGCCGATCCGGGGTGCTTTGCCGAGTTGGCTCGGGCCAAATCCGCCTGCCCATCGAAGGAGCAGGGCGGCAATCTCGGCCAGATTGGCAAGGGCCAGACCGTGGCCGAATTCGAAGCGGCGCTGTTCGCGCTGGCCGAAGGGCAATTGTGCGCCGAGCCAGTGCGCACCCGCTTTGGCGTGCACGTAATCCGCGCAGGGCGGCGGGCGGAAGGGCAGCAATTGCCATTTGCGGCGGTGGAAGAAACCATCCGCGATTATCTGGAGGAAGCCAGCTATCGCAAGGCGGTGGCGCAATATCTCGCGATCCTTGCCAGCCGCACCGCCATCACCGGGGTCGATCTGCCGATTGCCGACGGGCCGCTGGTGCAGTGACCATCGCCCGTTCCCCCGATATCCTGCCGCTCGCCGCACCCTTGCACGATGGCATCGGCCGCAGGTTCGAATATCTGCGCCTGTCGCTGACCGAGGTGTGCAATTTCCGCTGCACCTATTGCCTGCCCGATGGTTACCGCAAACCGTGCAACCGCCCGGTCGAACTGTCGGCCGATGAAATCCACCGGGCGGTGACAGCCTTCGCGCAATTGGGCCTGTGGAAGGTCAGGCTGACCGGCGGCGAGCCGAGCTTGCGGCGCGATTTCGAGGATGTGGCGCGCGCGGTCGCCGCGGTGCCGGGCATCCGCCGCGTGGCTGTGACTACCAATGGCTATCGCTTGGCGCAGCGGGCACAGGCGTGGCGCGATGCGGGGATCAGCGCGATCAACGTCAGCGTCGATTCGCTTGACCCGGCGCGCTTTGCCGCGATCACCGGGCACGACCGATTGGCCGAAGTGCTGCGCGGGATCGAGGCGGCGCGGGACGCCGGGTTTGACAGCGTCAAACTGAACGCGGTGCTGATGCGCGGGGTCAATGATGATGAGCTTGCCGCGATGGTCGATTTCGTGCGCGCCCGCGACCTTTCACTGCGCTTTATCGAGGTGATGCGCACCAATGATAACGCCGCGTTTTTCCGCGATCACCACATCGCCGGGCAAAGCGTGATTGATCGGTTGGAGGCGGCAGGCTGGCACCGCCTGCCCCGTGCGCCGGGGGCCGGGCCAGCGGTTGAGCTGGGGCACCCCGAAGCCAAGGGGCGGATCGGGATCATCGCGCCCTATGCAAAAGATTTCTGCGCCAGTTGCAACCGGCTGCGGCTGTCATCGGACGGGCGGCTGCATCTGTGCCTGTTCGGCGATGGCGGCAGCGATTTGCGCCCGCTGCTGTCCACCGATGATCCGCAGCCGTTGATTGCGCATATTCGCGGGCTTGTCGCAACCAAGGCTCCCGCACACCGGCTGCATGATGGTAATAGCGGGGCAACCCCGCATCTTGCATCAATAGGAGGCTAAGGCCCGATGGCTGGAATTGACACAGAGGCGATGTTTCACCCGCTCGGCATGGCGGTGCTGACCATTTCGGATAGCCGCAGTCTGGCAACCGATACCTCGGGCGCGCTGCTGTGCGATCGCTTGCAGGCTGCGGGGCACCGGCTGATCGACCGGGCGATTGTGAGGGATGAGATCGCTGATATCCGCGCGCAGTTGCAAGATTGGCTCTCGCGTCCGCAGATCGAAATTATCCTCACCACCGGCGGCACCGGCTTTTCTCCGCGCGACAACACCCCCGAAGCGGTCAAGCCGTTGCTGCGCCGCGAGATGGACGGATTTTCCGTCGCGTTCCACAACAAGAGCCTGACCAGCGTGGGCGTCGCCACCATGCAATCACGCGCCTTTGCCGGGCAGGCGGGCGATGCCTTTATCTTCTGCGTGCCGGGATCGACGGGGGCGTGCCGCGATGCGTGGGATGGATTGCTCGAACTGGAATTCGATAGCCGCCACAAGCCGTGCTCGATTGCGGGGGCACTGCCGCGCCTGCGGGATGTGTGTGCGTGATCACGCCCGTCGAGCCGGTGTGGCTTCGGCGGGCTCAGGGGAAATGGGACGAAGCGGGGCTTCTCCCACTCGGCATTCAGGAAGCGGCGCACAGGCTGCGCTGACCTGCGCCGACTGGCTGATCCCCGCCCGCCGAATGCTCCGGCCGAAGCGGAAGGCGCGTTCGTCAACGCCCTGGCGTTCGAGCTGTGGTGCTGAATTGCGTCGTGGACGCCGCAAGGTCAGCGGGATCGTTGATATTGGCGAAGGGATCGCATGCTTCGCCGGGGGGCCATTCGACATGGACCACACCTTGAGCAGCGGCAAAGCGCCACAGCGAAGCGCCTCCCTTCGCGACGTATTCCGCCAGCGCCGCCTCGTCGACCCGCCACAACGCCGCCAGCGGCTGATGCTTGCCACCGCTGACCGGCATCGCAACCTTGTGATCATTCAGCGCTTCATCCAGCCTCAGCACGAGATCGAGCGGCAGGAAGGGTTGATCGCAGCCGATCAGCATCACATGCGGACGGCCCTGCGCGGTAGCGAAGGCAAAGGCGCTGACAAGCGCGCTGATCGGCCCGCAACCCGGTCTGGCGTCGCGCAGCAGCGGCAAGCCAGCCGCCTCAGGCAAGATCGGTTCAATCTGAGCGGCATCCCGCACCGCCAGTGCCAGGCAGTCCGATTGCGGCAAAGCCCGCGCGATACTGTGCGCCAGCAGCGGCTTGTCGCCAAGCAATCGCATGGGTTTCTGGCCACCGATCCTGGCACCCTCCCCTCCTGCGGCGATAACAATCGCTGGAAGAAGTCTCGATTCCGATCGGATCACAGCGCTTTGTCCACTCCTGTACGGGGCCACCTCAACGATAAACGGGATTGCGGTCTTTGCAAACTTGATCACAGCAGATGCGATAATGGGCATATCATATACTTAATTTAACGACTAGGCTGGGTGCAAAGGAGACACGGCGTGACCGCAGCAACGACCACAATGGAGCGCCACCGCGCCTGGCGCGGCCCGGCAATCCTGAGTTTCGGATTTCGGCCATTCTTTCTGCTTGGGCCGCTGTGGGCAGCGCTGTCTATGATGCTCTGGATTCCCATGCTGGCGGGCCAGTTGACGCTGCCGACCCGCTTCGATCCCGTGACTTGGCACGCGCATGAATTCCTGTTCGGCTATCTTGGCGCGATCATTGCCGGCTTTCTGCTAACCGCCGTACCCAACTGGACTGGTCGGCTGCCGGTGACCGGCTGGCCGCTGGCGGGGTTGGCTGCACTGTGGCTCGCAGGACGGGTAACGATAGCCGTCTCGCAGAGCCTGCCCCCGCTGGCGGTGGCAGTGGTTGATCTGGCGCTGGTCGCCGCGCTCGCAATGTTTTTGGGCCGCGAGATCGTGGTGGGTAAAAACTGGCGCAATTTGCCGATCGTCGGTCTGCTGGTGCTATTCGGCTGCGCTAATGCATTGTTCCACTGGGAGGCAGCGAGCGGTGCCTACGCTGCGCAAGGTATGGGCCTGCGCCTTGGTCTGGCGGCGGTGCTGATGATGATCGCGGTGATTGGCGGGCGGATCGTTCCCTCCTTCACCCGTAACTGGCTGGCCAAACGTGGCCGGGGGCGACTGCCGACGCCGCCCATGCAGCTGTTTGACCAAGTTGCTCTTGGGCTGCTTCTGGCCGCGCTGCTTGCTTGGGTGTTCGCTCCGTTTGCAACGGTAACAGGCCTTGCGCTGGGGCTGGCGGGGCTTGTGCATTTGGTCCGCATGGCACGCTGGGCGGGGGATCGCACCTTCGCCGAGCCGCTCGTGCTGGTATTGCATCTTGGCTATGTGTTTGTTCCCCTTGGTGCGCTGGCGGGGGCGGCGGAGATCCTTGGTAGTGGCTGGGTTGGCGCCGGGAGTGCGCAACATCTGTGGATGGCGGGGGGCATCGGGTTGATGACGATGGCGGTAATGACCCGCGCGACCCTAGGCCATACGGGGCGCGAATTGACCGCAGGTCGTGGGACAATGGCGATCTATGCGGCGGTGATTCTTGCCGTGCTGGCGCGGATTGCAGCTGGCGCGTGGCCGGAATGGGCAGGCGTGCTGCACGGTCTGTCGGGTGCAAGCTGGATTGCCGCTTTTGCGGGTTTCGCCGCGCTCTACGGTCCGATGCTGCTGAGGTCCCGGCACTCAGCGGTCTGAGCCATGGGCTGGGCCGGTTCATCGCCGCGCTAGTCGTGTTCCTGCTCGCGCACGCAGTGCCGGTGCGCCCGCCGATCCAGCCATGGCTCGTGGGTTTGCTGGGGCAGCGCAGATCACCATCACCTACGCGATAATGGTGGTGCTGGCGCATCAGACCATTCACGCCGGGGCGATCACACCCTCAGACTAGGCATTCGTCGCAATCGGCAGCATTATGGTCATCAGCAACACGGTGTCGTCCACGGCCTCGATGCCATGGACAGTGCGTTCATCGAAATACACCCATTGATCGGCATGCAGCGTCAGCGTCCGGTCGGTCAGCTTCACTGCCACCGCGCCTGAGAGGCAATGGAGCGTAATCTGAGAGGCCACATGGTGGTCCGGGATAGTCGCCCCCCGCGCCAGAACGAGGCGGATGGCTTCGAACCGGTCGGTCTTGACGATCGCTCTGGTGCCAGGCTTGTCAGCGGAATGCACAATGTGGCCAAGATCGATCACGTCTGCCGGGCTGGCATGATGCAGGGCCATGGGGTGGTCTCCTTCTCGCTTTTGCGCTGGTTGTGGCGGGATCAGGGCTAACTTAACTGCGGTTCGTGCTGCGGCTCAGGCTCACGCATCAGGCGGTCGCGGAACTGCTCGGGATCGGGGATAAGCTCGCTAATGCGGCGCTGATCGAGCCGGGCGAGAAAATCTTCCACGGCCTCGCTCAGCAACGGCTTGAGACCGCACAGGCCATTGATCGCGCACCCCGACCCGGTCGCAAAGCATGAAACAAAGGCATCGAGGTTCTCGAACCGACGCACCACCTCGCCAACCGTAATGGTGTGTGCCGGGCGCGCCAGCCGCATTCCGCCGCCCCGGCCGCGGAAAGTCTCGATCAGTCCTGCAGACTGCAATCCTTGCACGACCTTGGCGAGGTGGTTGCGCGAAATCCGGAACTGCTGCGCGATGTCGTCAACCGATAAGTGCCTGTCGGCGGCCGACAGGGTCATTAGCACTCGCAGTGCGTAGTCGGTGTGGAGGCTGAGCTGCATGGAAATACACATATCAAATATTGTATTTCCGGACAACGCGGTTTAACCGGTATGTGATATACTTGTTATCGAGAGCCAAATGATCAATGCCGCGTCCGTTCCGGCTGAGATTGAGTGCCATCCCGAGGCGGTGAGACGCGGGTCTGAAAAGCGACTGGTGCTGCCCGCGCTCTATCTCAAGGTCACGTGCGATGGCTGGGGCGTGAAGCGGCCTGTGTGGCGGCGCTCGCCATCGGCTGCACGCTGACGGTGACGCTCTATCTGGCGATGGTCTGGACGCTGGGCCAGTTCGGCGTGAGGCTATGACAGCGCGCTTCGATACTGCGCGTCCACCACCTCCCAATCGAGATTGGCCATGAAGGCATCGACATACTTCGCGGTCGCCGCCCCGTAATCCATGTGATAGCTGTGTTCATACATGTCGAGCGCGATCAGCGGGGCGCCATTGATGGCACCTTGCATGTGATCCGAAGCCCAGTAATTGTGCAGCGAGGCGGTGTGCCGGTTGTAGCTGAGGATGCACCAGCCTGACCCCCCTGCCAGTGACATCGCGGTGCGGCGAAACTCCGCCTCCCACGCGGCAAAGCTGCCGAACCATCCGTCCAGCGTTTCGTAGATCGAACCGCCCGGATTGCCGTTGCCGCCCAGAGCATCGAAGTAATATTCATGCAGCACCACCGATCCGGTGCGGTGCAGCTCCTCGCGCTTCAGCCCGGCATAGGCGACCGGCGGAAAATCGGGGTCTGCCATCGCGGCGGCAAGCCGGGTTTCAATGGTGTTGAGCCCGCGCACCGAGCCTTGATAATTGTTCTCCCAGTGCGAAGTGATCAGCCGCTCGGACAGGCCGGTCAGTTTGGCAGGATCAAACCGTAGCGGCTTGGGGGTATGGTTCCCCGCAAAAGCACCGGCGGCGGCTGTAGGGGTTTGCGCAGCCGCAGCGGCGCTGGTGGTTCCCGCCAGTGCGATGCCGGTGGCCGAGATTGCCGCGCTGCCAATCGCCTGACGCCGTGTGACATTGTTCATGTGTTTCTCCTCAGATCACCAGAACCAGTACCGCGCCGCCAACCGCCGCGACGGCCAGGACCCTGAGCACCGACCAATTGGCGCCAAATATCAATGCACCGCACAATACGGCCAGCACACCAGCGCGCCAGTCGAAACTGACAAGATCGGGCCAGTAGAGCCGCAACGGGCCAAACCGCTGTTCACCCACTGCGGCGAACAGCACGTGCAGCCCAAACCACGCGGTGAGATTGGCGATCACGCCGACCACAGCCGCCGTCACCGCCGCCAACCCGCCTTTCAGCCGCACGGCATTGCCCAGTCGGTCGATCCACGGCGCAAAGGCGAAAATCCAGAGGAAGCAAGGCGCAAACGTTACCCACGTCGTCAATGCCGCACCGATCAGTCCGGCGACCATCGGTGAAAACGGCTCCGGCGCGCGGAATGCGGCGAGGTAGCCGACAAATTGGGTGACCAGGATAAGCGGGCCGGGGGTTGTTTCGGCCAAACCAAGACCATCGGCCATTTCGCCCGGACGCAGCCAGCCAAACCCCTGCACGGCTTCCTGCGCCATATAGGCGAGCACCGCATAGGCCCCGCCAAAGGTGACGATGGCGAGCTGCGAGAAGAACGCGCCGATTTCCCACAGCACATGATCCTGCCCCAGCGTCAGCGCGATCACCACCATCGGCGCGGCCCATACCGTGCCCCACAGGGCAATCGACAGGAACGTGCTGCGCCACGGCCGCGCTGTCACTGCGCCGCTCCCGCTCGAAGGCTTGAGCGCCAGCAGGTCGGGTCGAACCGCTGCCACCGCAATGCCGATCACGCCTGCGCCCAGCACGATCAGCGGAAACGGCAGATCGAGCAGAAACAGCCCCACAAATGCCGCAACCGCCAGCGCGCGTTTCAGCCCGGTGTCGAGCGCACGGCCGGCAATGCGCAACAAGGCCTGCACCACAATCGCCAGCACGGCCGCCTTGACACCGAGAAACAGCGCTTCGACCCAAGCCAGATTGGCGGCGACTGCATAAAGTATCGACAAAGCCAGAATGATCACCGCCCCGGGGATGACGAACAGCAATCCCCCCGCAAGGCCCCCGCGCCAACCATGCAGCCGCCAGCCCGTCCAAGTCGCCAGTTGCTGGGCTTCGGGGCCGGGCAGGAGATGGCAGAAATTGAGCGCGTGGAGGAAGTCTTCTTCAGCAATCCATTTGCGTTCGTCCACCAATTCGCGGTGCATCAGCGCGATCTGCCCGGCAGGCCCGCCAAAGCTGAGGAAGCCGATACGGGCGAACACCCGCAGCAGATCGGCGAAAGGAATTGCAGGAGTTTGTTCTGGAGGGGTAGTAATCGGGAGAGCGCCCAAATCAGCCATGCTTACCTCGCAAAAAAGCCCTGCACGGTGGCGGGGCAACGAGGCAACACTTGGGCTTGTCTCAGCCTGAACGGGAGGTTGCGTGACCCCGTTATGACATCATCTAACTAGAGGTTTTGTCCAGATCAAGCGGAATGGCAATCCGCTGGATCCCCGATCCCCGCACGCCCACAGCTACAATTCGACGCCGAACTGCCGTAGCGCTGCGACCATCGCCAGATAGAGTGCGATGGTCAGACCGCAGCCTGCCGCCAGCGCAGGCCAGAAGCCGATGCCACGATGGAGCATGACCGGGATCAACAGGAACATCGGCAGGCTGGGCAGTACGAACCAGAAGGTCGCCAGCGCATGATCGGCCATGCGCACAGTGTCCTGCGTGTCGCGCCACAGCCAGATCATCCCCAGCACCGAAATGAGCGGGAGCGACGCTACCAGAGCGCCGATACCGGGCGCACGTCGGGCAATATCGCTGACGATGGCGATGATCAAGCCAGACAGCGCCGCCTTGAACAGCAGGTATCCCATGCGCTTCTCCCTTCAGGCAGCGGCGGCATCGGCTTGCGAGTCGAGCGCCGTACCACTTCGGTAACGCTGCCAGCGCGCGCACAGACTGGCAATGCCCCAGCCATCGCGCGTCACCTTAAGATAGATCGCGGCCACCACCAGCATATTGAGCACGGTTGAACTGGTCAGCCCGCACAGGATCACGATCGCCATCGGAGCCTGAATCTCACTACCCGGCTCGCCCATTGCAAACGCCAGCGGCAGGTTGATCATCACCAGCACCGCATCATTGGACGAACGGAACGCCTGCCGCAGCAGCAGGAACATGCCCACCAGCACAATGAAGCCGAGCGCCAGCAGCGTCCGGGTCGCGCTCGCCGCGCTTTCGAACTGACCGCTCAGTTCAATATGTGCGCCTTGCGGTAGCACAATTTCGTCAAGCACCTGTTCGATATCGGCCACCACCGCGCCCAGATCGCGGCCCGAGACATTGGCCATCACCAGTTGCATCCGCTCTGCGCTTTCGCGGGTGATCGCGTCCGGCCCCTGCTGGTGCTGGTGCTGTGCGCTTGCGGCGGACAACCGATCAAGATCGACAGCCCGAAGAATACAGCGAAAATGGGGTTTTGACTCGCAAGGAAACGCAAATCTTTTCAGCGCCTTACATTACCTTGCAGTAATGGCAGGGGTGTGCGGACTCGAACCGCAGGCCCTCGGTTTTGGAGACCGATGCTCTACCAACTGAGCTACACCCCTGCAGCGCGTCGGAGCGGTGCCTTTATCGAAGGCGCGGGGGATAGGCAATCCTCTTTGCCGCCTGTATTCTGCGCCCCGCCATGCACGCCCCCACCCGCTCTCCGATCCCGGTTGAAACCCTGCTGCTGGCCTATCGCAGCGGGATTTTCCCGATGGCTGACCACCGCGATGATGCCGAGGTGTTCTGGGTGGAGCCGCGCGAACGGGCGATCATCCCGCTGGACGGGCTGCGCCTATCGAAATCCTTGCGCAAGGTGCTGCGCGCCGACCGCTTCACAGTAACGGTCGACCGCGCGTTCGAAGCGGTGATCCGCGCCTGCGCTGAGCCGCGCCCCGATCATCCCGAAACCTGGATCAGCGAACGCATCGTGCAAAGCTATATCGCGCTACACCGCGCGGGCCATGCCCATTCGGTCGAATGCTGGGCCGCCGGCGGCGATGGCGCGCCGGAACTGGTCGGCGGGCTGTATGGCGTGTCGTTCGACCGGGTGTTCTGCGGGGAGAGTATGTTCAGCCGGGTGCCCGATGCCAGCAAGGTCGCGCTGGCGTGGCTGGTGGCGATGCTGCGCACGGCGGGGTTTGCGCTCCTCGATTGCCAGTTCATGACCGACCATCTGCGATCAATGGGCGCGGTGGAACTGGCGCAGGCCGATTATCGCTTGCTGGTTGAACGCGCCAATGGCCAGCCACACGCCAGCCTTGGCATGGCGTGGCGCACCTTCAACGAATCCTATGCATCGGGTTCCGGAGCGGGTTCCGGCGCTGGTGTCTCGGGCGCAGGCGTTGCCGACGGGCGCGGCGCGGGCTTGGCCGCAGGCTCCTTGGCAGGCGCGGCAGAACCTTCCTCTCCCGGGAAAGCCATCGTGCAATCCTTGACCCAGACATCATAGATCGGGTGTTCGACCACGTTGAGACTGGGCGATTCGCGAAACAGCCAGCCTGAGAAGATCCGGCGATGCTGCTGCGCCCCGCGTTCGCGAATATCAACCTGCACGAAAGCGCCGGTTTCCTGCGGCATTTCCCAAGGCGCGGTGCGCTCACACGCGGACAGGCGGATGATGACCGGGCCGATTTCGCGGCTTTCACCGGGCCTGAGGCTGATGTCCTCAGAAACATTATTGCGTTTGTTGAGCAGTCCGATCACCGCGACGCGTTCTGCCATCGGGGTCGCGCCGTAATCATCGGCCGCAGCAGCATCAGCCGCCGCGTCAGTTGCCGCAGCAGACGTTGCCTCACCCAGCGCAACTTTTACCGTCTCGGGTTCAGACGCCCCTTCGCCGCACGCCGTCAGCACCAATGCGCAGGCGAGCAGCGCGGCAAGGATGGAGGCCCGCACGGCGAGCCTCAGCTATCCGCGCTGCCGGGCGTCCAGGCTTCGTAATCGCCCATCGCGCGGACGCGCTGACCGCCGCGTTGCAGCGCGCCTTGCGGGACATAGGCCTGCGCGGTGCCGGTGGCGTTGGGGGTGTAATCGACCTCCCACACGCGCGGCGGCGGCAGGTGGCTTTCGGGGACGTCATCATAGGTGCCGTGCAGCCAGCCGTGCCATTCCGCCGGAACGCGGCTGGCATCATTGGGGCCGGAATAGATCACCCAGCGTTTTTCGCGGCTGGTGTATGATCCGTCCGCCGGGCCGTTCGCTTTGGGCTGCGCGCGGTAATATTTGTTGCCCGCCCCATCGGTGCCGACATGCTCGCCGCCAGCGCGGCTGGCCCAAAGGTGGGTGCCCAGCGTCGCGCCGTCCCACCAGGTGAATATCTTTCCAAGGATTCCCATATCCGCGCGCCTAGCCGAATTGGATCACAGCGCCAAGATGCGATCGTCAGTGTGGGCGCGAGTCTTTGGTTTGTGCACCCGCCTCCGCGGGTGCGATATCCTCGCGCCTGCGGCGCTGCGGGCGGCCGGTCGGCCTTGCGGCCTGTCCTTTGGCAGGCCGTTTCAGCGCTTCCAGCGGGCGAGGGATTTAATCCTCCATTTCCCACATCACCCGATCCCCCGGCACGATCCCCAGTTCCGCCGCGCGGCCCGCGCGCAGTTCCAGCACCGCAATCGCAAAGCCCGAAGACGTCACCGAATCGAGCGAATAGGGCACGGTGTTGGCGGCGATATTGCTGATCCGCCCGTCGGCACCGACAAAGATGATGTCGAGCGACAGCGGGGTGTTCTTCATCCAGAAACTGCTCGGTTCGGGCGCGGCTGAGGGAAACAGCATCCCTTCATTATCGCCCAGCGCTGTGCGGAACATCAGCCCCTTGGCCTGCGCCTGCGGGTTGGCGGCCAGTTCAACCTTGAACGGCAGGCGCTTGTCGCCGCGCTCCACCACCAGATCGATCACCTCCAGCCCCGAAACCGGGTGACGGGCAACCTCTGCGCTGACTGCGGATGCGGATGCGGATGCTTGCGCCCGCGCGGTGGCGCCTTCGCCCGGCGAACACGCCGCCAACGCCGCGCCCGACATCGCCAATGTCGCCATTCCAGCTGCCAGCCATTGCTTTACCATGATCCGTCCGCCTGTTCTTCGTCGGCTGCTTCGTCCAGCCATTGTTCGATATCTCCGACGCTGTTCGCGCCGAGAATGTATTTCACGTGATCATACTGGTGGCCTGCGCGCAGCATTGCTGCAACGGCTTTTTCATGCGCCTTGCGCCGCGCCAGCGGATCATCGCCTGCCGCGCCCGTTACGCCCCATGGGCCAAGCCGCTTTTTCTGTGCCATCAGCGCAGCAGCGCGGCAGCTGGCGGCCTCGCCCGGTGCGTGGGATTGGCGAATCGTCTCATCCACGCCGGCCGCCCACAAGGTCTGTTCGATCCGCCGTCCGCCGTAACCGCGCGCGCCCAGATCGCGTGCGCGCATCCGGGCATAGGCATCATCATCGACATAGCCGAGTTCCACCAGCCGGGCGACGAGCGCCGGAATATCGATCTGCGCGCTTCGCCCATCGGCATCCTCAGCCACCCCGCGCTCCTTCAATTTGCGCGCGAGGTATCCTTCCAGCCGCGCCCCGGTGGTGGCAAACCGGGCGGCGTAATGCAGCGCAAGATCGCGCAACGCACGTTCGTCCAGCGGCGGCTTTGGCCGCTTCCTTTCCGGGTATTTCCGCCCGGAATCCTCCCCGGTATCACGACCGGGCGATGACGAATTCGCTTTACGTGAAACCATTTCGCCTTATTCGTGCCACCTTCCAGATTAAATGCGATAGCATTGGAGCGAGCCTGACTATGACTGGCTCACGGGGGTTACGCTAGAGCGCGAGCGGGAGAACGCCATGAAAAGCGCCGCAACTTACGGGTATCGCTGAGAAATATGACCGACGCCGTATTAACGCCGACGCCGAATGATTGCGACCTGCCGCGAATCCGTGCGCAGTTTGCAACCTTCAATGATGCGATCGACTATGCCGCACAAAGCCGCAAGGGGCTTAATTTTCACGATATGCGCGGCGAATTGGATCGCGTTTACCCCTATGCCGAAATGCGCGATGATGCGCTGGTGATGGCGCGCCGCCTGATCGCGGCGGGGATTGGCAAGCAGGACCGGGTCGCCTTGATCGCCGAAACCGGGGCGGATTTTGCCGCGCTGTTCTGCGCCTGCATCTATGCCGGAGCATGGCCGGTGCCATTGCCGCTGCCGACCACCTTCGGCGGCAAGGAAAGCTATATCGATCAGCTCGCGATCCAGCTGCAAAGCGCGGATCCCAAGATCCTGCTCTATCCCGAAGAAATCGGTGAAATGGCCGCTGCTGCCGCTGCGCGGCAGGGCTGCGAATCGACCAGCTGGCAGGATTTCAGTCAGCGCCCCGCGCCCGATTGCATCATGCCCGAAGCCAGCCCGGACGATATCTGCTACCTGCAATACTCCTCCGGCTCGACCCGGTTCCCGACCGGGGTGGCAGTCACCCACAAGGCGTTGCTGCACAATCTGTATGGCCATGCCGAGATGATGAATCTGGGCGGCAATGATCGCTGCGTCAGCTGGCTGCCGTGGTATCACGACATGGGGCTGGTGGGGTGCTTCCTGTCGCTGATCGCCAATCAGGTTTCGGCCGATTATTTGAAACCCGATGCCTTTGCCCGCCGTCCGCTGGCGTGGCTCGACATGATCAGCCGCAATCCGGGCAACACCTTGTCCTATTCGCCGACCTTCGGTTACGACATTTGTGCCCGCCGCATATCCAGCCAGTCGAACGTCGCGGAACGGTTCGACCTGTCGCGCTGGCGCGTGGCGGGCAATGGCGCTGACATGATCCGTCCGGATGTGATGCAAAGCTTCGTCAACGCCTTCGCCGGCGCTGGTTTCAAGGCTTCGGCCTTCACCCCGTCCTATGGCCTGGCCGAAGCCGTGCTGGCGGTAACGGTCATGCCGCCGGGCGAAGGCATCCGCGTCGAATTGGTCGAAGAAGAACGCCTGTCGGGCACCCCGCGCGATATTTCGCGCCCGGCCCGCTACCGCGCAATCGTCAATTGCGGCAAACCGCTGCCCGATATGGAAGTGGCAATCCGGGGTGAGGACGGCCACAGCCGCAGCGATCACCAGATCGGCAAGGTGTGGTGCCGCGGCCCAAGCGTGATGCATTCCTATTTCCGCAATGAAGAAGCGACTGCGGATTGCCTGGTCGACGGTTGGCTGGACACCGGGGACATGGGCTACACCGCCAATGGCTATCTGTTCATCGTCGGCCGGGCGAAGGACATGATCATCATCAACGGCAAGAACCACTGGCCGCAGGATATCGAATGGGCAGTAGAACAGCTGCCCGGCTTCAACCACGGTGACATCGCGGCCTTTTCGATCGAGATGGAAAACGGCGAGGAAGCCCCTGCCGTGTTGGTGCACTGCCGGGTGGCTGATCCGATCGAACGGATCAGACTGCGCGAACAGATCGCCGACAAGGTGCGTTCGGTGACGGGCATGAGCTGCATCGTCGAACTCGTCCCGCCGCGCACCCTGCCGCGCACGTCTTCGGGCAAGCTATCGCGCGCCAAGGCCAAGAAACTGTATCTCGCCGGCGAAATCGTGCCGATTCAGCTGGCGGCGTAAGGCTCTACTCGGCATCCTCAACCCAGCTGGCCCGCAATGGGCCTGCGGCAGAACGCAGCCGGACTTGCACCCCATTTTCGCGCAAGCTTTTGGCGGCCTGTTCGCCCTGCTCCGAATCGCCGGTCAGCACCACGGCGCGATCCAGTCGCTTGGCAGCCCAGCCGATCACCGCGAGCGCCCTCGCCCCCTCAGCGCTTGGCCCGTCATCCCCAAAAGCAATCGCCGCTGGCAATGCGCCCGAAGGCGGGATCAGCTCGATGGTCCACTCCGGCTCGGTCGCGGCAATCCGCGCCTCCAGTGTGCGATAGGCCGCAAGGCCGGCACTATCGAGCCGCTTGGCCCGCACCAGCGCGCGGCGGCGGTTGCGGTCGATCAGCACGTCTGTTTCGGGCACACCTGCCGCCAGCGACAACCGGGTCGTGAGCGCCTGCACCCGCGCCGAGGCGGCGGCGGCTTCGCGTTCGCGCGTCGCCGATAGCTGCGCGCGCTGGGCCGCGCCCGCACCGGTTTCGGTCTGGGTCTGGGTCAGTGTCAGTTCGACCGGCCTGCCCAACCGGGTTTCCAGCGCGCGGGCGATTTCGGTTTCAGCATCGGGGCGGATGACCGGGGTGAACATGATCGCGCTCACCGCAACCGGTTTGGCGGAAAAATTGATCTCCAGCGCGTCAAGCTGTGCTGGCCGGGCAAACCTTTCGGTTATGGCATCGCGCGCAATCCGCTGGGCATTGGTTTCCCACGCGATCTGCTGGAGCGAGAAAGCAAGCGGCACCGCCAGCGCCACGAACACCGTGATCAAGGCGATGTTCTGAAAGATGGTGTTGCGCGCGCTTAATGAGGTACGAAAACCATACAATTTAGCCATCGCGAAGGCCGTCAGCGCAATTGTCAGGAAGTTGGTGACGAACAACAGTAGGGAACCTGAAAACACCGTCCAGTTGAAGGTCGCAAGGCCAAAGCCGACCACCGCCAGCGGCGGCATCAACGCGGTGGCGATGGCCACGCCGACAATCGTGCCTTCGCGCCCGCGGATCATCGCATAAGCCCCAGCGAGCGCCGAAAACAGCGCCACGAACAGATCGAACAGGTTGGGCCGCGTGCGCGCCGCGATTTCGCTGGTGATTGTCTGGATCGGGGAGAAAAACACCAACGCCGCACACAGCAGCACTGCCAGCGCGCTGCCGATCAGCAGGGTGCGCCCCGATTGTTTCAGCCAGTCCCAATCGCCGATTGCCAGTGCAAAGCCCAGCCCCATGATCGGCCCCATCAAAGGCGACAGCAACATCGCCCCGATCACCACTGCAGGCGATGACAGCAGCAGTCCGAGCACCGCGATCCCACCGCTCATCGCGGTCATGAACAGGTATCTTTCGGACAGCGCGCAATCCTCGCGCCGCCGCACGATCACCTCGGCCTGATCGATCTGGCCGATGACATGCACCGTCCACCATTCCCGCACCCCGTCCAGCAAGCTGGCCAGCACTGCGGCTAAGTTTGTGGGCGTAGGTGCCGACGGAGTGGTGGCAGAATCAGCCTTGGCTTCAGCCACAGGCAAAGCGGCAGAACCGGCGGTGTCGTTCATCAGAAGGCCTCTGGCAAAAGCATCATATTGCGCGCGATAGCCCGCCATCGGGGAAATTGCCAAGCAAAGACCGCGCAAACGCATGGCATGATGGACGCAAGCCCCCTTTCAGGCTTACCATACACGCGCGCTTGAAAGGTGTGTTTTAGATCACTAATACAGTGGGGCATGAGCCCGCGCCCGGCGACGCGCGTTTGATGGAGTAGATATTGGCATGAGCACCGAAACCAAGACGGCGACGTTAGACGCAACGGAATTCTCGCTCACCCCGCCCGATCCGGTGCCGCAGGTCGCGCCCGAACAGGCCGCTGGGCTGGTGCCGGTCAGCACAGAAGAGAAAAGCAAGCTCGACACCAAGGTCGATGCCTTCGTCAACGAACTGGTGTCGGTTGACGCCAATTCGCCTGCGTTTGGCGAAAAGGTCGATCAGATCACCCGCATGGGGCAGGAACAGATCCGTGCCGCCGCCGCCATGTCGAACCGGTTTCTTGATCGTCCTGTGCGGGCGATGGATGCAGATGGCAATGTCGGCAAGGACTTGGCCGAACTGCGCCGCACGGTCGAAGACCTTGATCCGGGCCGCAAGGGCAAGCTATCCGGCCCGCGCAAACTGCTCGGCATCATCCCGTTCGGCAACAAGCTGAAGAATTATTTTGACAGCTACACCTCGGCGCAGGGTCATATTTCCTCGATCCTTCAACGGCTGGATAGCGGCAAGAAGGAACTGCACCTCGATAATGCCGCGATCGACACCGAGCGCCAGAAGCTGTGGGCAGCGATGGGCGAGCTGGAACAGATGATCCACATCGCCAAGACGCTCGATGCGCGGTTGGAGGCCAAGGCGCTCGAACTCGACAGCTCTGATCCGGCCAAGGCCAAGGCGCTGCGCGAATCGGCGCTGTTCTATGTCCGCCAGCGCACGCAGGATTTGCTGACCCAGATGGCGGTGAGCGTGCAGGGCTATCTCGCGCTTGATCTGGTCAAGAAAAACAACGTTGAACTGGTCAAGGGCGTCGACCGCGCGTCTACGACCACGGTGGGCGCGCTGCGCACTGCGGTGACGGTGGCGCAGGCGATGACCAACCAACGGCTGGTCCTCGGTCAGATCACCGCGCTCAACAAAACCACCAGCGACATCATCGATTCGACCAGCACGTTGCTGCGCGAACAGACCGCGCAAATCCACGAACAGGCAGCGTCCAGCACCATCCCGCTGGAAACGCTGCAACGCGCGTTCCAGAACATCTATGACACGATGGACGAGGTCGACACGTTCAAGCTGCGCGCGCTCGATTCGATGAAGCAGACCGTCACCACGCTGACCGCCGAGGTCGAAAAGTCCAAAGGCTACATCGCCCGCGCGGAAGGGCAGGCCCAGGCGCAGTCCAAGGTCGCCTCGCAAACGCCGTCGCTGCTCGCACTGGATAAATGATGGTCGACAGCACCCGCGATTCTGACCGTATCCTGCGCGAGGCGAAAACCAGCCTCGCCGTGCAGCGCGAGGGCGGAACGCACCGCCCGGCGCCGCGCGGCAGCATCGGCAAGGGTTCGGCGGAAGTGAAGATGAAGGCCCTCCTGAAGCGCGTTCGCAACATCGCGCTGGCGGTGGTGGCGATCTGGATCGGCGCGGGGATTTTCAGCGCGGTGGTCGGCCCGCTGCTGTTCTGGGGCTTCATGGCCATGGTGGTCGCCACTGTCGTTGCGATCGGCGTGTTCGGCGTGTTCCCGAAGGTCAAAGTGCCCAAACGCGCCGAACTCACCCTCGGCAATCCGCAGCAGATGGTCGCGCGCACCGAATTGTGGCTGGAGGCGCAGCGGCCCGCTCTGCCCCCGCCCGCGCAGACCATCGTCGATCAATTGGGCGTGCAGCTCGATGCGCTTGGCCTGCAACTGCGCACGCTTGACGGCGCTCACCCGGCGATGGCTGAAGTGCGCGAATTGGTGGGCGAATATATCCCCGAAACGATCGACAATTACCGCAAGATTCCGGCCCACCTTCGCGGGGAACAGCACGCGGGCAAGACCGCCGATAAACGCCTCACAGAAAGCCTGTCGAAACTGTCGGGTGAGGTCGACCGCGTCACCCGGCGGCTGGCCGAAGGCGCATTGGACGATCTGGCGATCAAGAGCCGCTATCTTGAATATCGTTACGGCGGGGCCGATGCGCTGGAAGATATGCGCTCGCCCGATACCGGCGTGCCGCTGCCCGATTTCTCGGTCAAGCAGGCCAAAGAGCAGGAACATTGAGCGATGCGCGTCACCCTGCCCCATGATCTCACCAAAGACGAAGTGCGCCGCCGGATGCACGCCCATGTCGATGAAATCGCAGGGTTCTTTCCCGCAGGCATCGCCAAGATAACGACCGATTGGCCCAGCGAAGACCGCATGGCGATAACCGCCGAGGTGATGGGCTATACGATCCCCGGCGGGGTCGATGTGCGCGACAATGAGGTTGTGATCGAAATGCAACTGCCCGCGATGCTGGGGATGATGCGCGGGTCGATCGAATATGCGGTGAAGAAAGAGGCGGGGCGGCTGCTCACGCCGTAAAGCGTGTGCGGCGTCAGGCTGCTCGCACCAGCAGCGTTACCCCGGCGCGCGTGAAATCGAGCGCATCGAGGCTGGGCGCATAAAGGCATTCGCCCGCCCCAGCCCGCGCCAAACCATCGCGCGATGCAACCTCGCCCGCCAGCGGCAACGCCAGCAGCCCACCGGGATAGGCGGCATGGGTCGCCGCATCGGGCGCGCCTGCCACCCGGTCGAGCCGGAAATGCGGCCCATCGACCAGCACCTGCCCATCGGCGATGCTGCGGCGGTGCTGCGCGGCGTAAGGCCCGCCATCCGCCACCGCCAGCGCACGATCCAGATGCAGTTCGCGCGGGCGGCCATAATCATACAGGCGAAACGTCGTCTCGCTGGCCTGCTGCACTTCGACCAGCGACAGCCCCGGCCCAATCGCGTGGACGGTGCCAGCGGGCAGGTAGAACAGATCACCGGCGCGCGCGGCGTGCCAGGTGAGCAAGCTTTCAATCGTGCCATCGCGCGCCGCAGCGGCGATTTCTTCGGACGTCACCGCGCGCTCAAACCCGATGGCGAGCTCCGCATCAGGCTCGGCATCCAGCACCAGCCAGCATTCTTCCTTGCCCGCCTCCCCCGCCAGCGCGGTGGCATCGGAGGGGTGCACCTGCACCGATAGCTTTTCCGAGGTGAACAGGTATTTGACCAGCACCTGCGGCAGTTCTGGCGGCGGTTCGAACCAGATTTCGCCAATCTGTTCCCCCGGCGGCGCAATGAAGGGCGCGGGCAGGGTATCGCGGCCCCACACCTTGGCGACCATCCGTGTGGGAAGCTGGCGTGCTGCGCTCACTGGTTCACCGCCCCCGGCAGCTTGCCGACGCGCTGCGCCCCGTCGCGCGTCGTCACCAGCACTTCGTCGCCCGATACGATGATGCACACATCCTCCAGCCCCACCGCCGAAATGCGCGGACCGTCGGTAATGGCGAGCACGCCCCGGCAATGGTCGAGGTCAACCACGCCGCCCTTGGCAACATTGCCCGCCGCATCGGCCTCTCCCGCCAAGGCATCGGCCAGCGCGGCCCAATTGCCGATGTCCGACCAGCCCATGCGCGCGGGAACCATCGCCGCGCGCGCGGTGTATTCCATCACCGCATAGTCGATCGAATCCCCGTCAATCGCGGCAAATGGCGCGGGCGCGGGGTAGAAGCGCGCGCCGTCCTGATGCCCGCCTGCCACCGCCTCTGCCACCAACCGCGCCATATCCGGGCGGTGCGCGGCAAGCTCCGCCAGCAAATGCCCGGCGCGAAACGCAAAGATTCCGCCGTTCCAGCTGTAATCCCCGCTGGCACAGTATTGCTGCGCGCGCACGAGATCGGGCTTTTCGACAAACCGCGCCACTGTGAAACCGCCCGCCAGCGGCTCGCCGCGTTGCAGATAGCCGTAGCCGGTTTCGGGCCGATCAGGCGCGATGCCGAACGTCACTAGGTAATCTTGCCGCGCCAGTTCAGCCGCAGCCAGCGCAGCCGCGCGAAACGCCGCAGCGTCGGCAATGTGATGATCGCTCGGGCAGACCAGCATCACGGCATCGGCGGGCAGCAGCGTAGCGGCCAGCGCAATTGCGGGCGCGGTGTTGCGCGCCGAGGGTTCAATCACCAGCCGCGCGCCGGGGGTATCGCCCAATTGCGCGGTGATCAGATCGGCATGGGCCGCGCCAGCCACCACCAGCGGCGCGGCAAAGCGAGTATCGCCGGCCACCCGCCGCACCGCCTGTTCGAACAATGTCTCATCGCTCACCAGCGGCAACAACGGTTTGGGCACCGCCTTGCGGCTGACCGGCCACAGCCGCGTGCCGCTGCCGCCGCACAGGATAACCGGATGAATTGCTGTCACTTCATCTGCCTTTTTTGCTGGATAGGCGCGCTATATCAATCGCATTCATGACACCAGCATGAACGCCGCCGTCTGTCCGGAGTTCAGACCGCATTGCCGCAATCAGAACCACTGTTGACGCCAGTAGAACGGCGCGGCCACCGGGTTTCCTTCGCCATCGGTCGCCGGACGAAAGCCAAGCCGCGTTTCAACCAGCTGGCAGGTAATCCGATCGGCCTGATGGTCAGGACTGGGGCGATAGATGCTGCAATTGCGCGCGCGCCCATCGGTGCCAACGATCACGCGCACGATCACCTGCGTCCCGCGCCGCGCAGCGCGCCCGCCGGGCGGCACCGGAAAATCGCGCGCATTGTCGATACTGCCGGAAATGTGCACCGGCTTGGTCACGGCAATCCCGCCGCGCCCGCTGCCGCGATTGCCGCTGCCCGTGCCCAGTCCCGTTCCCGCCGCCCCGGTGCCAGCGCCCGCATCAGCCGCGCCCGATTGGCTGGCCGTGCCGGTTGATGATGCGCGCGGCAAGGGGTCATCCTGTTTCAGCCTGACCTTGGGCGGCTGGCTGATCACCGGCTTGGCCACCGCTTCACGCCCCGGCGCACCTTGCGCACCTTCATCGGGTTCAGGTTGATTTTCAGGCGGCGGCGGATCCGGCGGCGCGGTGATCGTGACCGTAAAGGCCGACACCACCCCGCGTTCAACCGAGGCGGTGAAATCCGGGGCCAGAGCGCGGGCAAGACCGTACAGCGCGGCGAGGTGCAACACCACGATCCCCGCGATCAGCGGCCAGCTGAGCCGCTTGCGCTGCGCGCGAAAGCCTCTCGCATTCCCCATCGACATAACCCGCTCCGCGATTGCTCCATTCTGGACGAGGTTGCGTCCGCAAGCTTTCAAGTGATTCTATATCAGAACAGCATTATTTTGCGATGGAGCGCAGGATCGAGCGCGCACTGGATCATGAAGAAGGCGCCTTGGATGCCATCCTTGGCGCCAAAATTGACTCCGTCGGCTCTGAAACGGGCGCAACCGGCGGTGGGCAAGCTGCGCCTGCTCATGGCGATGTGGGGGCGGCGGGTTCGGGCCAAGTTGCTGGCCCTGTGCATTCCGATGCCTCTCCTCACGCCTCAGGGCCAGGTGTCATCGGCCGCGCAAGGATCGCGATGGGCAATCTTGACCGGGCGAGTCTGCTGGCGGCGATAATCGGCGGGGCGGCCTATCTGGCGCTCGCTTGGCTCAGCCTGCTCATTGCGCGCCCTGAGACGCATATCAGCCCGGTGTGGCTGCCCAATGCCTGCGCGGCGGCGTTCCTGCTGCGCGCGCAGCTTCGCAATGAAGTCCCGTTCCTGCTGGCCACCTTCGCTGCGGGGCTCTCCGCCAACGCCCTTGTCCAGCTGCCCGATCATGTCGCACTGGTGTTCGCACTGGCCAATGTGGTGGAGATCATTGCCGTTCTCGTGCTCACCCGGTGGGTGGTGCGCGGGCAATCGGACATGAACCATCTACCAGACCTTGCACGGTTCGTCTGGGCGGGCGGGTTGATCGGCCCCGCGCTTTCCGCGCTGATAACAGTGCCGGTGATGGGCAGCGGCCTTGACGCGATACTTCGCGGGGCGACCAGTTGGTTCCTTACCAACAGCATGGCGATGGTGCTGATCGTGCCGACAGCCTTGTTGCTGTTCGACCGGGTCAAGGGCCGACGGACTGCAACGCCGGCGCATCCGGCGGAAAGCCTCGCCTTGTTGATCGGCGGGATGGTTTGCACATTTCTGGTTTTCAGACAGACCTATTACCCGCTGATGTTCCTGATCCAGCCGATCACGCTGATGCACGCGTTCCGGCTGGGCAGCCTTGGCAGCGCGCTGCATGTTGGCGCAGTTGCGGTGGTGGCGGGGGCCATGACGTGGGCCGGGCTCGGCCCGATTGCCGCTGCCGGCGGCACCGGGGGCATGACCGAACTGCATCTGCTGCAGGCTTTCATCGCGGCAAATTTCCTGACCGGCCTGCCAGTGGCCGCGATCCTTGCCGGCCGTGACCGGATGACCGCCGCGCTCGAAGCGGGCAAGCGGCAGATCGACCTGCTCACCGACAATATCACCGATGCGATCCTGCGTTACGATATGGACGGTGTGTGCACCTATGCCTCGCCCTCGGTCAGCGCGGTGATGGGGGTGTCGCCTGAAACCTTTGTCGGCAATCCGGTAACTGCGCGCCTGCACCCCGATGCGCGCGACCGGACGATGCAGGCGCTGGGCCGCCTGCTCGGCGGGATCAGCGAAACCGAACGCGTCACCTATCGCCGGTTTTACGATAGTCCAGATGGCACTGCGGTGTTTCTCGAGGCCAACTGCGCGGTGGTGCGCAACCCCCAGACCGGCGCGCGCGAAGGCGTGGTCGTGGCGGCCCGCGATGTCACCGAGCGGGTTGAGCTTGAACTGCTTCTCACCCGCGCGCGGCGCCATGCCGAAAATGCGACGCAGGCCAAATCCGCGTTCCTCGCCAATATGAGCCATGAAATCCGCACCCCGATGAACGGCGTGCTCGGCTTTGCCGAATTGATGTTGCAGGGCGATCTGGCTGATGATCAGCGCCGCTTTGCCGAATTGATCGTGCAATCGGGCCGGTCGATGATGACGCTGCTCAACGACGTGCTCGACCTGTCCAAGATCGAAAGCGGCCAGTTCACGATTGATCGCGCCCCGGTGAACCTGCACGACAGCCTGGCCGAATGCGCGGCGCTGCACCGGCACACTGCCGAAAACAAGGGCCTGACGCTCGATTTTGCATGGGCTACTAACAATTGCGCCGAAGCCACGCAGCGCCCGTGGATCATGACTGACGGGCTGCGATTGCGCCAGATCGTGCTCAACCTGATCGGCAATGCGGTGAAGTTCACCGAAGCGGGGCATATCCGGGTCAGTTGCAAGATCACCCCGGATGAGGTGCAGGTGGTGATCGCCGATAGCGGGATCGGCATCAGCCCGGATCGCCTCGAAGCGATTTTCCACCCCTTCACGCAGGGCGAGGCCGATACCGCGCGGCGCTTTGGCGGCACCGGGCTTGGCTTGTCGATCAGCCGCCATCTTGCCACCCTGCTAGGCGGCCGGATCGAGGTTGAAAGCCGCCCCGGTGAAGGATCGCGTTTCACCCTGATCCTGCCCGCGACGCTGGTGCAGTCCCCCACCCGGGACGAGCCGGCCGAACCGGTGAAGCCCGCCGACCTGCCGCTCGCCACGCGCATCCTGCTGGTCGAGGATCACGACATCAATCGCCTGCTGATGACTGAAATGCTGGAACGCTGCGGTCAGGATGTGGCGGTTGCGCATGACGGGAACGAAGCCATCGCGATGGTGATCGATTCGATCATGCGCGGGCGGCCCTATGATCTGGTGCTGATGGATGTGCAGATGCCCGATTGCGATGGCTATGCCGCCACCCGCGCGATCCGGGGCGAAGGGATCGGGCCGGGGCTGCTGCCGATCATCGCGCTGACTGCCAATGCCTTCCCCGAAGATATCACCGCCGCGCGGGCTGCGGGGATGCAGGCGCATCTGGCCAAGCCGGTGGCCTTCGCGCAGCTGGCGCGGACATTGCAACGCTGGCTGCCCACCCGGATCGTCGAATCGGGCGATCCGGGCACCACAACGACCCCGGCGGCGCGCGCGTCCTTACTGGCGCACTCACCGCAGCTTATCACGCGCTGGCAGACGCGGCGGAGCGAAGCCGCAGACGCAGTGCGCGCCGGTCTGACCGATGGCCTATTCACGCAGCCTGCAACCACCCCCAGCGCCCGCCGTGATCAGATCGCCGCACTGGCGCACAAGCTGGCCGGAACCGCCGCGCTGTTCGATGAGCCGGAGCTGGGCCAATGCGCGGCGGCGCTCGAACGCGCGCTCAAACGGGGCGAAGGTGCGGCGCGGTGCGAAGCTTTGGCGCAGGATCTGCTGGCGCTGGCCGATGGAGTGAACAGCGCTGATACCCAGCGGGCGGGCGGCAGCAGCAATTAGGGTCGAAGCCTACCCCCGCTGGCCAGGAATCGCGGTTTGTCTTCCAAGACCGGCCCCTCTGCGAGCGCAAATCTTGCAGTCGGTAGCCGCGTAAACAAGCGGGAAATGCAAACGGCGGCACCCATGGGTGCCGCCGCCGCGTTTTCAAAGCCAACCCGGGGGTCAGAAATCGTAGCTGACGCCAACTTTGATCCGCCAGACCGACGAGCTGATATTGACGTTATTGTCGTTATTGAAGGCATCTTCCCCCGCAAAGCCGGAAATGATGTAGCGGCCCTGCGCATCGATCCCGGAGATATTGGCAATATCCTGCAATCCGGCAAAATTGCGCCGCCGCTGCACGTTCCAGCTGCTGTCCAGCAGATTGAGGAAATTGTCGACCGTAGCGAACAGCTTGATCTTATCATCATGACCGAACAGGCGGCCCGGCCCCGGCAGTTCCTGCGACAGCGACAGATCCATATCGTAATACCAGTCGTTGGTGCAGGTATTGCGAGGGATCGAGCTGCCGATGTGCGCCTTGGCGCAGCCCAGACCATTGGCAAAATCGACCAGGCCCTGCACCGCAGCCGCATTCGACGTAGGCGCAATGTTCGGATCGTTCACCCCTGTTGGCAGATAGACCAGCGCATTGTCATTGCCCGAAGCGCTGTCGTTGAACACGCCGCCGCCGGTGAAGGTCAGGCTGAAGGGCCGGCCCGAGCGTGCGATGAAGGAAATCGACAGGCGGCTCGCCAGATCGCTGAAGAATTCTTCCTTGAACGACAACCGCGAGGTGATGTTGTGGCGCGATCCGAAGAATCCGCGCGAGGGATCGGGGTTCTGCCGGTCAAACGCCGCCGTCAGGTCGAAGTTCGAACCAGCGGTGGAGCTGAACATATTGCGCCGATCCCGCGCATGGGTCCAGGCATAACCGAGGTTGAAATCAACCGAACCGCCTTCGGTAAACAGCCCGCCATTGAACCGCTTGTCCAGAATGAAGGAGGCAATCTGGCTGTTGGTGCTGCCCGCATTGGTCAGCATCAATTCATCATCGCGGCTGGTGGCAAAACACGCCGCAGTGACACCCGAGAAAACCGGGCCGGGGTCGAGACCGACCAGTTCGGCGTCGCAATTGTTAGCCAACGGATCGATCGCCCGGAAGATTGGGCGGCCGTCAATTGTAAAGCCGCCCAGCCCGCGTGACGGATCAGGCGTTTGCGACAGGTCGACCAGCGTAAAAGGATTGCGCATATGGCTGTAAATGTAATCGAGCGTCAGATTCCAGCCGCTGAAAAATCCGCTGTCGGCGAAATCGAGACCGGAAGTGAAGCCCAGATTGGCGCGGATCACGCTGGGCAGTTTGATATCCGGGCTAATCGATTGGGTATCGCCAAGGCCCGCAGCCGAACGATTGACCGCCGCATCCACAAAACAGCTGGGCAGGCCGGTGAACTGGCCGCCAACCACCACATCGATCTGCCCTGCCGGACACGGCGCATCCTGCGTTGTGCCGGTGGCAAAGCCGCGGCCATCATTCTGGAAGGCATTGCCGAACCACACTAGCGGGTCACCGCCGGAAAACACGCCAACGCCGCCGCGCAGCTGCGCACCGGAAAACACCGCGAAATCATTCATATCGTATGTCAGCGCCAGACGCGGCATCACAATCGGATCGAGAGCGCTGAAACCGGTGTTGTTGCCAAAACCGTAACGGGCAACGAAATTCGGGTTGATCGCGGGCGCGCCGCCATCAAACCAGTCAACCCTGACGCCAATAACGGCATTGAGCTGGTCACTGATTTCCCATTCGTCCTGCGCAAACGCCGAATAGATCGTGCGATTGAAATCGGCCGCCGCATCGACGACATTGCCGGTCGAGGAGAAATTGCCGAACGCCCCTTCGGTCGCCCCACTGATGACGTTGGCGGGTATGGTGTTGGTCAGGTTGTTACCAGTGCCGGGTGACAGCAGGCCAGCTTCCAGATCGGCAATGTTGCGGAACACCAAGGTACCGGTCGCGTTCTGCACGAACAGGTTGAACAGCGATACACGGTTGTATTCAACCCCGACTTTGAAATGATGCGCGCCCGCATCCAGCTTTAACGCAGCGCGGAACTGATCAACATTGGTCCGCAGATCGTTGGCTGAACGCGAATTGCCCGGCCCAGCCATTACGGTGCCGTCAATTCCGGTCGGGTTATCGATGCCGACGATGATGCGCGGGATCGGATTGTCCGACTGCGCTTCGCCGCCGCCGATCGGATCCTGCAGATCGCGCACTTCTGAACGCGAATAGCGGATTTCGGACGAAAGATTGTCGGACCATTGCGAAAACAGGCGGCCCGAATAATAGTTCGATTTGGTGCCACTGATGCGGAAAGTGTTTTGGCCCACAGCCTGCGGGCTGTTGCCGGTGAACAGGTCATCCGCCAGCGTGGAGCCTTCTTCGAGCCGCTGATAGGTCGTTTCCAGACGGTGATCATCGTTGATCTGGAGATCGCCGCGCAGGAAATAGCGGTTGTTGGTGAACGGACGGCTGGTCACCAGATCACCGGTATCAATGCCGTAAACGCGATTGAGAACCTCACGAACTTCGTTGAACTGATCGACAGAAATACCGACCTGCTCGTTCGGGAAATTGGCCCCCGTCGGGCCATCATCCTGCGATTGGCCGGCTTCCTGATGTTCATAGGCGCCAAACAGGAACAGACGGTCCTTGATCACCGGGCCGCCAAGATAGACACCCCAGCGCTTGTCTGCCTCGATCGGGGCGACATTGCGGATTTCGCCGTCAGCTACAACCTTGTTGCCGCGCAGGCCATTGTCCGAATATTCGAAAAACCCGCCGAAATGGTAATCATTGCTGCCCGATTTGGTCACCACATTGATCGCGCAGCCGGTGAAATTGCCGTAATCGACATCGAACGGCGCAAATTGAACCTGCGTTTCACGCACTGCGTCAAACGGGATCGGGGTCGAACTGCGCGAGCTGAAACCGGTATCGTTGAGGCCGAAAATGTCGCCCTGACTGATCCCGTCAACCGTAAAGGCATTGCCGCGATCATTGCCGCCAAGGCAACTGATCCGGTCTGCGCCCGAACCACCATCGTCGCGGTCCAGGCTGACGCGCGGATCGAACCGGATGATGTCGCGGATATCGCGGTTGAAACTGGGGGAGTTTTCGAGCACTTCGAGCGAAAATGCTGAACCAGGGCCGGTCGCCAATTGTGTCACCGTGGCCCGTGTGCCGGATACGACGATGGTGCCGGACCCCACCGCAAGCGAGAAGCTGACCCCGGTTGCGCCCTGCAACGAGGTATTGATGTCAGAAATCGTCTGGCCTTCGAAACCCTCGGCATTGGCGGAGACGGTATAGGGACCGCCGACAATCAGGTTGGTTGCCGAAAATCTGCCACCCGCATCGGTTGTGGTGGTGCGCGATGCACCCGTGCGCGTATCGGTTACAATGACCGTCGCCCCGGAAATCGGCGTGCCGCTATCGTCTTGCACCGTGCCTTGGATACTGGAGGTGATCTGCTGCGCCATCACCGGCGCAGGCAAGATAGCGGCTGCGGAGAGGCTGACGATGCTGGCCGCGAGGAGATATTTAAGCTTCATGTGTGGAGCCCCTGAAACAATGGAAAATTACGGTAACGCGGGCCGCCCTAGCCCTGAACGCTTGCGGAAAAACGACTGTTCTGTGACAATTTGATGAAACACCCTTCCCCGATGCGCCGATTGCATAATGCGCGCTTTTCCGAACACCAGAAGACTCTCGGAGTTGCGCCATATCTGCGCGCGAGTGTTGCATCGCCGCAACGCCCGCAGGGTTTTTGCAATTGGCGGTTTACAGCCCCGAATGGCGAAAATCAGGCGAGATTGATCTCGCGCAGCCGCTGCATCAGGAAATCATGCGCGGTGATCGGTGCCGGCGGCGGAGTCGCGGCGCCTGCATCAATGCATTCGGGCAGTGGTTCAATCAGG
This sequence comes from Porphyrobacter sp. MBR-49, assembly GCF_053628655.1. Lineage (NCBI taxonomy): Bacteria > Pseudomonadati > Pseudomonadota > Alphaproteobacteria > Sphingomonadales > Erythrobacteraceae > Porphyrobacter > Porphyrobacter sp. MBR-49. The sequence goes on from NZ_JBRJGU010000002.1 coordinate 239,953, forward strand.
AAATCGGGCCGGAAATGCAGGAAAAACGGCATCGAGAACCGCGCCCGCCGCGCCGCTTCACCGCGCGGATTGACCACCCGGTGCGTGGTTGAACGCAGCCGCCCGTTGGTCTGGCGTTCCAGCATATCGCCAACATTGATCACCAGCGCGCCCGGCGGCACATCAACCGCGTGCCATTCGCCCTGACGGGTGAGCAGTTCGAGCCCGGCTTCCTCGGCCCCCAGCAGCAGGGTGATGGTGTTGATGTCTTCATGCGCAGCGGCGCGAATCGCACCTTCGGGCGCGCCTTCGCCCAGCGGCGGATAATGCAGCAGCCGCATCACCGAATTGCCGTCTTCAATGCTGTCCGCAAAGAAATCGCGCGGACGGCCCAGATGCAGCGCAATAGCTTCGAGCACGCGCGCGCCGGCCACTTCGAACGCGGCGAACAGCGCGCTCATGGTTTCGCGGAAGCCTTCGACCTCGTCCGGCCAGATATTGGGTGCCATGAATTCAGCCAGCGGGTGGCCCGGCGGCAGGGTGCGGCCAACGTGCCAGAATTCCTTCAGGTCGAACACCTCGGCGTCCTTGGCCTTTTCGGTGCCGAACGGGGTGTAACCGCGCGCGCCGCCGCCGCCTTCGATCTTGTAGGCACGCTTGACCGGGTCGGGCAGCGCAAAGAACGCCTTGGACACGGCCTCGGCCTGATCGATCAGGTCTTGCGGGATGCCGTGATCGCGCACCACGGCAAAACCATATTCGCCAAAACTGCGCCCCAACTCATCGGCGATGGTATCGAGCGGCTGGGCGAGCGAGACTGAAGCAATGTTGATCATGACAGCCGCCTTACACCCGCGCCCACGCCGCTGCCAAGAGGGTCAGAGGTGTCAAATTACAGCGGCAAAAACAGTCCCGCCAGCGCCGCGCTCATCAGATTGGCGAGGCTGCCTGCCGCAAGCGCTTTCAGCCCCAGCCGCGCGATCACCGGGCGTTGGTTCGGAGCCAGCCCGCCGGTCACTGCCATCTGGATCGCGATCGAGGAGAAATTGGCAAAACCGCACAGCGCAAAGGTGATGATCGCCCGGCTGCGCGCGGTCAATTCACCCGCCTGCATCGCGCCGAGATCGATGAAGGCGACAAATTCGTTGAGCACGATCTTGGTGCCGAACAATCCACCCGCAATCTGCGCCTGATCCCAATCGGAAATGCCGATCAGGAACATCACGGGTGCGAACAGATAGCCCAGCAGTTTCTGGAAGCTGATATTCGCCAGCCATTCGGCGGTCGCAGGCGCGAACGGCGCGCCGATCTGATCGGCAAAGCCCACCATGCCGCCGCCAATCCCGGCGAGCGCACCGTTCGCCAACGCCACCAACGCGACAAACACCATCACCATCGCGCCAACCGCCACCGCCAGTTTCACCCCGGTCTGGGTGCCTTGCGCGGCGGCTTCGATGATGTTGGCGGGGCGATGGCCTTCTTCAAAGGTTTCGGCAGCCATCACTTCATCGGACTTGCCGCTTTCGACCATTGCCGCAGGGCCAACCGAGCTGATCCGAGCCTGCGGCAGTTCGACCTCGTGCCCGTTTTCGTCATACATCACCACGCGGGTCGCTTCGGCCAGCGAACCGGCTTTGCCGCGCGCGCGCGCCACGGCTGCCTGGCCGACGGTGTTGTCATGATCGGGAGCCATTGCCGCCGGATCATCGGGCATGATGATCTTGGCCATCAGGATCCCGCCCGGTGCCGACATGAACGCCGCCGCCAGCAGGAACGGCACCGCATCTTCACCGATGAAGCTGGCATAGGCGGCCAGAATCGTGCCTGCGACGCCCGCCATCCCCACGGTCATCAAGGTGAACAGCGCGGGTGCGGGCAGCGCGGCAAGATAGGGGCGCACCACCAGCGGGCTTTCCGATTGGCCGACAAAGATGTTGGCGGCAGAGCCGAGCGCTTCGACCCGGCTGATCCCGGTGATCCAGCCAATCGCTCCGCCCACCCAGCGCACCAGCCGCTGCATGATGCCAAGGTGGTAGAGGATCGAAACAATCGCCGCGAAGAACACGATCACCGGCAGCGCGGCGATCACAAAGGTATTGGCGAACGGGTTGTTTTCCATCGGCCCGAACACCGATGTGATGCCCACCTTGGAAAAATCGAGCAGCGCGATCACGCCGCTGGAAAGCCCGCCGATGATGGCCACACCCACATCGGTGCGCAGCACGATCAGCGCGGTGAACGCTTGCAACGCAAACGCCGCGCCAACCACGCGCAGGTTGATCCTGCGCCGCCCTGAAGACAACGCAAAGGCAATACCAAGAATAGCGATGACCCCGGCAAGGCTCAGAAGGATCGGCGTGATACTCTCGTTCACGGTAGCAACGTGCCCCTTGCAATGTCTGAAAATAGTTAAGTGACGTGATCCCTGTTGTCCGCCGGTTGGCCCCCGCAGGCAATCATGCGGGCGTGGCAGTTTGCGACGCCAGTTGCAAGCCGGATGACAGCGCGCAGCGCGGTGGCTGGGCCGTGACCGGTGACAGGCGCACACGCGCCGCTTTTCTTTTGCCCGCGCGCTGGCTAGCAATCACGCGATGAACGATACCCCATCCGCAGCGCAAGCCGCTGTTCCGTCGGCGCCAGCCAGCCCCCTTGCAAACATGCCGCTGGGCCTGTTCGTGTTCACGCTGTTATATGGCGGGATGACGGTGCTGGCGGGGGTGCTGGCATATAAGCAGGTGCAGTTGTGGCCGACCGATCTGGCGGTGGAGAGCGGGATTTTCGCGTTCCTGCTACTGGTGGTGATATCCAGCACGATGGCGCAATTATACGGACGCCAGTTTGCGCAGCGGATCGTGTGGTGGGGTTTTCTGCCGCTGTTGATTGCATCGCTGCTGATGCAACTGGTGCTGGGCCTGCCCGCTTCAACCGAGATGGTCGCGGGCCGCGCCGATGATCTGGCCGCGTTTGAACGGGTGCATTCGACCGTGTGGCGCGTGTGGGCGGCTGGGCCGGCGGCCTATATCACCTCGTTGCTGCTCAATATCTGGATCTTTGACCGGTTGAGAGGCCGCAACAGTGGCGGCACGATTGATCTGATGGTGCGCGGCGCAATCGCATCGGCGCTGTCGCAGGCGGTGGATTCGGTGATCTTCATCACGCTGGCATTTTACGGGCTGTTCCCGATCACCAACCTGTTGATCGGGCAGGTGATCGCCAAGGTGGTGCTATCGCTGGTGCTGGTGCCGTTCCTGATTACCGGCGGGGTGAAGGCGGCGAAATGGCTGGATGGGCGGGGTGCAAAACCGGGGGCTTGAGCCTGCGCTGATTCGCGGTAATCTGACTTTCGGGAATCAGGGAGGGTTCAGCATGAAAACCGGAATGATTATAGTCTTCGCAGGCACCATTGCGCTCGCAGGCTGCGCGCCGGTCGGTGGGCCGGGGGTGAGCAGCTATTATGATTGCGGTGACGGCATCCGGCTCAAGGTTGATAGTCTTTCGGGCGACCGCGTGATGGTGCAGATGAACAATGACAAGCCCGTCACGCTCCCCGCCGACAAATCCGCATCAGGCGCAAAATACATGAGCGCGACGCACCAATTCTGGAGCAAGGGCGACGAAGCAACATGGACAGTGGGCCGCATGGTGCCGATGACCTGCCGGAAAGTGGCGGTGCCAAGGGGGGTTTGAGCAAGCTTCGCATTCTTGACGATGCGAAATCGGTCGCACAGCGACCGCATTGGCGACCGGCCTCAAGCAGCGAAGCGGTAGGCCAACAAGGACGCCCTCCTCATATCCGTGTAATCGAGTGCGATCCGCACCCGCGCGTCGGTAGGGATCATCGCAAAGCCTTCAGGGCGGCGGTGCCCCTAAATCCGCCTCCAGCGAAAATACCAGACCTCGTGCCCGTACACGGTGCGAGCCTTTTGCTCATACCGCGTTTCGGGCCAGCCTGACGGGCGCACCTGCCAGTCGGATGGCTTTTCCACCACCCATTCGAACAGATCGGTGTGGCGCTGCATCACCATCAGGGCGTGGCGCAGATAGATGTCGTGATCGGTGCCGAACCGGAATTCGCCGCCCGGTTTCATCTTCTGCGCGATCAGCTTTACCGGCCCGTCATTCATCATCCGCCGCTTGGCATGGCGGGCCTTGGGCCAGGGATCGGGGTGGAGTAGATAGACCATGCTCAGCGCCCCATCGGGCACCCGCGCCAGCACATCGAGCGCATCGCCCAGATGCAGGCGGATGTTCGGGAGCTGCTGATCGGCAATATGGGTCAGCGCCTGCGCCACGCCGTTGACGAAGGGTTCGGCCCCGATGAAACCGTGATCGGGTAGCAAGTCGGCGCGGTAAGCAAGATGCTCTCCCCCGCCAAAGCCGATCTCGAAATGCAGCGGGCGCTGGTCGCCGAACAGGATTTCGCTCGTCACCGGCCCTTCGGCAGGCACGGCGATTTGCGGCAGCAGGTTATCAACCAGCCCCTGCTGCCGGGTCCGCAATTTCTTGCCGACGCTGCGGCCATAAAGCCGTGCGATTGTGGTCGGATCGCCTTCCTTGAACGCTGTCATGGACGGGGCAATTGGCACCCGACCCGACGAGGGTCAACCGGAAGGCAGCGCGCTGGCGGCCATTCCCCAAAAAAATCGTGCTGGACGCTCCGATTGCCCTGTGGTGAGCACGGGCCATGTCAGCCCTGCCCCCGACGATAGGAACACGTGCCATTCAGCCCGCCGCGCTCAACGAAAAAGAGCTTGAGGTCCTGCGCCTGCTGGCGGCCGGGCATACAGTGAAGTCGATTGCAGCCGGACTGGATCGGTCAGAAGCGTCGATCAACGAACGCCTGCGCGAGGCACGGCGCAAGACCGGTGTCGGAAGCAGCCGGGAACTTGCCCGCCTGCTCGACGCCCAGAAAATCTGGGACAAGAATATTGATCTGCCGGAGGCCGCTTCCTTCACCGAGAGCCGTGAAAGGCCGCCGCACAGTCGCGGCTTTTGGTCGAAAGGAACGATTATGATGTTGATTGCTCTGCCTCTCGTCGCAGCCGGGCTGCTGGTAACGGCCACGAACCCTTCGGAACATGGCGCAACCCCGCGCTCTGCCGCTGTGTCCCCCATCGGGCAATCGCCGCTGGTCGGGCGCTGGTCGCTTGATATTGAGAGCATCCCTGCCGAAGAGCGTCCTCGCGCAGTCACCATCGCGTTCAGTGAGGGGCCGGAGGGGCGCTGGAACACCATAGTCGAGATCGTCGCGGCGGACGGATCGCGGATGGATGCCCAGTCTGCCGCCACCCTTGACGGCGTGGCCGTGCCGGTTTCAGGCACGATGGGCTTTGTTGATAGCGTATCGCTGCGCCGTCCCGATCCCGATACGCTGGTGATGACGCTGGCCAAGGACGGTATGCGCGTCTCAACACGGGTCTATACGATCGCAAAAGATGGCCGGACCATGACCGAAACGATCGTCTGGGCAGCCGCCGGAATACCGGACATTGTCACCACCACCTTCAATAGAGTGGGCTGAAATGCAGGACGCCCGGAGCACAAGTCCCGGGCGTCCTGTAAATTGAAAAAGCGCTGTTTCGGCCCGCAAGGACCCGAGCGCCTGGAAACGCCCTCGCAAAATAAACTACGCGGCTTCGACCACCTGTTCATCATCGCGCAGCACGTAACCGCGGCCCCATACCGTTTCGATGTAGTTTTCACCGCCGCAAGCAAGGCTCAGCTTCTTGCGCAGCTTGCAGATGAACACGTCGATGATCTTGAGTTCGGGTTCGTCCATCCCGCCGTAAAGGTGATTGAGGAACATTTCCTTGGTCAAAGTGGTGCCCTTGCGAAGCGAGAGCAGTTCCAGCATCGCATATTCCTTGCCGGTGAGGTGAACGCGCGCGCCATCGACTTCGACCGTCTTGGCATCGAGGTTCACGGCCAGCTTGCCTGTGCGGATAACGCTTTGCGAATGGCCTTTCGACCGGCGCACCACGGCATAGATGCGGGCGACCAGCTCTTCGCGGTGGAACGGTTTGGTCACATAATCATCCGCGCCGAAACCGAAGCTGCGGATCTTCGAATCCATTTCGGAAATGCCTGACAGGATCAGCACCGGGGTCTGCACCTTGGCGACGCGGAGCTTCTTCAGCACGTCATACCCGTGCATGTCGGGCAGGTTCAGGTCGAGCAGGATGATGTCGTAATCATACAGCTTGCCCAGATCGAGGCCCTCTTCGCCGAGGTCGGTCGAATAGACATTGAAACCCTCGGTGGTGAGCATCAGCTCAATCGCCTTGGCGGTAGTCGGTTCGTCTTCGATCAGCAGCACACGCATCGCTGGTCCCCTGTTTGCCTTTGGTAACCCCTGCTTAGGAGAGGTTGCCGCCTGTTAACCACGACACTTGTCACCAAAAAAGGTTAATAAGAGGTTTAAGGCGTTAACGTTTTGAAGTGAGTCTTTCGAGTCACAGTGGCGGACGGTCGATTTGGGGTCGGGCGTGTGTGGATGCCCCCAGTTTTGCACGGCGATTTTGTGTCGGCTGTGACAGCTTGGCGCTTTTATCGCTCGTGTGTCAGGCCTCTTGCTGTGGCCTGCTTTTGCCACGGGCCGGTATGCAGTGCGAAGAACGAGTTCCACATCGGTTCAGAGAGTTTTGATGCTCGCGCGCCGGGACTGGTTTGCTCGTCCTGAACATTGAAGACCTCGCCGCATAATCGCCAGTCGATCTCCTTGCCGGGCTTGTCGCCCCTATGCAGGCGCAATACGTGGTGCACTGCCCTTGCCCGCCTGAAGCGCAACAATCATTCAACCGCGCGCGCAAAAGATTCATAGCTGGATTCGAAAGATTCAATCACCATATTTTTCTTCACAGATTCGATTTGGGGCTTGCGCGGTTCGCGACTCAAGCTTGCTCCACGCGTCGCGGGTCTGAACCACCCCGACAAATGGTCGATATGGTAATTTAGAGGTTAATCTGTCGTTGACGTGAGTCGCGCACTGATTCATCATCTAGTGGTTCGGCGCAAATCGAACCCCCAAGCCTTGGTGAATCACCCGCCGCTCGGATCAGAGCACCGGAGAGAGGATTCGCCCCGGCCCGAGGAACCGATACGCGCCGCGAACCGATCAGCAGGTGCAGCAACAGGCGTCTTTCGGAGCCCTCCTGTTGGCAAGTCTGTGGATCAACCGGTATAGAACAGAATTGGAACATGGCCACTTGCGGGTCGTTCCGATTCGGGGGCAAAGTGGGGCAGCAGATGGATTTCAAGGTGAGCGATAACGTGCCGGGTGATGTGGTGAACGAATTGGATGCAGGCACGCCTGCCGAGGCACAAGCGGGGGCCGAGATGTCCGCAGGGGATGAAAAGGCTGTGACCATGAACAAGGCGGATGCCGGATCGGAAGAACTCATCGCCGCCAAGGCTGGCGAAGCGCTGGCCGGCGCGCTCGCGCAAGCCGGGGCCGAAGCGGGGAAGGGTGCTACCGACAGCAAGAAGGTCAACGCCCGCCGCTTTACCGTCGTCACCGACGACAGCCGCGATGCCCGGCTGACCGATTTCGGCAAGGACACGCTGACCGATCGATATCTGCTGCCCGGAGAGAATTATCAGGATCTGTTCGCCCGCGTGGCCGATGCCTATGCCGATGATCAGGCCCACGCCCAGCGGCTGTATGATTACATCTCGAAATTGTGGTTCATGCCCGCCACTCCGGTGCTGTCAAACGGCGGCACCCACCGCGGCTTGCCGATTTCGTGTTACCTCAATTCGGTGTCCGACAGCCTTGAAGGGATCGTCAACACCTGGAACGAAAACGTCTGGCTCGCCAGCAAGGGCGGCGGGATCGGCACTTATTGGGGCAATGTCCGCGGGATTGGCGAACCGGTTGGCCTGAACGGCAAGACCAGCGGGATCATCCCGTTTGTGCGCGTCATGGACAGCCTGACGCTGGCGATTTCGCAAGGTTCGCTGCGGCGCGGTTCGGCGGCGTGCTATCTTGACGTCAGCCACCCGGAAATCGAAGAATTCCTCGAAATCCGTAAACCCAGCGGCGACTTCAACCGCAAGGCGCTGAACCTGCACCACGGCGTGCTGCTGACCGATGAATTCATGGAAGCGGTGCGTGACGGGGCCGAATTTGACCTCAAATCGCCCAAGACCGGCGAAGTGCGCGCCACCGTCGATGCGCGCTCGCTGTTCCAGAAACTGGTCGAAACTCGACTGGCCACGGGGGAACCTTACATCGTGTTCTCCGACACGGTGAACCGCATGATGCCCAAGCATCACCGCGATCTGGGGCTGAAAGTTTCAACCTCGAACCTGTGCAGCGAAATCACCCTGCCGACCGGGGTCGATCACCTGGGCAATGACCGCACGGCGGTGTGCTGCCTGTCGTCATTGAACCTGGAAACCTGGGACGAATGGAACGGCGACAAGCTGTTCATCGAAGACGTGATGCGCTTCCTCGACAACGTGCTGCAGGATTATATCGACCGCGCGCCCGACGAAATGGCCCGCGCCAAATATTCCGCCGCGCGCGAACGTTCGGTGGGCCTCGGTGTGATGGGCTTCCACTCCTTCCTGCAGGCCAAGGGCATGGCGTTCGAAAGCGCGATGGCCAAGGCGATCAACCTGAAGATGTTCAAGCACATCCACGCCAAGGCGTGCGAGGCATCAATGCTGCTCGCGCAGGAACGCGGGCCGTGCCCCGATGCCGCAGACATGGGCGCGATGGAGCGGTTTTCCTGCAAGATGGCAATCGCGCCGACCGCGTCGATCAGCATCATCTGCGGCGGCACGTCGGCCTGTATCGAGCCGATCCCGGCCAACATCTACACCCACAAGACGCTGTCGGGCAGCTTTATCGTCAAGAACCCCTATCTCGAGAAATTGCTCGAGAAGAAGTCGAAAAACTCGACCAATGTCTGGAACTCGATCCTCGAACGCGGTGGCAGCGTTCAGCACCTCGATTTCCTCACGCCCGAGGAAAAGGCGGTCTACAAGACCAGCTTTGAAATCGACCAGCGCTGGCTGCTCGAATTCGCGGCGGATCGCACGCCCTATATCGATCAGGCGCAGTCGCTGAACCTGTTCATCCCGGCCGATGTCGACAAGTGGGATCTGATGATGCTGCATTTCCAGGCGTGGGAGCGCGGGATCAAATCGCTCTATTACCTCCGCTCCAAGTCGGTGCAGCGCGCCGGGTTCGTCGGCGGGGTGGAGGCGGATAACACCACCGAACTCGCCCGCATCGAACTCGCCGCCGCCGACGGCCCGACCGATTACGAAGAATGCTTAAGCTGCCAATAGGCGCGCCCGAATCCGCCGCCTCGCGCGGCCCATTATCTGATATACTGATTCCCTAGCCGGAGGTTCCGCCATGTCGCTGCTTGAAGCCCGCTCCACCTACAAACCGTTCCAGTACCCCTGGGCCTATGATTTCTGGAAGCGCCAGCAACAGATCCACTGGATGCCCGAAGAAGTGCCGCTGGGCGAGGATTGCCGCGATTGGGCGCAGAAGATCACCGAGAACGAGCGTAACCTGCTCACCCAGATTTTCCGCTTCTTCACCCAGGCCGATGTCGAGGTGCAGAACTGCTATCACGAAAATTACGGCCGGGTGTTCAAGCCGACCGAGATCAAGATGATGCTGGCGGCGTTTTCCAACATGGAAACCGTGCACATCGCGGCGTACTCGCACCTGCTCGACACCATCGGGATGCCCGAAAGCGAATACAGCGCCTTCCTCGAATATGAGGAAATGAAGGACAAGCACGATTTCCTCAATCAGTTCGGGGTCGATACGGATGAGGATATCGCCCGCACGCTTGCCGCGTTCGGCGGGTTTACCGAAGGGCTGCAACTGTTCGCATCCTTTGCGATGCTGATGAACTTCCCGCGCTTCAACAAGATGAAGGGCATGGGCCAGATCGTCAGCTGGTCAGTGCGCGATGAAAGCCTGCACTGCGAAGGCATCATCAAACTGTTCCACACCTTCTGCGAAGAACGCCAGTGCCTGACCAAATCGGTCAAGGAAGACCTGATCGACATCTGCCAGAAGACCGTGCGGCTGGAAGACAACTTCATCGACCTCGCGTTTGAAATGGGCCCGGTCAACGGGATGAGCGCCAAGGAGATCAAGCGCTACATCCGTTACATCGCCGATTGGCGGCTGAAACAGCTGGGCCTGCAGGAAATCTACATGATCGAAGACCACCCGCTGCCGTGGCTATCGCCGCTGCTGAACGGGGTGGAACACGCCAACTTCTTCGAAACCCGCGCGACAGAGTATTCCAAGGGCGCCACAAGGGGCGATTGGAACACCGTGTGGTCGTCGTTTGATAAGCGCCAGAAGGCGAAAGCGGTGAACGAGGACGGGGTTGAAGAGGCCGAGGCCGGGTTGTTTGGGGCTGAGGCTGCGGAGTGATTGTTGCGAGTGCTCAAGTTTCTCACCTCGCCCGAATGGCTCGCATTCAGCTCGGTTGCGAGCGTATTAGGGCTGGGTGTGGCACTTTGGGGCATTTGGTTTGCAATTGAACAGATTAAAAAGGTAAAAAGCTCGTCAGAAGCTGCCGAAGAAGCTATTCAGGCCTTGAAATTCAGGATTGCCAGTTTCGACATCTTTGGTGAGGTGGCGATAGCTGAGCGATCCTTGGAGGCAATGAAAGAAGAGTTGAAAAGCGAAGACGAAATAAAGTGGCGGCGGGAGGCTGATAATTTAATGAAATCCCTTATAAATATAAGGGAGAATTTCGCTCAAGCTAACGATAAAACGTCACAACAATTATCTACAGCAATAAAGCGTGCATCGAATTTGGCAAACAAAGCTGAGAATGGTCACAGGCGCGATGCTACAGATTTAGCAAAAATAAACGATTCATTTCGTGAAATACATATCGCGCTTGTGAAGGTTAAGGTTCAGATCCAGAGAGACTAACTATGAACGAGGCGATGAATAAATTACGAGCGCTAGTCGAAGCGCTGTATTCAAATACGACTTCTGGAGCCTTGGCTTGGGCCGTACAGGCTGGATCGGATGTTTTTTTCACATCGATTGGAGATCGGCGACTTGATGTGTTTGTCGAAGAGGGAGAGCGTGAAGAAGATGTATGGATTATAATTTATAACCGAGATGGCGATAAAATAGAGTCATTTAGCGACACATTCTTTGGCAAAGCTAGGCCGGCGCGCACTCCTCATGACAATTATTATTCGCTAATGAAAGATTTATATGATGCTGCTGGCCGAAACGCTAGGGGCGCGGATAAGATTGTTAATGAGCTTCTTGAAGAGTTAGGTGTGGAGGGAATAACGGAAATTGAGGATATAAGGTTTTGAACCGCATCACCTTGGTTTTTTGATGGCAACTTAGCTACGCTCGCATCTTGTCCTACGCGCTCCTCCGATCTTGCCCATGTCAGACAAAAGCCGCTACCTCGTCCCCGCTGGCTTCGGCATCGCGCACGTCACCTACCTCCGCTAGCCGCCTCGCAAGGCGTGGCGCATTTGAAGCGCGATCACACGTATCCCCCACACGTCTCCCCGGACTTGATCCGGGGTCCCGCTGGCTTATGCTACGTTGAATAAAGAAGCGGGATCCCGGGTCAAGCCCGGGAAGACGATGAGGGATACGTGTGTGGGGGTCTGACTCTCCCCTCCTCGTCTCCCCGGCGCAGGCCGGGGCCCAGCTTTCTTGGGCGTGGATCGCACCCAGCCGCTCTGGGTCCCGGCCTGCGCCGGGATGACGGGGGGCGCTCCGCCGCGCACCCTCAAAGCAACCTTTTATCAAGCCCTTGGGCGCTATGCCCGCGCTATGGATTGGCTTGCTCCCGCACTCGACACCGCTTTGCGCCCTGAAAACATCGTCACCGCGATCATCGCGATGAACTTCCTCGCGTTCGCCGCCTTCGGGATCGACAAGTCGCGGGCCGAGCGCGGGGCGTGGCGCATTTTGGAGGGGACGCTGTTGCAACTGGCCTTCCTCGGCCGCACGCCGGGCGATATCCTTGTTGCGCGATGTCTTAGCCGCCGGGCGTGAGGCGGGGCGTTCAGTAGTTCTGTAATCGGGCTCCAACCGCGCGCATTACCCGCCGCCAAACAGTTATGTCACCTTTGCACGCTGGCTGAATTCCTCACGCTGCCACTCTGCGCCCTCCAGCACTTCTGCAAGGTGCCGCGCTGCTTCGGCCATGTCGGCAAAGCGCAGGTAGGCCGGCGCAAAGCCGAGCCGCAACACGTCGGGATCGCGGAAGTCTCCGATCACGCCGCGCGCGATCAATGCCTGACAGATCGCATAGGCATGGGGGGTGCGAAATGAAAGCTGGCTGCCGCGCGCGCCGCTATCGGTCGGGCTGACACAATCAAGTTCTACGCCGTGTGCGCTCAGGCATTCACCGAAAAACTCCGACAGCGCGCGCGATTTTTCATACAGCCGCCCCACTCCGATTTCGGCAATCAGATCGACGCCCACTTCGAGCGCGGTCAGGCCGAGGATCGGCGCGGTGCCGCATTGCAACTGTTCGATACCGGGCGCGGAGGCGTAGTCATCATCGAAGGCGAACGGCGCAGCGTGACCGAACCAGCCCGTCAGCGGCTGGGCAAGGCTTGCATGGTGACGTTCGGCTGCGAAGGCAAAGGCGGGTGCACCCGGCCCGCCGCACAGATATTTGTATCCGCAGCCCACCGCAAAATCCGCGCCCACCGCATTCAGATCGACCGGCACCGCCCCGGCTGAGTGCGATAAATCCCACAGCACCAGTGCGCCTGCCGCATGGGCCGCGCGGGTCAGCGCCGCCATGTCGTGCATCGCGCCGGTCTTGTAATGCACATGGGTGAGCAGCAGCAGCGCAACGTCACCATCGAGTGCCTCGGCCAGCTGGTCGCGCTCGGCCAGCCGCCGGGTTGCCAGCCCCTGCCGCTCCAACCCCGCGATCATGTAGAGATCGGTCGGGAAATTGCCGGGTTCAGACAGGATCACCTTGCACGCCGGACGCATGGTGAGCGCCGCCGCGATCAGTTTGAACAGGTTCACGCTGGTTGAATCGCAGGCGATTACTTCATGCGGATTGGCCCCGATCAACGGTGCAATCTTGCCACCGATGCGGCCCGCCATGGCGAACCAATCAGCGCTATTCCACGACCGGATCAACCCCTCACCCCATTCCTGCTCCACCACGCGGGCGATGGCCGCAGGCGTAGCCTTGGGCAGTGCGCCGAGTGAATTGCCATCGAGGTAAATCACCCCTTCGGGCAGTGTGAACCGATCCCGATACCCCGCCAACGGATCGGCGGCGTCGAATTCCCGTGCACGGTCTTCCATGGTCATATCAGCTCCCGCAAAACGGCGCGCACCGGGGATGCATCGCCGCCAATTATCGCCAGCGGCAGCGCGATCAACTCGTAACGCCCCGGCGGCACAGCATCGAGCACCAGCCCTTCAAGCACGCGGATATCGTGGCGCAGCACCGCCAGATGTGCGTCCATCGTTTTGGATGTCTGCGGGTCGATGGAAGGGCCATCCAGCCCCACCAGCCGCACGCCAGCTGCCGCCAGAGCATCGACGGTTTGCGGGGCAAGGGCGGCCGTTTCGTCCACCCATGCATCGTGGGGGAAGGCATCGAAGGTGCGAAACAGCACCCGCTCCACCCCCGTCAGATCAGGCAGGTGTTCGGGCAGGATCAGCGGCCCTGCACCGCGCACGTCCACCACCACACACTCACCGAGATAAGGTGCAAGATCGACGCTCGCGATATCAGGCGCATCGGCGGCATAATGCAGCGGCGCATCGGCGTGCGCGCCCGAATGGGTCGACATCGTGATCGCGGAGACATTGACCGGAGAGCCTTGCGCCATCTGCCACGTGCCTGCCTGCGCAAACGCCGTATCGCCCGGCCAAACCGGCAAGCCGGGGCGCAGCGGCTGCGAAATGTCCCACAACCGGCGGCTCATATCGCCGTTCTGACGCTTAAAAGTTCAGGGAAGAAGGCCTGTTTCAAGACCCCTTCGAGATAGGGCACACCCGCCGTCCCGCCGGTCCCGCGTTTGAAGCCGATGATCCGCTCAACGGTCTTGAGATGGCCGAACCGCCAGCGCTGAAAATGGTATTCCAGATCAACCAGCTTTTCGGCCAGCTCGTAAAGGTCCCAGTGCTCCTGCGGATCACGGTAGATCGCCGCCCAGGCCGCCTCGACACTGGCATTGTGTTGATAAGGCACGGTGGGGTCGCGCCCGGTCGCCTCCGCCGCGATCGTGAAGCCACGCCGTGACAGCAGGCGGATCGCCGCATCGTACAGGCTCGCCCGCCCCCGTTCAGCCTCCAGCCGCGCAGCCCAATCGGCGTTGCCTTCGTGCAGTTGCACGTGCTTTTCATCGCGCCCGCCAAGCATGAATTCCATCATCCGGTACTGGGCCGATTGAAACCCGCTCGATCCGCCCAGATAGGGGCGGATGCGCGAATAATCATGCGGGGTCATGGTGCTGAGCACGTCCCAGCTCTGGATCAGCTGCGTCTGCGCGCGCGCTACCCGGGCGAGCATCTTGAAGGCAGGGCGCAGGTTGTCCGCTTCAACACATTCGCGCGCGGCGGTCAGTTCGTGCAGGCACAGTTTGAGCCATAGCTCGCTGGCCTGGTGCACAATAATGAACAGCAGTTCGTCATGCGCATCAGAGGATGGATGTTGCGCCCCGAGAACGCGGTCGAGATCGAGATAGCTCGCGTAAGTAACTTTGTCGGTCATGCCCACAGCCTATAGCGCGCAGCGGCTGGCAGGGGAACTACCCCTCAATCACGCGGGCTTCGGGATGGTGCTTGTCAATGTGTTTGAGGATGATTTTCAGGTTTCTGGTGTTCGAACGGAACAGCAGATCAGCGGCATCGCCTACCAAAGGAATCACGCCAATCGCAGCATCGAACAACACGTTCAGCCCCATCCGTGCCAGCTTCCATCGGGACATGCCCAGATTGCGCGCTTCCCAGACGATATAGGCTCCCATCGCTGTCGTCACGATATCACCCAGCACCGGAACCAACCCGATCAGTGCATCAAGCCCGACCGGAAAATTCACACCCGGAATAACGAAACTGCGTTCCAGCAGCTTTTCCATAATGGTCACGCGGGCGCGGACCGATGCGGCATCGGTGCCGGTCGGCAGTTGCATGGTGATGACGTGCGGCGATTCTGGGCGGGGTTTCACGGGCGTGTCCATCCCGATTATGTGGTGGGCTGCGACAGCGGGAACAAGGGGTGCAGGCCCCACGGGTTGGCGATGTAGTTCCTGACTGACCCACGCACCATCGACCAGCGCACCGGTGCCCCAAGCGGAATGAACACTTCGCGGGCCGTCAACGCAGCATGAGCCTCGACCAGTAACCGCTCACGTGTGGCGGCATCGCGTTCGGTCAACGACTGGCGCACCAGCGCATCAGCCTCGGCCGAGCACAGGCTGGCTTTGAGACTGCAATGGAACTGGTTGAGATACCAGCGCGGCCCGGTGTAGCGGGCAATCGTATCGCGCAGTTCAAGATCGGCTTCCTCGCCCGGCGCGGCCCGCACCGCTGTAACGCCGATCAGCGCCCAGGCTTCGGCCAGTTGGCGCATCAACAAATCGCTGCCCGGCCCGCGTGGCAAAGCGACGCGCACCGCCGCACTCGCTTGCGATTGCGCAGTCCACGCCCGCACCCGCGCCGCCGCAGTCGCCCGGCGTTCATCAAGCGATGTGCCAGCCCACCGATCCCCAGCAAAAGGCGGCGCAATGAAACTTTCGGGCGGCACAATCCGGCTGGTCGCCTTCCACCCACCCAGCCCGAACGGCTGGATCAACGCACCGCGATCAAGCGCCATCGACAGCGCCTCGCGCCGGGCGGGGTCGGCCAGCAGGCCTTGTTCGCGCCGCACCGCCAAGCCGAGCAGACCTATTGCCGGGTCAACCTGTATCGTCCCGCGCGACAATGGCCCGGTTTCGGCCAGCGGGAAATCGGCAAGGCTGCCATTCAGCACCAGATCAACCTCGCCCCGAGAAAATGCCGCCACAGCATCGCGCGCCGGCAAGGCCCGAACACTGACCGGGCGCGCGACCTCTTGCCAATCTTCCCGGGCTGGCATGCCGCGCGTTTCAGGCGGCAAGGCTGTAAGGCGGGCGATCATTCCAGCCTCGTCTCGTGACATCGCCATCGGCCCGGATCCGTTTCCGCTTTTGGCAAAACCGAGTTCGGGTTGAGCAAGCAATCGCAGAAAATCGGGCATCGGCGCGGTCAGGCGCACTTCGATCACCCTCCCGGTCATGGCGCGAATGTCGCGCACCTTGGCCAAATCGAGGCCGAGCGACGTTCCCTTCAACCGCGCCAGCGCATCGCGCAGCAATCGCCGCACCTCGGTCGCCGTGATCTCCTCACCATCGGGCCAGGTGCTGTCCCGCAAGCGGAAGATGTAACTCATGCCGTCATCGGTGACGATCCAGCGTTCCGCCATAGCTGGCACGACCTGCCCAGCAGGATCGAGCGCAACCAGCCCTTCGTGGGTTGTCGCGCGCAAATGCTGAGCGGCTGACGGCAGGCGCACGCCCTGCTGAAACAGGCTTTCAGGCGCGCCAATTATCGCCACCTCGACCGAACCATTCCCGTTCGAGGGGCCACAGGACGACAGCGCCAGAGCGGCAAGCAGGGTTGGCCAGAATCGCATCAACCGCTGACTAGCAGGTTGCAACGCATCGGTCAGCTTGGTGGTTGCCCAGGCAGGCGCGTTTGTTCAAATCTTGCGCAGCATCGACGGCTGCGGCGGTGCAGGCGCGCGGTGAGCTCTTGAGGATACGACCAAACTGGCGGTCGGCCCGTCATTCGCCTCAAGCGGACGCCGGGCCTTCTGCGAGTCAATTTCATCATCAAAGGCGACGCCGAACCGGTCGTCTTGCACCCAGGCGACCGAGCCCTTGATCGCGCCGATATTGCGCAATTCGACAGTTAGGCGGTGGCCGCGCTGGACGCGCAGATTGCCTTCGCCCATCATCCCGCCGTCGGACAGGTTACGCACTCGCACCCGATGCGTTTCGGTGCTCTGTTCGATGCGGATATCGGCCAGCAAGAACAGACTGTCGCGCGTAACACTGCGTGTTTCCACACCCGTCATATCTGGGTCGCCTCCTAAACTGCAAAAATCACCGCATGGGCCAGTCCATCATTTTAGATGGCCGACCACAAAACGCCATTGAAACTGCGCCAATTGCAGTTACCAAAAGGTTAAAATGATTGCCGCAGGTGCCTGCGATGCAGCGGGCGTCCCATCACGGCACAGGCCGCGAGCCACAGTTTACGATCAATCGTCGCGGGAGATTTTTTCGCGCCGTTCGTGGGCTTCCTGCGCTTCAACCGTCATGGTTGCGACCGGCCGCGCGATCAGGCGGCGCAGACCGATTGGGTCCCCGGTGACTTCGCAATAGCCATATTCGCCCGAATCGATCCGGCGCAACGCGGAGTCGATCTTGGACACCAGTTTGCGTTGGCGGTCGCGGGTGCGCAGTTCGATGCCCCAATCGGTTTCACTGGAAGCGCGGTCGGTCAGATCGGCTTCGCGGATCGGGCCATCCTGCAACGATTGCAGCGTCTGGCCAGCAGCCGAATGGATCGAGCGTTTCCACTCGATCAGCAGCATGCGAAAATAGGCCTGCTGGCGCTCATTCATGTATTCCTCGTCCTCGCTCGGCACATAGTCCGGAGCGATCAGGCGCTTGGCCTTTTCGAGGATGTCGATTTCGTCAGGCGCGGCAGTTGGCATCAAGCCCTCTCATCCCGTGATTTGCTGGGCTGACCTTCGTGTCCTGCCGCCTGAATATTTTCATTGGCTCACTTGGTCCCAGCCGTCTGAAGCAATGCGCGCCCTATAGGCAAGGCCCCCTATACGCACAAGCGGGTTTGGGAATGTTGTGGGGGCAAATGTCAGCGGTGCAGAAAGTGCCATTGGCGTTAACCAATTATTGACCATGTTAGCCGAGTTCTGATGCCGGGAAGGCCGTTTGGAAGCGGTCTGGTGAACCGGGGACGACATCATGAATATCATTGCGATCAGCACCAAAGACACGAATGTTTCACGTGAAACACTTCCACACGATACACGGGGCGAGGCGGCACTTGGCCGCTGGCTGGCGGCGGCAGCGACGGGTCAAGCGGGGGCCTGCTTTGATTTGGGCGTCGCGTTCTCGACCGGCAGCAACGGCGCACCGTGTGATCTGATCGAAGCCCACAAATGGTTCAACCTTGCCGCAGCGCGCGGCCATGAAGAAGCCGCCTATTGCCGCGCCGACATTTCCGAGGAAATGACCGCCCGCGAAATCGCCGAAGCCCAGCGCCGTGCCCGCCAGTGGCTGGCCGAAGGCAATCAGCGCGCCGCGTAAGCCGCGTTAGTCGCCCTTCCTGAACGGGGTGCGCTCACCAAGATACATCCGATCACTCGCCACGCCTGCGCGTTCGCGTTCGAGGAAATCGGCAACCGCCGCGCGAAAGCCGGGATCGGCGATCCAATGCGCGGACCACGTCTGCACCGGTTCATACCCGCGCGCCAGCTTGTGCCCGCCCTGCGCGCCCGCCTCAACCCGGCCAAGCCCGCGCGCAATCGCGATGTCGATCGCCTGATAATAGCACAGTTCAAAATGCAGGAAGCGCACGTCGCGGGTGCAGCCCCAATAACGCCCGTAAAGCGCATCGCCCCCGACAAAATTGAGCGCGCCCGCAATCGGCTGCGCACCGTCATAGGCGAGGAGCAGCACAATCCTGTCCCCCATCCGCTCCCCCAGCAGGCTGAAGGCTTCGCGGGTGAGATAGGGTTGGCCCCATTTGCGTTGCCCGGTGTCCTGATAAAACACCCAGAACGCATCCCAATGCGATTCGGTGATTTCCGCGCCGGTCAGGTGCCGGATGCTCAGCCCTTCGCAGGCGGCCGCGCGTTCCTTGCGCAAATCCTTACGCTTGCGCGATGACAGCGCGCCTAGAAACGCGTCAAAGCTGGCATAGCCACGATTGAACCAGTGGAACTGGATGTCTGATCGCGGCATCCACCCGCCAGCCTCGAACAGCGGCAATTGATCGGGCGCGATGAAGGTCGCGTGGGCCGATGACATCGCGTTCTGCGCGCACACCATTTCCGCCGCCTTGAGCAGATGCGGGGCAAGTGCCGGATCGCTCAGCAACAGACGAGGGCCGGTGGCAGGCGTAAACGGCGCAGCGATTTGCAGCTTGGGGTAATAACGCCCACCCGCGCGGTGCCATGCGTCCGCCCAGGCATGGTCGAACACATATTCGCCCTGGCTATGCCCCTTGGCGTATGACGGCATGGCGGCAAGCAAGCGCCCAGCATCATCGGTGATCGCGATCGGCGCAGGCTCCCACCCGGTGCCGGGGCCGACCGAACCGGAATCCTCCATCGCGGTTAGAAATTCGTGGGATGTGAAAGGGTTGTGATCGCCGCCCAGCGCGTTCCACTGATCGCGGTCAAAACTGCTGACCGAAGGTGCAAGGCGGACGGTCAGTTCAGGCGCGCTCACGCCAGCCCTGCCCCTTCCGCAATCAGCGCATCGGCATGGGCCATTGCGCGCGCACGGGTTTCGGGCGAATTGACCGTCCAAGTGAGCACCGGCAGCCCCCGGGCTCGCAAGCCTGCAACCCACGGACTGGGCAAAGCCGCGACATGGTAAGCGAGAAAATCAGGCTTTGCGATCCACAGCGCCAGCTTGCGTCGCCATGACGTCTGCGTGTCGCCGCGCTCGTCCTCACGCATCACCAGTCCGGCACAGACTCGCGGTGCGTGCCGTCTGAACCACCGGGCGACGCGCGGATCGAAGCTCATAACGGCATGAGGCCCGGAATAGTCCTCAAGCAACCGCGCGACATAAACGCACGTCCAATCAACATCGTAGCCGCGCTTTGACTTGATTTCGATCAGCAACGGCACGCGGCCAGCAACCACATCGAGAAACTTCGCCAGCCGTACGGGATGCTGATCGGTGCCAAGCAGCCTCAGTGTTTCGAGATTATCGGCATCGAGGGCTTCGGTGGCCTCCGATCTTCCCGTCAGCCGCTCAAGTTCCCAATCGTGAAACACCATCGGGTGATCGTCGGCACTGCGCTGAACGTCGCACTCGATGCCCATGCCTGCCGCGATCGCCGCTTCGGCTCCGGCCAGCGAGTTTTCCGGCACGTCCGGCCCATGCAACCCGCGATGGGCATATTCCCACTGCGTCAGCCAGTCCGGAGCGCGCCGTTTGCTCATGCCTTCAGCGCGATCACCGCATCCACCTCAACCGCCGCGCCGCGCGGCAGCGCGGGCACGCCGACAGCGGCGCGGGCGTGCTTGCCCGCAGCGCCGAACACCTGTTCCATCAGATCGGACGCGCCATTGGCGACTTCGGGCTGATCGGTGAAATCGGCGGTGCAATTGATGAAGGCGCCGAGCTTCACGATCCGCTCCACGCGGTCGAGCAAGCCAGCCGCGCCCAATTGCGCAATGATCATCAGTGCGCAGGCGCGCGCGGCGGCCTGACCCTCGGCCACGCTGACATCCTCGCCCAACCGCCCGGTGATCAGCGCGCCATCGACAAATGGCAGCTGGCCGGAAACATGGGCAAAGTCGCCATGCACCACCACCGGCACATAGCTGGCGACCGGCGCTGCGGCCTTGGGCAGGGTAATGCCGAGTTCGGCCAGTTTTGCGGTATAGCTCATTTTCAATCCTCCAAACGTTCCAGCAGCCACGGCAAGGCTTCATCCCAGCGATCTATCCGGGCTTCTGCATGGCCTGCTTTATGTGCGCAATCAATCGCGTGGGCGATCATCGGTTCGCCGCACAGGTGCAGCCGCGTGACCTGCGGGGTGATTTCCGCGACCGAGGCATGGTGTTGCGCCAGATCATCGATGAACAGCGCGCGGGTGGGCGCATATTCATCGATAATCGCCTTGAGCGCCGGGCCTTTCGGCCCCTGATTGGTGAACACGCGGGCGTTGATGCCGACAGCGGCAAGCTGCGCGGCGCGGGCATCGCGGTGGCCATCCACCAGATTGGTCAGGATCACCACATCGGCACGCTCGGCCAGCGTGTTGATCCCTTCGACCGCGCCTGCAATCGGCTGCTGGCTGTCCATCTCATTATCGAAGAACGCGCGCAGCATCCGCCAGATGTCCGCCGGTTCGAGCAACGCGCCGCTATCCTGCCAGCGCAGCGCCTCGGCAAAATTATGCCCTTCCAGCTGGAAGGCCACCCCCTGGCTTGCCTCCAGCCAATCCTTGAACGGGGCGACCATGTGCAACAGCACTTCGTCACAATCGCTGATGATCAGGGGGCGGGTCATGTCAGTAAAGCGTCCTTGGCGGCGACCAGTTCTTCGGGCGTGACGGCCAGTGCCTCTGCCGCGCGAATCAGATCGGGTTCGTGATTGGTAAGGAATTCGATGGCCGAGGCAAGGATGGCAGGATCTCCCAGCCCGGCGCGCAGAGTATCGGGATCAAGCCCGGTCAGATCAAGGTAGCGCGCGGCGCGATCCTCGCCCTCAAGCACCCAGCCGAGCGCGGCCAGCGCCAGCGCCTGCGGGTTGAGCGGATCGGGTTCGGGGCGAAGCGGGATTGTCCTGTCCTTTATGCAAGGTTAGTCGTAAGCCAGACGAATGCGGGGCGAGCAGTGACAAAGCGGATCATGGTTGTCGAGGATAATGACCTTAACCGGAAATTGTTCTGCGATGTGCTGCGCGCCAACGGGTTCGACGTAGAGCCTGTGGATGATGGCAACAAGGTGCTGGAAACCGCGCGCGCGACCTCGCCCGATCTGATCATCATGGACATTCAACTGGGCGGGGTATCGGGGGTTGACCTGATCGAAGCTGCCAAGCGCGATTCGGCGCTGTGTTCGATCCCGGTGCTGGCAGTGACCGCCTTTGCGGCCAAGGGCGATGAAGAACGTATCCGCGCGGCGGGCGCGGCGGGCTATCTGTCAAAGCCGGTGTCGATCAGCCCGTTCATGAATGCGGTGCGCGGGTTGCTGCCTGCCTGACGCGCGGTTTCGTGTTGCCCATGCACGCGCAAATCGCGTCTGTAAAAGCGCCGAAACCTTGACAATCTGCATCATCCGCCGCTTTGCAAGCGTATCAATCCGGCAAGCGCCGCCATCACACCAACCGCCGAAAGCACCACCCCGCCATGAACTCCGCTGAAGTCAATGAGCGCATTCGCACCCTGATCGAACCGTTCAACAAGAAAGGCATCGCCATCGAAGACGCGACCACCTTTGCCGGCGATCTTGAATTTGACAGCCTGACCGTGATGGATTTCGTCGCTGAAATCGAAGACGAATTTGATGTGATCATCTCGATGAACCAGCAGGCTGAAATCGAAAACTGGGGCCAGCTTGTCGCGGCAGTGCACAAGTTGCAGGATAGCTGATAGAGGCCGCGTCCATGACCGAAACGCTCACCGCCCCCGCCACGGTTGATCTGCTGGCGAAGTTCGATCCCATCATCCAGACCCGTGAAGCGCTGCTTGCTGCCGGGGTGGAAGACCCGTTCAATCTGGTGATGGAACAGGTGCTGTCCCCCACCCGCGCGATCTGCAACGGGCGCGATACGATCCTGCTCGGCACCTATAACTACATGGGCATGACCTTCGACGATGATGTCATCGCGGCAGGCAAGGCGGCGATGGAGGATTTCGGCGCGGGCACCACCGGCAGCCGTGTGCTCAACGGCACCTTCCGCGATCACCGCGATGTGGAAACGGCGCTGCGCGAATTCTACGCCATGGATCACGCCATGGTGTTTTCGACCGGGTATCAGGCGAACCTTGGCATTATCTCGACGCTGGCGGGCAAGGGCGATTACATCATCCTCGATATCGACAGCCACGCATCGATCTGGGATGGCTGCGCGATGGGCAACGCCGAGGTCGTGCCATTCAAACACAACGATATTGAGGCGATGGAAAAACGCCTGAAGCGCGTGCCCGAAGGCGCGGGCAAGCTGGTCGTGCTCGAAGGCGTCTATTCGATGATGGGCGATGTCGCTCCGCTGAAGGAAATGGTCCGCATCGCCAAGGAAAACGGCGCGATGGTGCTGGTGGATGAGGCCCATTCGATGGGCTTTATCGGCCAGCACGGCCGCGGCGTGGCCGAAGAACAGGGCGTGATCGACGATGTCGATTTCATCATCGGCACCTTTTCCAAATCGGTCGGCACGGTCGGGGGGTTCTGCGTATCGAACCACCCGAAGTTTGAAGTGCTGCGGTTGGTGTGCCGCCCCTATGTCTTCACCGCGGCGCTGCCGCCGAGCGTGATGGCGAGTTCGGCCACGTCGATCCGCAAGCTGATGCATGGCGGGAACAAGCGCGCGCATCTGTGGGAGAACAGTCGCACGCTGCACCAGGGTTTGCGCGATCTCGGCTTCACGCTCGGCACAGCCACGGCGCAAAGCGCGATCATCGCGGTGATCATGCCCGATCTGGAAAAGGGCGCGATGATGTGGGAGGCGCTGTTGAAAGAGGGCCTCTACGTCAACCTCGCCCGCCCGCCTGCAACCCCTGCGGGCATGACCCTGCTGCGCTGTTCGCTATGCGCCGAACATTCGGCCGAGCAGGTCACGACCATCCTCGGCATGTTCGAACGCGCGGGCAAGGCGATCGGGATTATTTAACCCATTTGGTTATTTATCTTGACATCGTGACGCTCTCTGGTTAGATAGGGGCATAGTCGAGAAATAGCGATTCGCCAGCGGGCGGCCTTCCGGGTGGAAGTGCCGCCTTTTTGCCGTTCGCAAAGGGAGATCTGCCCATGGCAAAACGCGGCCCTGCGCGAACCAGCGCCGATGATACCGCCACCCATCACACCACCGATCGCCGCTGGCGCACCCGCTTTATTGATTACCTTGCAATCAGTTCCAACGTCACCCGTTCCGCCGAACACGCTGGCATCGATGTCAGCCGCGCCTATCGCCTGCGCCGCGCCGATCCCGATTTTGCACGGCAATGGCAGGTGGCGCTGGCCGAAGGGTATAGCCACCTTGAAATGGAAGTCCTGCGCCGCCTGCGCGAAGGCGATTTCAAAACCGGCGATGGCGAGAAATTCGATTTCGCCAACGCCATCCGCCTGCTCGCCGCGCACCGTGATAGCGCCGCCAACGGGCAAAGCCGCGAACGCGATGTCAGCGCCGAAGAAGTGCGCGCGTCGATCGACAGCAAGATCGAGGAAATCCGGCGGCGCATGGTCAAGGCCAAACCCGGCGACACGCAGGCCTGATGTCCGCACCGTTCGAATGGATCGTCACCGCACCGCCCGAAGTAAGGCGAAAGCTGGTCAGCCAGCTCAGCCAAAGGGAGAAAAACGACCTTGCTTTCATCTGGCCCTATGCCGCCCGCCCCGAACAGCTGCCTCCGCCGGGCGACTGGCGGATCTGGATGACCATGGCCGGGCGCGGGTTCGGCAAGACCCGCGCTGGTGCCGAATGGGTGCGCATGATCGCCGATAGAAACCCCGATGCACGGATCGCGCTGGTGTCCTCCTCGCTGGCAGAGGCGCGCGCGGTGATGGTTGAGGGCGAAAGCGGCCTGCTGTCGATCTATCCGCCCACCGCTCGGCCCCGGTTTGAACCATCGCGCCGCCGCATCCGCTTTGCCAATGGTGCGCAGGCGCAGTTGTTTTCCGCCGCCGAGCCGGAAAGCCTGCGCGGGCCGCAGCACAGCCACGCCTGGTGCGATGAAATCGGCAAGTGGCCGCTGGCGCATGAACGCGCCACGCGCTGCTGGGACAATCTGCTGCTCGGCCTCAGGCTGGGGAATGATCCGCGCATCGCGGTTACAACCACCCCGCGCGCGGTGCCGCTGGTGCAGCGGCTGATCGCGCAGATTGGCAGCGCCGGGGATGTCGCCATCAGCCGCGGGGCGACCAGCGATAATGCCGCCAATCTGCCGCAGCGGTTTCTGGATGCGATTGCCAGCGAATTTGGGGGCACCCAGCTTGCCAGACAGGAAATCGAAGGCGAATTGATCGAGGATATCGAAGGCGCATTGTGGACCCGCGCGCTGATCGAACAGGTGCGCGAAACCGGCGCCGTTCCCGCAGCTGTGCGGGTGGTGGTGGCGGTTGATCCGCCTGCATCGGCCACGGGCGATGAATGCGGGATCATTGTGGTCGCCTTGGGCGAAGACGGCATTGCCCGCGTGCTCGCCGATTGTTCGGCCCAAGGCGCAGCCCCTGCCGAATGGGCGCAGAAAGTCGCCGATGCTGCGCGCGAATGGGGTGCTGACCGCGTTGTGGCAGAGGCCAATCAGGGCGGGGCGATGGTCGAAAGCGTGCTGCGCGCCGCCGATCAGGCGCTGCCGATCAGGCTGGTGCACGCTGCCCGCGGCAAGGTTGCCCGCGCCGAACCCATCGCCGCGCTCTACGCCGCCGGGCGGGTGCGCCACGTGGGGATGTTCGCACGGCTCGAAGACCAATTGTGCGGGCTGCTGGCGGGCGGAACCTACGCCGGCCCCGGCCGCAGCCCCGACCGCGCCGATGCGCTGGTGTGGGGATTGAGCGAATTGATGCTGGGGCGGAGCGCCCGCCCCAGCGTGCGGCCAATCTGACGCGCCGCGACCAAGACAAAGGAAATCCGATGGCATTGCTCGACACTCTCCTCTCCGCCTTCAAGGGCGGGGAGCGCGCCCGTGTGCCTTTGGCGCCCGGCATGATGCAGGGGTGGCACCCGGCGTTTGCGGCTGGGCCTGGGCCGCGCAGCTATGATTATGCCCGCGCGATTGGCGAAGGCTTTCTGGCCAACCCGATTGCCCAGCGATCGGTCAGGATCGTGGCCGAGGCGGTGGGGCAGGCCCCGCTCGCCTGCAATGATCCGCGCCTCGCCGCGCTCGTCACCGCTACCAGCGCCGGGCAATCGCTGATCGAAACGCTGGCCGCGCAATTGCTGCTGCACGGCAATGGCTATGTGCAGATCCTGAAGGATGCGAGCGGCACGCCGGTGGAGTTGTTCGCGCTGCGGCCCGAACGGGTGAAGGTGGCAACCGGGCCGGATGGCTGGCCGTGCGGCTATGATTACACGGTGAATAACCGCACCGCGCGGATCGCGGTGGAGGATGAGGATGGCTGGCCGGGGATCATCGCGATCCGGACGATGCATCCGCTTGACGATCACTGCGGCGCGGGCGCGCTGGAGGCGGCGTGGCAGGCGGTGCTGATCCACAATGCCGCAACCCACTGGAACCGCGCGCTGCTGGAAAACGCGGCGCGGCCTTCGGGCGCGCTGGTTTACGAGCCGGGGGACGGCGCGAGCCTCGCTCATGAACAGTTCGAACGGTTGAAGCGCGAGCTGGATATCGCCTTTTCGGGCGCAGCCAATGCGGGGCGACCGATGTTGCTCGACGGCGGGCTGAAATGGCAGAGCATGGCGCTGACCCCGGCGGACATGGACTTCGCGACGCTGAAAAGCGCGGCGGCGCGCGATATCGCGCTGGCGTTCGGGGTGCCGCCGATGCTGCTCGGCCTGCCGGGCGACAACACCTATGCCAATTACCGTGAGGCCAACCGCGCGCTGTGGCGGCTGACGCTGCTGCCGCTGGCGGAGAAACTGTTTTCCGCGCTGCGTCAGGGCCTCGCTCCGTGGTTCCCCGGTGCCGAAATCGGGGTCGATCTCGACCGGGTCACGGCGCTGTCGGAAGACCGCGAGCGATTGTGGTCGCAGGTGTCCGACGCCGATTTCCTGACCCGCGCGGAAAAACGCCAGATGCTGGGCCTGAGCCCTGAAGAACAGCCAGAGGAGAATACCGCATGAGCCGCGCAGATGTGCTTGCCAGCCTGATGGTGCAGGCCCGCAATGATGGGGCAGCGCTGGTGACTTTACGCGCTATTGTCGAGGAATCGAGCGCGCTCGCCACCGACCGGGTGCTCGAACGGCTCGGGCTGGGCGATGCCGGGGCCGAGAGCGATCTGGTTCAGCTGCGCGAACTGCTGCGGGCGTGGCGCGATACCAAGGCCAGCGCGTGGAAAGCGTTGATGGAATGGATCATCCGCGGCGCACTGGCGTTGCTGCTGATCGGGATCGCGGTGCGCCTTGGCGTGTGGGACCGGCTATGAGCGCGCGGGCCATGCGTTTTGCCGGCTATGCCGCGCTGTTCGATATTCCCGATGCAGCGCGCGACACGATCCGGCGCGGAGCGTTCGCCAAGACGCTGGCGAGCCAGAATGCGCCCTTGCCGCTATACTGGCAGCACCGCCCGGATCAGCCGATCGGCGTGATCGAGCAGGTGTCAGAGGACGCGCGCGGTTTGCGGGTGATCGCCCGGATCGACCGGCCCGATAGCCGCGCGGCGATGCTGCTGGCGCAAGGCGCGGTAAGCGGCCTCAGCTTCGGCTTCCGCACCCGCGCGGCGCGGCAATCCGATCAGGGGCGCGAACTGATCGAGATTGACCTGTTCGAAGTCAGCCTGGTCACCCACCCGCTGCAACATCGAGCCAGGGTGCATTTTGTAAGCTGACCGAGCCGACCAAACCACTTTCCACCGGCCGCCATTGGGGCGGCCTTTTTTCTGCCCAACCGAAAGGCCAATGCCCCATGGAACATACCCAACCTGCGATGACCACCACCGATCCGCTGGACGCCAGCTTTGACATCATTGCCCGGCAGGATCAGGCCGATGCGGCCATTTCCGGCCTGCGCACCGATGTCGACGAGGTGAAAGCGCGGCTCGACAAAGTCGCCCGCGCCGCCACCCGCCCGGCGATGGGCGGCACCCCGGCGAGCGACGCTCCTGAAGTCAAAGGCTTCGTCGATGGCTATCTGCGCCGTGGACGTGAAACCGAACTCAAGTCGATCAGCGGCACCGCCCCCGGCGATGGCGGCTATGCCGTGCCGCGCCAGATCGACGCGGTGATTGCCGCTGAACTCGCCGAAATCAGCCCGATCCGCGCGATTGCTCAGGTGGTGCAGACCGGCACGTCTGGCTATCGCAAGCTGGTTGCTACCGGCGGCACCGCGTCAGGCTGGGTCAGCGAAGCCGCCCCGCGCCCGGAAACCGCAACCCCGCAATTTGCTGAAATCGCCCCGCCATCGGGCGATCTCTACGCCAACCCGGCGGCGAGCCAGGGGATGCTGGATGACGCCGCTTTCGACATCGAAACCTGGCTGGCCAGCGAGATCGCGCTGGAATTCGCGCGCGCCGAAGGCACGGCATTCGTCAACGGAACCGGGATCAACCAGCCCGAAGGCTTCCTCAACGCTCCAACCGCCACTGCCGAAGACGGCGTGCGGGCATTCGGGACGATGCAATATATCGGATCGGGAAGCGCCGCCGGGTTCGACGCGGCGCCCGATGCGCGGCTGATCGACCTGATCCACTCGCTCAAATCGGGCCACCGTCAGGGCGCGGTGTTCGTGATGAATTCGTCAACGCTGGCAACGGTGCGCAAGCTCAAGACCGCCGATGGCGCGTTCCTGTGGCAGCCGGGCATGGTCGAAGGCCAGCCTGACCGCCTGCTGGGCTATCCGGTGATCGAGGCGGAGGATATGCCCGATGTCGCAGGCGGGGCCTTCCCGATCGCGTTCGGCAATTTCCGCCACGGCTATCTGATCGCTGAAAACGGCGCGACCCGGGTGCTGCGCGATCCGTTCACCAACAAGCCCTTCGTGCACTTCTACGCCACCAAGCGGGTGGGCGGCAAAGTGCTCGATTCCAACGCGATCAAGCTGCTGAAGATCGAAGCCTAGGTGTTAACTTAGGCTTCGATCCCCCGGCAAGGTCGAGTCCCCCCTTGCTCCCTTGCCGGTGTCTCGCGCCCGCATCGCTTCAGGCCCCCTTCCCGCCTGACCCAGCGATGCGGGCGCATTTTGTCTCGAACACAGAATTGGAGAACCCGCGATGGAGCGGACTATCTTGCAGCCAGCAGCGCTTGACGGCGCGGCGCTGGCGGAGCTCAAGCACTGGCTCGGGATCAGCCGCCCCAATGACGATGCGGCCCTGATCGGGCTGATCGATGCCAGTCTGGCCATCTGCGAAGCCTTCACCGGCAAGATGCCGCTGGCGCAGACGGTCGAGGAAATCATCGCGCCGCACGCGGGGTGGCAGGAACTGGTATCGCGCCCGGTGCGCGAAATCACTGGCGCGGCATGGATCACTGCCGATGGCACGCGTGAAGCATTGCCGCTGCCAACCGACGCGCTGGAGTGGCGCATCGCGGTCAGCGCATGCGTGCAATTGCTGCGCCCGTTCGAAGGGCGCGGGATCGCCTTGCAACTGGTCGTCGGGATTGCCGATGACTGGGACAGCCTGCCCGCATCGCTGCGTCATGGGATCATCCGGCTGGCCGCGCATCTCTATCGTGAGCGTGACCGCGATGGCAAGGGCGGCGCAGCGGTGCCCGCCAGCGTTACCGCGCTGTGGCGGCCATGGCGCAGCACGAGGCTGGCATGATCCGCGCCGCAGCAGCCAGCGCCCGGCTAGTGCAGCGCCTGCGCGCGCGGGCCGAACAGATCGCCGCCAGCCGCGCAGTTGATCGTCGCAGGGAACGCCGCGCGCCGGGTGCGGAGTGGCGTTCTGCCACCGCGCTGTGGCCCGATTTCACCGCCGATATCGCTTCAACAGACAGAACAGGGAATTGACCACCATGGAAAATGACCTGCGCGCCGCACTGATCGCCTGGCTCAGGGCCGATCCCGCGCTCGCCGCGATCAATGCGATCGAGGAAGAATCCCCGCTCAGCGTCAGCCCGCCGTGGCTCGGCATCGCGGCAAGCGCTTCGATCGATTGGGGCTCCAAAGACCGGCAGGGCCGCGAAACGCGGATCGCGCTGGAGCTGGAAACCCGCATTGATCTCACCGCCGCCGACGCCCCCTTGCTCGCCGCGATTGAACGCCGGGTGCTTGACCTGCCGCCGTTTCAGCCTGGTTTCGAACTCGCCTCAATCCGGTTTCTGCGTTCGCGCAGCGAAGCCCGCGCCGACAATCGCCGGGCCGCGCTGATCGAATTTCGTTTCCGCATCCTTGAACAAAATTAGGAGTAACGCCCATGCCCGCCCAATCCGGCGCCGCCTTCCTGCTCAAGATCACCGATGGGGCCTCACCCCCCGCCTATCAGACCGTCGCAGGCCTTCGCACCACGCAAATGTCGATCAATGGCGACACGGTAGTCATCACCCACAAGGATTCGGGCGGCTGGCGCGACCTTTTGTCCGGCGCGGGCACCCGATCAGTGTCTGTCAGCGCTGCGGGAATCTTCCTCGGCAGTGCAGCGGAAAGCGCGGTGCGCAGCCATGCGCTGGCCGGGACGCTTGCCGGTTATGAATTGTCATTCGAGGATGGCGAGCGGCTGCGCGGACGGTTTCTGGTGCAACGGCTCGATTATGCCGGGGATTTCAATGGGGAGCGCAATTATACGCTCCAGCTCGAAAGCTCCGGGCCGGTCGTGCCAGCATGACCGCCGCCGCCAATCCCCTGCGCGGGGAAAGCGTGCTGATGGTGGCGGGGATGGGCTATGTGCTGCGACCGACCTTTGAAAGCCTGGTGCTGGCCGAAGCCGAACTGGGATCGCTGTTCGCGCTGGTCGAACGCGCGGCGGCGGGCGCGCTGACCCTGACCGAGATGACCGCGCTGCTGTGGCATTGCTTGCCGCCGGAATCGCGGCCTGACCGTGCAGCCGTGGGTCAGGCAGTGCTGGCAATGGGGCTAGTGGCCGCCACCCAGCCGGTGCGCGCAGTGCTGGCGCAGGTGCTTCAGGGTGAGACGTGACCTCGACCTTCGCCGCCTGCGCCGCGCGCTGGTGCAGCCTCTCGGCCCGCCTGCTCGGCTGGCGCCCGGTTGAATTCTGGAACGCCACCCCGGCCGAATTGGCGATGGCGCTGGCCGCGCCTGATGATCCCGCCTGCCCACCCCCACCCAGCCGCGAGATGATCGCCCGCATGATGGAGCGCGACGCTGATGAACGATAATTTCGAAGAACTGGTGATCGACGTGCGCGCCCGCACCGATGGCTTTACCACCGATCTGGAAACCATGCGCCGCTCGCTCGACACGTCGTTGCTCGACGGGTTCGGGCGGGCGGGCAATGTGCTTGAAAACGGACTGCTATCAGCGCTGCGGCGCGGCAGTCTGGGATTTGATGATCTGAAGCGCACAGCGTTCAATGCGCTCAACGAAATCGCCGCCCATGCGCTGCAATCGGGCATCAGCAACCTGTTCGGCGGTGCGAGCAGCGGCGGGGGCGGGGGCGGGGGCCTGGGGGGACTGATCAGCCAGTCACTCGGCGCACTGTTCGGCTTGCCGGGCCGCGCGACCGGCGGCCCGGTCAGCCCCGGGCGGGCGTTTCTGGTGGGTGAGCGCGGGCCGGAAGTGTTCGTCCCCACTTCATCGGGCCGGATCGACAACGGCATCGCCGCACAGGGCCGCGATGTGCGGGTCGCCATTCAACTCGCCGTTCCGCGCGGGGTGGCCGCGCCCACCGCGATGCAACGTTCATCCCGGCAAATCGCCAGCGCGGTGCGCCGCTCCTTGCAACAGGCCTGATCGGGGGAATTATCATGGCATTCTGGCTCGCACGCGAACGCCGCACGCAGGAAAGCAGCTTTATCCAGCGGTTCGACCCGCGGTTCTGGACGGTCAATTTCCCCCGACCTGCGATGGCTTCGGCGGTGACGATTGCGCCTGATGCGCTGCGGGTCGAGGTTGAACTGCACCACGCAGGCGAACTGGTCGGGCTGATCTGGGACAGCGTCGACACGCTCGATCATCCGCTGCTCGCCTATGAAACCGATCGCGATTACGCGCACACCACGCTCAGCTTTCGCTGGCAGTCCGAAGGCGTGATCGCGCTTGATCTGCCCAACGGGCCAACGCTGACGATCGAAGGGCGCGATGCCGCTGGCACGCCCCGGACGTGGTTTGTAAGGCTATGGAATTATGCGCAAGGCACCCCCACCGATGCCCGCATAACCTTGCCGTTCTCCGATCTTCAAGCGGGCTTTGGCCTGCCGGGTGAGCCTGTCCACCCCGGCGACATCGACCGCATGTTCATCTCGCTGGTCGCGCCCGGCCACGTTCCGGGCAGCGCCGCGCCGCTGCCTGCGCGCTTCAATGGTGCGGTGACCGTGTCCGATATCGTCGCCGATGGTGCCCGCGCCATGCTGGAGGTCGGCGATGTTCTGCTGCCGCCGCATGGCACGAGAATCGCTACCGCCTACGACGATGCCTTCAACCAGACCCCGGCCCGCCTGCTGCGCGCGGTGACCGGTCTCGGCTATCGTCAGGATCTGATCCACTATGTCGGCATGAGCCATTTCATGCGGCTCGCGCAGCAGCCGACTGGCAAGGTCAAGGTGACAACCGCAGGAGAACTTAGTGCGCCAGCGGTTGCCTGGCACCGCAATTACTTCGAGCTTGCGCAGGCCGGAGCCTTCGAAGTCATCGCCTCGCTCTCGTATGAATTGTTCGATGCCTATTGCCCGGATGCCTGGAAGCAGCGCACCGCAAGCGGCGCCCCTGCATTAACCGGCTGGGTGCCACCATCGACCTTGCTGTCTCCGGCAAATACGCAAGCGATGGCATGGCTGATGGACGTGGCCCGCGACTTCGTGGCGCTGCTTAGGCAGGCAGGTCTGCCGGTGCGCTTCCAGATAGGCGAGCCGTGGTGGTGGGTGACATCGGCAGGAGAAATCTGCCTGTATGATGACGCTGCAAAGGCAGCATTCGGCGGCACCCCGCCGATAATCACCGATGTCGGCGGCCCACTGACCTTCGCGCAAACCGCCTTGCTCGATGAAGCAGGCGTGCTGCTGGCACAATCGACCGCGAACCTGACCGCCGTCGTTCGCAACGCCGCGCAGGGGCCGTCAGAGGTGCTGCTGCTGACATTCACGCCGACCATTCTCGACCCGAACAGGCCTGAACTGTTTCGGGCGAACCTGCCATCTGGCTGGGCGGCACCGGCGTTCGACCGGCTGCAAATCGAAGACTACGACTGGCTCACCGGCGGAGCGGATGCGGCGCGGCGCGCGGCCTATGCCTTTGTCGATTCCTGGCTCGGCTACCCGTCTGCGCTTCAGGATTATCTCGCCGGTTTCGTGCTCGATCCTGCCGATGCCGAACTTTTCTGGCTGCGGATCGACAATGGGATCGATGAAGCAGCCGAGCGCGGCATCGCCCGCCGCTATGTCTGGGCGCTGCCGCAGGTCAACCGCGATGGCTACACCCGCCTCGCCCCATCCCCGGAGCAAGCCATGGATCCGTTCGACAACGTGCTTTACCCCTTTGCACTGGGGCGTAATGCCTCGGTCGCGCCGGAATTCTCGACCTCGATTGCGGTGACCGCATCGGGGCACGAACGGCGCAATTCGCTGTGGTCGGATGCGCGGCTGCATTTCGATGTCGGCCCCGGCATCCGGTCAGAGACGGAACTGTCCGAACTCGTCGCTTTCTTCCGCGCCCGGCGAGGCCCGGCGCGCGGGTTCCGCATGATGGATCCGTTCGATAACAGCTCCAACGCGATGACCGGCACGCCAACCATGTTCGATCAGTTGATCGGCATTGGCGACGGCGCCACGGCGGATTTCCAGCTGATCAAGTCCTATGGGACAGGCGAGCCGCAAGTGCGCCCAATCACCCGGCCGCGGCCGGAAACGCTGCTGGTCAGCATCGGCGGCGGCGCGAGCACTGGCTGGACGCTGAGCGAGAAAGGCGTGCTTCGGTTCCTCGCCGCACCGCCTCCCGGGGCAGAGGTGCGTGCTGGGTTCCTGTTCGATGTTCCGGTACGATTCGCCGAAGACCGACTTGACGTGTCCGCAGTGGATTTTGCAGCCGGGGAGGCACCATCAATCCCGCTGATCGAACTGCGGGAGACAGCCTGATGCGGGTGTTCTTCGACCGCGAGCTTGATACGGTCGCGACCTTCTGGCGCATTTATCGCCGTGATGGGGCCGCACTCGCCTTTACCAGCCATAACCGCGATCTGACCTTCGGCGGCATAACCCACCGCGCCGCGCCCGGCATGATCCCTGCCGCGATCCGACTCACGGTTGAACTCAGCAACGACAGCGCCGAAGCACAAGGTGCGCTGCACCATGATTCGATCCGCGAAGAAGAACTTGCCGCCGGACTGTTCGATGAAGCCGCGATCGAAATCGGCGCGGTCGACTGGATCACGCTTGATCATTCCACGCTCTATTCAGGGCAAATTGGCCGGATCGAGGACAATCAGACGCAGTTCACCGCCGAGCTGCGATCAAACAAAAGCCTGCTCGAACGCGACCTTGTTCCGCGCACCAGCCCGACCTGCCGGGCCGAGTTCTGTGGCCGGGGATGCGGGCTTTCGGCGGTGCGTTTCACTACCTTCCGCTTGCTTGATGCGATTGACCCCGAAACGAACCGGGTGCGTTTTGCTGGCCTGATCGGGGAAAATTACGTCGACGGTAAATTGCGGTTCCTGTCTGGGCCGCAGACTGGCTTGGATTTCGGTATCATCGATGCGGACGCGGACTGGCTCACACTCGATCGGCCGCTGGTGGCGGGAACCGCTATCGGCACCCGCGCTGAACTGCGCGAAGGATGCGATCATACCTTTGCCACCTGCGTGGGCCGGTTTGCCAATAGTATCAACTTCCGCGGTGAACCGTTCCTGCCGGGCAATGATCTGCTGTCGCGTTACGGCCAACCATGATTGGGGCGGGCGCGCCAAATCCGGGCGTTGCGCTGGCCGAGGCAGCGGCAAAGCTGGTCGGCAGCCCGTTCCGGCTTCACGGACGCGACCCTGCAACTGGTCTCGATTGTGTCGGGCTGGTGGTCGCAGCGCTATCCGCGACCGGAGCAACTCCGCGTGCGCCCAGTGGTTACGGCTTGCGCAACCTGTCGGTGGACCATTGGCTACATTTTGCCGACCGATCAGGACTGACGGCGTCGCCCGGGCCAATCCGCGCGGGCGATGTGCTGTTGATCGCGCTTAGCCATTGCCAGCATCATCTGGCCATCGCCGCGAGCGCGGCCAGCATCATTCATGCCCATGCCGGGCTGCGAAAAGTGGTGTGGCAACCGCTTGATCCCGCTTGGCGGCTCCACATCAAGTGGCAGGTCGCACAACAAATGGAAGGCTGATTTTATGGCAACATTGGTGCTTACAGCCATCGGCACCGCCGTTGGTGGGCCGATTGGCGGATCGATTGGCGCGTTGGTCGGTCAGCAGGTCGATGGGCTCATTTTTGGCGGCGGCACCCGCCAAGGGCCTCGTCTGCGCGAAGTGACGATCAGCACGTCGAGCTATGGCCAGCCAATCGCCCGCCACTTCGGGCGGATGCGGGTGCCCGGTTCGGTGATCTGGTCAACCGACCTGATTGAAAACAGGCGCAAGGAAAAGGGACGCAAGGGCCAGCCATCGACTGTCACCTTCTCCTATACGGCCTCCTTCGCGGTCGCATTGTCCAGCACCCCGATTGCGCGGCTCGGGCGGGTCTGGGCCGATGGCAACCTGCTGCGCGGAAGCCTTGGCGACCTCAAGGCAGGCGGGAGCCTGCGCATCTATAGCGGCCACGGCGACGACCCGGTTGATCCCCTGATCGCGGCCGCCAAAAGCGGTCAGGCACCAGCCTTCCGGGACTGTGCCTATGTGGTGTTCGAAGATCTTGAACTGGGAGATTTTGGCAACCGTATCCCGGCGCTCAGCTTCGAAATCTTCGCCGAAGGGGGCGATGACACTGTTTCTCTGGAACGGTTGGTGCCTGGGGCGGTTCCGGCTGCGATGCCGGTCATGCTGGCCCATGCCCGGGGCTTTGCCGATGAAGGCGGGCCGCTTGCCGCAAGTTTGGCAGCAATTGATCAGGTCATCCCTCTGATCTGCACATCAGGCAAATATGGCCCGATCATTGCCCCTCGGGCGGTCCCAGATGGCGAAATCATAACTCTGCCCGCCCAACTCGCGCTGCGCGACAATGGCACAGACGAAGCCCGGCACAAGCAGCGGTCAGGTGTCCCGACCCAGGAACCGGCGGCCCTGCGCTATTACGATGAAGATCGCGATTACCAGCCGGGCGTTCAGCGCGCGATTGGCACGCGGCAGGTGGGCCGCGAATTGATGGTTGATCTGCCCGCCACCATGAACGCGAGCGGAGCACGGCAGCTGGCCAATGACAGTGCGAATCGTGCACGCTGGCAGCACGAAACGGTGCTCTGGCGCACCAGCGAAATCGACCCGCGCCTATCCCCCGGCACCATCGTGCGCATTCCCGATGCTCCCGGATACTGGCTATTGCGCAGTTGGGAATGGCTCGACCGCGGGATTGAGCTCGAATTGGAACGGCTCGCGCCCGGCCTTACAACGGCCCGCATCAGCGATCCGGGCGAGCCCTTGCCGCCGTCAGATCTGGTGATCCCGAATACGAAGCTGGCCGCCATAGAAGTTCCGGCAGACGGCAATGCCAATCCCGCTGCATCTCTGATTTTCGCAGCCGTTTCGGCCGAAAATAATGCTTGGCGCGGTGCGGCGCTGTTTGCCGTTCAAGGCACCGCGATGGTCGATCTGGGCACCAGCGGATCGCAGCGCGCCATTATTGGCACACTTTTTGAACCCCTGCCCCCTTCGCGGGCTTTACTGTTCGAGCCGGAAGCCAAGGCTGTAATCGAACTCGTCGCAGACGACATCGCCTTCACTGAAACAAGCATTGATGGCCTCGCCGCAGGAGCCAACCGTTTGCTGGTCGGCAGTGAGGTCATCCAGTTTGTGCGGGCCGCCCCCTTGGGCAACCGCCGGTGGGAATTGTCAGGATTGCTTCGCGGACGCGGCGGCACCGAGCACGGCGCGGCGCAGGGCCATCCTGCGCAGACCCTTGCCGTCCTGCTGGATGACAGTCTGGTAGCGCTCGATCAGGAGCTTGTTCCACCGCTGCCGACCACGCGGATCGCGGCAATCGGGAGAGGCGATACCGAAGCGGTGCTCGCCCCGCTCGCCAATCCCGGTCTCTCGCGTCGCCCACCGTGCCCGGTTCACCCGCGTCAACGAATCGATCCGGACCAGACCCGGCATTTCAGCTGGACCCGGCGCGCGCGCGGGCAATGGCGCTGGGACAATGCGGTCGAGGTGCCACTGGTCGAAGAACGCGAACTTTATCAAATCGGCTACGGCCCGACCGCCGCGCCGCACGTCACATGGACGCGCAGCGAACCGCAGCTGTCGCTGACTCAGCCAGAAATTGCGAGCCTGCGGGACACGCATGGCAATGCCGATCTGTGGGTCATGCAGGTCGGAACATTTGACCGCTCACCGGCGCTGTTGCTCGCGTCGCTTTAACCAAGCTCAGGAGTTTTGCATGTCCGAACCTTTTACCTTCACCTCCTCCACGCCGAACATCGGCTTGCCATTGCTGATCGCAGGCCAGGCACAAAAGGAATTCTTCCTCAATCAGTCGCTTGTTATTGTGGATTCGCTGCATCGCCGCTCTGTGATAGCCTCGCAGCCTGCACCGCCGACGAATTCCAACGAAGGCGACTGCTTCCGGATCACTGCCACTGCAACG
This sequence comes from Porphyrobacter sp. MBR-49, assembly GCF_053628655.1. Taxonomy (NCBI): domain Bacteria; kingdom Pseudomonadati; phylum Pseudomonadota; class Alphaproteobacteria; order Sphingomonadales; family Erythrobacteraceae; genus Porphyrobacter; species Porphyrobacter sp. MBR-49. The sequence continues at coordinate 277,410 of NZ_JBRJGU010000002.1, forward strand.
CAGGAGTGGGAAGGTTGCGAAGACCATATCACCATTCGGATTGGCGGCAGTTGGCACTTCATTGCACCGCGCGAAGGCATGTTCATGTTTGACAGCGCGGCGGATCAGTTCCTGCTTTATCAATCAGGCTGGCGGGTCGCTTCTACACCTGCAATCCCGGCGTCCGGCGCCGTAATTGATGCCGAAGCGCGCGCCGCGATCAGTGAGTTGATCGAAGCTCTGCGTGACATCGGGATTTTTGCACCCGTGACAGACTAAAATGGACGCACATCACCCGGCGATCATAAGTGCATTTTTGGACGCGACCGCCCCATCGCGACATTCTTGCAACACCCTTGTGTGATTGATGGCTTGCCTCAGACATAGGGAAAAGATAGAGACAGTCTGTGCCTCAAGTCTAATATAAAAGGGGAATCTGAGTATGCGCAAACTCGTCATTGGAATGGCGATGGCTTCGACCGCGCTGACAACGCCTGCCATGGCCCGCGACGGCCAATGGTACATTCAGGGCGATGCTGGTGCCATGATTGTCGAAGACCAGGATCTCGATGTCAACGGTGTGAAAGACAATGCAGGCGTCGGCTACGACACTGGGTTCGATTTTGGTGCCGCAGTCGGCTACGACTTTGGGGTTTTCCGCCTCGAAGCCGAAACCAGCTATCGCGCTGCTATCGATCCGGAAGATGTTACCGCCGGCAGCCAAGGCCTCGCGCTCTTTCCTCCCAGCGTCAACACCTTCAATGGGAAGCGTAGTGCGTTTGGGGAAATGAATGCGCTCAGTTTCATGTTGAACGGCCTGGTAGATTTCGGCGACGACGATAGCCTTCAGGCATTTCTCGGCGGCGGCATCGGTGTGGCCCGTGTGGACATGGACGCCAGCGTGGATGTCAGAGGCCCCGGTGTCTGGAACGACTCCGATACAGGTTTGGCTTGGCAAATTCTCGCAGGTGTTCGGCTTCCTGTCAGTAAAGCGTGGGATATCGGTCTGAAATATCGGTACTTCAATGCCCCTGACATGAAACTTGTCGACCCGTTGGGGCGCACCCTCGATACCGAACTTGTCACGCACTCGCTGCTGGGTTCGATCACTTACAACTTCGGTGGTGAAGAACCTGTTGTGGCACCGGTGGCACCGCCGCCTCCGCCTCCGCCACCACCGCCTCCGCCGCCACCTCCGCCGCCGCCGCCACCACCGCCGGTGCCGTGCAACACGGGTCCGTACATCGTGTTCTTCGACTTTGATAAGTCGGACATCACGGCTGAGGCTGCAACCATCCTCAACAGCGCCGTCACTGCCTACGCCAATTGTGGTTCGGCAAACGTGATGCTGGCAGGTCACACTGACCGTGCGGGTAGCGTCAAGTACAACATCGGCTTGGCTGAACGGCGTAACGCATCGGTCCGCAGCTACCTGAACGGTCGCGGGATCCCTGATGGCCGCATCACGGGTGAAGCGTTTGGCGAATCGCAGCCGCGCGTCCCGACCGCCGACGGTGTGCGCGAAGCGCAGAACCGCCGCGTGGAAGTGACTTATGGTCCGGGTTCGGGCATGTAAGTCACCCCACTAAGGGTATTGAAGAGGGGCCGGAGCAATCCGGCCCCTTTTTTGCTGGTGTCTCGTCAAATGAGTGTCGTTGAAGTGGCGAGACCTTGCGCACTCAGGGTCGCCATAGCGAGATCCTGCCTTGTGCTGACATCACAAGTTCGATCGGGGATCAGCTATGTGGTTAAGTCGCCGACGGTAGCTCCACTTCGGCCAGGATCAAATGATTGGCGCGTCATCTGCTCGGCGCTCTTGCTTCCTAACTTGAAGCATATTGCAGCCTAGTGGAAGCAGATGGCTACTCAGAAAACGCAGTGCTTCAAAGACATGAAGTGTTGATTCTGATGAGGTCAGGATGGAATCTTTTCCGCAGCTCCGGTCATCCCGGTTCACCGTTTCTGTGACGGTAAGCCCGATGGCAAGGCGTGAAGTGAAGCGAAGTGAAGCCTCAGGCTAGCCAACGTCGCAACACAGACTAGCAGAGCCTCCACACGCAACCGCTTGGTGGCGGGCAGAATCCGCCCTCCATAACATCTCGGCCTGCACCTGATTGCTATACCCCGGAATGATCGGGGGAAACACTCCCGGTTCTGGTGTTGGCACTCACTCGCCCATTGCTGCCCGGGCGCGCTGCCCGATGGTCGCTTCGGCAACTGGTAGCGCACGGTAAGCGTAGATCAGCAGAATGAGCGATATCGGTGCCACCGCGATCAGCGAAAGAACGCCCATCCGCATGCTTCCGGTCAACTCTGAAATCTGTCCGACCATGTAAGGCCCAATCGCGAGGCCAACCAGCGTGGTCGCAAGAAAGAATGAGGCCGTCGCAGTACCTCGCATCCGCGGGAGGACCAGATCCTGCGTGGTCGCCGCCGCCGCGCCCAGAGCGGTCGCAGCGAACAGGCCAGCGAGGAAATTCATTACATAGAACAGCGCCGCGTTCTCTGTGGTGAAGCCAACCCAGATCGGGATCACCGGGGCGATGATGCCGAACATGATGACGAGAATGCGTCCCGATGGATTTCGGACCCGCAGCCAGTCAGACATGCGCCCGCCCAGGATCACTCCGAGGAAACCGGACACCGCGCCACTGCCGCCGAGCACGAAGGCGAGTTCTTCCTTCGGCAGCTTGAGCACAGTCTCCGCATAGGGCGCAGCCCAGAACGCCAGCGCATAGGCGCCGAGCGATACGAGCCCATATCCCAGAGCCGTGCAAATGAAGGCCGGCGTACCCCAGATCAGGCTGAAGGTAGCAGGATCGTGGCGCCGGAGCGTCGCAGCCCAGGAAAACACCGCATAATAGCCGAACGCCATGGCCGACCATTGTGGCAAATTGTTAGTCAGCTTGGTCATGATCACAGCAAGGATGATCATGGCCGCCGCCATCGCCAGGTTGATCAGCACCGCCATTGGGCCACGGCGCATGGCATGGATCACTGTAAAAGGCGGCAGCAGCATCGACAGGTCGGTGAAGAAATCAAACAACGGATGGCGGCCACTTGCATTTTCTTCGGGCGGTCGTGCGGGTTCACGCAGCGACGCTACCCACAGCGCAAGCAGTAGGCCGGGCAGGCCTACCGCCATGAATGCGGCCTGCCAGCCAACCAACCCACCGATTCCGCCGCCCGGATAGGCCGCGTCCCAGACCTGCGAAATCTTGGCGCCAATAAAAAGTGAGACCCCACCGCCAAGATACAGGCCGGACGAATAGATTGCCAATGCAGTAGCGCGCTGGCGGGTGGGAAAATAATCTGAAATCAGCGAATAAGCGGTCGGGCTCGCGGTTGCTTCGCCAACCCCTACCCCCATCCGTGCCAGTGACAGCGTAAAATAATTGCGCGCAAGCCCGGATAGCGCGGTCATGGTTGACCACAAGACCAAGCCGATAGTCAGCAGGCGGACACGATGCCAACGGTCCGCCAGTCGGCCCAACGGCACACCAAACAACGCATAGAACACCGCAAAGGCAGCCCCGCCCAAGAAACCCAACTGTCCATCGGTCAGGTCGAGGTCGCGCTTGATATCGACAGCGAGGATCGAGAGGATCTGCCGATCGATGAAATTGAGGATATAGACCACAACCAACACGCCCAGGACATACCAGCTATATGCGGACGCTGGCGCATCCTCACGGGCCTGCGCCGCAGTTGCTTCCTCGCTCAAGAATGATCCCCTATCGGTATGGTCTGGTTAAAGGTCGGCCGGATGGCTGCCGTCAGGCGCTGTAAGCCGTGCTATCGACTATTCCGGCTTCGGCAAAACCCTTTTTCCGCAAACGGCACGAATCGCACAATCCGCACGCCGTGCCATCGGGCGTCGGATCGTAGCACGACCAGCTCCACGCCGGGTCAAGTCCGAGCCGTGCGCATTCGCGGGCGATATCGGCTTTGGTCATGTGCTGGAGCGGGGCGTGGATCGTGAAGGGCGCGCCCTCAACCCCGGCCTTGGTGCCGAGCCGCGCCGTTTCGGTAAAGCTGGCGATGAATTCGGGCCGGCAATCGGGGTAGCCGGAATAGTCGAGCGCATTGACCCCGATGAACACGTCGCGAGCACCCGCTGCTTCGGCGCAGGCTGTGGTCAGCGCGAGAAATACGAGATTGCGCGCAGGCACATAGGTGACCGGAATATCGTGTCCCACCCCGCCTTTGGGCACATCAATGGCAGCGGTCAGCGCTGATCCACCAAACGCCCGCAGATCAAGCGCAATGCACGTTTGCCGGGCCAAGCCCAGCCGCTCTGCAATCCGCGCGGCGGATTCCAGCTCCAACCGGTGGCGCTGGCCATAATCCACCGACAGCGCGTGAACCGCAAAGCCGCGTTCCTGCGCCAGTGCGGCGGTCACCATCGAATCCAGCCCGCCGGATAACAGCACCACAGCAATCGGATAGGTGGGATTGTCTTGAGAACCAGTCATGATGCGCGCCCTAACATGGGTGCGCGCAAACGCAATCCGGCCTGCTCAACAGCTGCTGGTGCGGCGTGCCTCAGCCACTAGTTGAAACGGCATTCCATCATGAATGCCCTGGCTTTCGATCTGCACCAGCGCCCCGGTTTCGCGGCGAATGCTGGTGCGGCCATAGCCATTCCCGGGACAGGTGTACTGCACCGTGACGCGCGCGGCTCCATCTTCCACTACGAATTGATTGCAGCCATTTTCCTGGTGCATGATCTGGATCAGCTCCGCCCCTGACCGCAGGCAGATTTTGCGATCAGGCGCGCCATCGCGCTGTTTAATCGTCCATTCGCCCTTGGTCAGCGTGCCCAGCATGGCCAGACCCTTGCCCTGCGCCAGCCCCGGCACGGCCAGCCACAGCGCCGCTCCAGCCGCAAGACTGCCAAGCGCAAACGCGCGCATCCAGCTGATCGAAATGAGCTTCATAATTCCCTCAATATCCGCTGTTAGCTTAACCACGGATGGCACAATTTAGGCATACGCGCATAATATAGCGAATTTTTGACTGGCTGTCAGACGGCCAGCGCAAAGGCGCGCGAACAAAACGCGCAGTCGACCACGATAATGCCGTCGTCATTGCGCATCTCCTGCTGCTCCTCGGGCGGAAAGCGCGCGATGATTGATGCGTAATGTTCGCTGCTGCACCGGCACCCACGCGATAGTGCCGCCCCGGTCTGCACACGCACTTCGTCTTCCTCGTGGAATAATCGCCAGATAATCGCTTCGAGCGACAGCGCAGGATCGAGCAATTCGTCATGGCTGATGGTTCCGGCCAGCACCGCGACATGTTCCCAATCGGGATGGTCAAGCCGCACGTGCAGCCGCTCGCGCCCTTCCTCGCCATCGGCCAGATGCTGCACCAGCAGCCCGGCGGCAGCGCGGCCCTTGGCCCCGGCGCGGCTGGCCACGCGGATTAGTGTCGGGATCTGTTCGGACTGGCTGAAATAGCTCTCGCACGCTTCGGCAAGGCTCGCACCTTCCAGCGGCACGATCCCCTGATACCGCTGATTGCCCTCAGTCTCGAAGGTGATGGCAAGGTAGCCTTCGCCGAACAGAGCCTCAAGCGTGGGGTTAGCCCCAAGGTGTTCAAGCCGCTCTCCATCGAAATCGACGTAGCCGCGCACCGCGCCCGCGCGGTAATCGCACACCAGCAGTTTCACGATCCCGCCGCTGGTCTGCGCCTGGATCGTCATCTGCGCGGTTTCGCCTTTGAGCAATCCGCCCATCAGCGCGCCCAGCACCAGCGCTTCACCCAGCAGATGCGTGATCGGCGCAGGGTAATCATGCGCCGACAGCACCGCATCGAGCACGCCGTCCATCCGCACCACCCGCCCGCGCGCACTGCGGCCGGGAAGGGTGAAGCCCATCAGCTTGTCGGAATAGGTCTCTGTCATTGCGGTCATATCAGCCATGGCGGCGCATATGGGGATTGCGGGCAGCCGAGCCAAGCCCCCCGGGCGGCAGGCTTAATCGTCGCCGATGCGTCCGAAACTCCACAGCAACACCGATTTTTGCGCGTGGATGCGGTTTTCCGCTTCATCGAACACGACCGATTGCGGGCCTTCGAACACATCCTCGCTGACTTCATCGCCAACGTGTGCGGGCAGGCAGTGAAGGAACACCGCGTCGGGCTTTGCCGCAGCCATCAGCGCAGCGTTGATCTGAAACGGCACCATCGCGGACTTCTTTTCCGCAGCATCGGCCTGCCCCATCGAAATCCACGTATCGGTGATCAATACATCGGCCCCGCGCGCCGCAGCTTGCGCATCCTGCGTGAGCGTCACTACCGCCCCGCCTGCCCGCGCCATGGCAACGAAGGCCGGATCGGGTTCATACCCCGCAGGCGTTGCAACCCGCACGTTGAACTTGAACAGGCCTGCCGCTTCAAGGATCGAATGCAGCACGTTGTTGCCATCGCCAAACCACGCGACCTCCAGCCCGGGCAGCGCCTTGCCATGTTCGATCATGGTCAGCAGATCGGCGACGATCTGGCAGGGATGCGATTTGTCGGTCAGGCCGTTGATCACCGGCACGGTCGCATGGCGAGCCATTTCCTCGATCTTGGCATGATCGTCGGTGCGCAGCATGATGGCATCGACCATCCGGCTCAACACGCGGGCGGTATCGGCGATGCTCTCGCCGCGCCCCAGCTGGCTGGAGGCCGAATCGAGGATCAGCACGCTGCCACCCAATTGCCGCATCGCGATGTCAAAGCTGACACGGGTGCGGGTCGAATTCTTCTCGAACACCAGCGCCAGCACATACCCTGCCAGCGGCGCATCGGCATCGGCTGCGCCTTTGGGTCGCCCCGCGCGCGCGGCCTTGCGGTCAATCGCGTCGGCGATCATCGCGGCGACATCATCCGCCCCGGCATCGGTCAGATCGAGAAAGTGGCGGGCCTGTTTGCCTGTCCCCATCATGCAGGCTCCGGCACTGTAAAGCTGGCCGCACCCGCCGACAACTTGTCGAAGAATTCGTCAATCTCGGCATCACCAACCACCAGCGGCGGAATGATGCGGATAGTGTTGTCGCCCGCCGCCACAGTCAGCAGTTGGTGATGATCGCGCAGGTGGACAAAGAACGGGCGGCTTTCCACGGTCATCTTGAGGCCGAGCATCAGCCCCTTGCCGCGCACCAGTTCGAACAGGTTGGGATAATTGCCGATAAACTGTTCGAGCCGGGTGCGCAGCCGCTCGCCCTTTTCGCGCACCGAAGCGAGGAATGCTTCATTGGCGACCGCTTCCATCACCGCCGTCCCCGCCGCCATCGCCAGCGGATTGCCGCCATAGGTTGATCCGTGGGTTCCCAAGGTCATCCCACGCGCCGCCTTTTCGGTGGCGATGCAAGCGCCCAGCGGGAACCCGCCGCCGATGCCCTTGGCGGTCGCCATGATGTCGGGCGTAATCCCGTAATATTCGTGGGCATACAGCTTGCCGGTGCGCGCGACGCCGCATTGCACTTCGTCGAGAATCAGCATCAGATCATGCTCATCCGCCAGCGCGCGCAGGCCCGCCATGAATGCCTGCGATGCGGGACGAATCCCGCCCTCACCCTGAATCGGTTCGACCATGAAGCCCGCAGTGTGCGGCCCGATCAGAGCCCTTGCCGCGTCAAGATCGTCGAACGGGGCATATTTGAACCCTTCGAGCAGTGGCGAAAATCCGTGGTGCATCTTGGTCTGGTTGGATGCGCTGATGGTCGCCATCGTGCGCCCGTGGAAGGCGTTGTGGAAGGTGATGATCTCAAACCGGCTGGCATCGCCCTCATCGCCAGCATTCTGGTGATAGGCGCGCGCGGTCTTGATCGCGGTCTCCACCGCCTCGGCACCCGAATTGGTGAAGAACACCGTGTCACCAAAGGTATTGTCGACCAGCATCTGCGCCAGCCGCTCACCCTGCGGGCTGCCATACAGGTTCGACACATGCATCAGCGTGGCGGCCTGTTGCTGGATCGCACCGATCAGCCCTTCATGCGAATGGCCGAGCAGGTTGACCGCGATGCCGCTCGCAAAATCAAGGTAACGCGTGCCGTCCTCGTCAATCAGGTGGCAATGCTCCCCTCGCACGGGCCGCACGCCGCAACGCGGATAGACGGGCATGAGCGGGGTGATCGACATGGGCAAATTCCTGAATTGAGAAACAACAAGGTCTGAAACACAAATGGCGGCCCCCGAAGAGCCGCCATCTGCAATCGATTAGTCCTGTGCGAACCCGCGGTCAAACCGGGCGGAGCGCAAGGCGTTTTTGGTCAGCCTTCGTGCGGCGAAAGGTTGACGGCCGAGTGCTTGCCCCGTCGGTCAACTTCGAGATCGAACTGATAGCGTTCGCCTTCGTTCAGGGCTGAAAGTCCCGAACGTTCCACCGCGCTGATGTGCACAAACGCATCGGGTTGGCCATCATCACGGACGAGGAAGCCGAAGCCCTTCATCGCGTTGAAGAACTTGACCGTTCCGGTCACACGTTCACCCGTCAATTCCCGCGAAGGAGCGGCAGGCTTGGCCGCCACGGCAATGACATCGCCAACAACCTGAAGATCCTGAGCGGAAACCTTCCCGCCACGATCCACGAGATTGTATTGCAGTTCCTGCCCTTCGGCGAGGCCTTCAAGCCCGGCACGTTCCACCGCGCTGATGTGGACGAAGATGTCTTCGCCGCCACCTTCCTGCTGGATGAAGCCAAAGCCTTTCTGGACGTTGAAGAACTTCACGATGCCCTTGCCGGTGCCGACGATCTGGGCTGGCATACGGCTGAAACCGCCGCCGCCTGCACCGCCGCCCGCGCCGCCGCCAGGGCCGCCGGGGCCACGCGGCCCACCGCCCGAACGTGGCGCACCGCCGCCTCCACCAAACCTGTCACCGCCGCCACCGAAGCGGTCTCCTCCGAATTCGCGCGGCGGCGAAAAACCATCGCCATTGCCGCCAAACGGATCGAAGCTTTCTTCGCCAAAGCCGTCGCGCTTGTCGCGGCCGCGCCGGCGTCCCCTATCGTAACCCATAGATCAGTACGTACCTTGTCACACCGCCCGTCCTCATATGTGCCGGTGACGTGGACAGCGAGCCGCACCGGACACAGACGCGCCGAGCTTGATACCCGGTGCGCACGTAGAGCGCGGTATAGCGCACAAAAAGTCGATTTGCGAACGATTTTACCGGCCTGCGTGGCGGTGTCGCCTCGCGATTGCCACAAGGGCGGTCAGGCTGACTGCACGAACGCTTGTGCGCAGGCGCGTGCTTGGGCATGACACGAGCCGGACACGCACCGGAAAGCAGCAATAGCCATGAGCAATTTTCGCAAACTCACTGAAAATATTATGGTTAGTCAACAACTTGCTCTCTCCGATGTGGCGGACGCAGCGGGATTGGGAGTCGCGCTGATCATCAATAATCGTCCCGACGGCGAAGACCCGGATGCTCCCCAGGGAGATGATATTGCTGCTGCTGCCGCCGCCGCTGGCCTCAATTACGCCGCGATTCCGATCGGCCATTCGGGCTTCAGCGAACCGCAGGTCGATGCAATGATTGCCGCGCTGGAGCAGGCCGAAGGGCCGATTCTCGCCTATTGTCGGTCGGGCACGCGATCGACTTTTCTGTGGGCGTTGGCCGAAGCGAAGCAGGGTGGTGATCCTGCGACCATCGCCCGCACTGCAGCGCAGGCGGGCTATGACGTCAGCCCGATTCGCGCGATGATCGATATGCTCGCCGCGCGCTGAGGTGCTGTGATGGATATTCCCCCACTGCTGCTCCAGACTGCTGGATCGCTGATCGCGATCCTTGCGCTGGCGGGGCTTGCATGGTGGCTTAAGCTGGGCGGCGCTCCGGTGCTGGTCGGGGAAGATGACATTCGCCGGGTGGCAGGCGAAGTTGAGGACGGCTTTGAGCCGCTGGATTGGGCTGTATCGCAGGATCATACCGCCGCAATCCCGTGCTTAACCTCGAAACTGAAACCTCGCTACCGTGAGTTAACATCATAGCACGCATTTTGAAAAAATTGATCGGGTAAATAGTCATAAAAATAGATAATTTTTTTAGAAAGCAGTCGAGTAATAATTATGTTCAAAGAAGAAATAATAGCATCCTATACGATAGATGCGGTTCCGTTAACCTTCGGCGGCGTTACGACGGAGATGGCCGATAGGGCGATGGGCGGCGAATTATATGTGCCAACTTTTGGTTTTTTTAAGCAGGCGAGCCCCAATGATTTTGAACTACAAGGGGAAAAATTTGATAACACAATGCAGCTCTGGCACCATACGCTGCCCTCCGTGCTGGCTCTGCTGAAGACAGGCCAAGAACAGCGGAAGAATCATTTCATTGATCGGGCGCTTGATATTACCGAAAGATATCTAAATTGGCTGTCGTCTCAACCGCTCTCGCACCCCGCTTGGAAAGATGAACATGCTGTTGCAAACAGACTGCGCCTGCTTAATTATTATGTTTCTAAGCAAGATAATGGCCAGATAGCTCTTTCGGCTTCCCTCGCACGCGCCGCCGCCGTTATGGCCCAAAGCCATGCGGATTGGTGTGCCCGCGAGTCCAGTTATGTCTGGAACAACCATGGGTTAATGTCAGACCGAGCTTTGCTCGAGTCTGCTGTGGTTCAGAGGCATGTTCCCGTATGGCAGCGGACTTACTGGGCCGACACAGCCCTGAACCGAGCCCGCAAACTTTTGGACAAAACATTTGACTCATGCGGCTGCTGTACCGAAAACAGCCCTGCATATCACATGCTTAATATGATGTTATTCAGAGACTTCGTAAGCTTCTGCAAAAAGGCAGGTTATGTTTCTGAATTAGATGTTTTCACCGAAAAGCTAGAGTTGGCCGAAATGTTTGCTGGCTTTTTTGTGCGAAAAAATGGCACTTATGCAACAATAGGTGACACGGAACTTCACCCGACCCACTGGATCGATTCAAAGCGTTATGCCCCACAGACGGGAACGACCGTTTCTCCCGAAAGCGGATTTTTTATTCACAAGACTGATAATCTATATTTTACCGCAAAATGCGGTGGATCGACCTTCGTGCATCGGCATGTCGATGAAACGAGCATTACATTACAACATCAAGACGTTGATTTCATTTTGGATGCGGGACTCTACAAATTTTCGACCCAGACGGATCAGCAAGCGCGTTGGTTCAGATCCAGCAGGGCCCATAGCGGTGTCTTCACTGAGGATTGCGACAACATTCGCTTTGCGAATTTCGAGGGGCCAACGCACTTGGGTGCGATTTCCGAGATTTGGTACGAGGGTGAAGATGCTCATTGCGAGATGAAAAGCTTCCTTTCTGAAAGAGCTATGATTACGCGCACAGTGATTATTGTGTCTGGAGATCAAGAAATACAAATATCAGACAAAGTACAATCACGTGATAATGAGGAAATTAACTGGTTTGTTACATTTATCATTCCCGGAGAAGCTACGATTCAAAAAGAAGATGATGCATATCAGATCACGTGCGGAGAAGAGAGTATAAAATTGTATTTTTCAGTAAATTCAAATATTTCAATATTTAAAACTCTGATGTCCAAGCAGTTTGGCGTTTGCGAAGATGCCTACGCGCTCGTTGTAAGCGGCCGTGATAACTCGAAAAATCTCAAAACACGTATAGTGTTGGGAGGTTAATTGTTAACTTCAATAAACGATTGCCTTCGTTTTTTGGAAAGCTCTGGCTGGTCAGCGCGTCGAAAAGTCTCGGAAGTAATACCGCTATTTATGACCACCGTGCGGGGCAAAATGGTTTGGAATAAATCGCGCTGCGACAAAGCTGGACTGGCGCGCTGACCTTTGGTTTCGTGTTCACGCTACCACTGGTGTTGCTGGGCTTTCACCCGGTGATGATCGCGATCTGCAGCGGGTTCAACCTCATCTATCAGTTCTGGATCCATACCGAGGCGATCAAGCGGATGCCGCGCTGGTTCGAAGCGGTGATGAACACGCCGAGCCACCACCGCGTCCACCACGCCACCAACCCGCGCTATCTCGACCGCAATTACGCGGGCGTGTTCATCATCTGGGACCGGATGTTCGGCACCTTTGAACCCGAAGTGGATGACGAGGCGATCCGTTACGGCATCGTCAAACAGCTTGGCAGTTTCAACCTGTTGTGGGCGGTGTTCCACGAATGGATCGGGATGCTGTCTGACATCTGGCGCGCGCCGTTGCGGCACAAGCTCAGCTACCTGCTGCGCGAACCCGGCTGGAGCCATGATGGCAGCCGCGAAACATCGAACATGATCCGCGCACGGTGGAAAACACGGGTTGGGCAGGCGCGCGTCGAGGATGAGGTTACACCTGCCGCCGCATCAGTTGCGACTCGAAACCCGATTGCAGCGGGCAGCGAACCTGCCTAGTCTCCCCCGCCAAAGGGAGAGATCATGGAAAGTTTCGATTACATCGTCATTGGCGGTGGCAGCGCGGGCAGTGCCGTTGCAGGACGGCTGGCGGTGGATGGCACGCGCCGGGTGTGTCTGATCGAGGCGGGCGGGCGCAACGACAATGTCTGGATCAAGACGCCGGGCTTCATGCCCTTCATCCCCGAAAAATCGAACTACCGCTATGAAACTGTGTCGCAAAAAGGCCTGAACGGGCGCACCGGATATCAGCCGCGCGGGCGGGGCCTGGGCGGATCGTCAGCGATCAATGCGATGGTCTATATCCGCGGGGGCCGCTGGGATTACGACAATTGGGCGGCACAGGGCTGCACCGGCTGGGCCTATGACGATGTGCTGCCATACTTCAAACGCGCAGAGGCAAACGAACGCGGCGGCGATGATTATCACGGCGCAGGCGGGCCGCTGTTCGTGTCTGACCAGACCGCCGCCAACCCGGCAAGCCACGCCTTTGTCGAAGCCGCCGCCGCGCTGCAATTGCGCACCAGTGCCGATTTCAATGGCGAACGGCAGGATGGGTTCGGCCTGTATCAGGTGACGCAGCGCAAGGGCGAACGCTGGTCTGCCGCGCGCGCTTACGTTGAACCGATCCGCGAACAGGGCAATTTCGCGGTGCGCACTGATACGCTGGTTGAAAAGCTGGTGATCGAAGGCGGGCGCGTGACCGGGGTGCAGGTGCGGCGCGGAGGCCAACCCGAAACGCTGCTGGCGCGGCGCGGGGTGGTGCTGTCAGCAGGCGCGTTCAACAGCCCGCAGGTCCTGATGCTGTCAGGCATCGGCCCGGCAGATCACCTGAAGGCGCATGGGATCGACGTGGTGCTGGATCGCGCAAGCGTGGGCGGCAACCTGCAGGATCATATCGACTATGTCTCCGGCTGGGAGACAGTCAGCGACGTTCCGATTGGCAGCACTTTGAAGGGCAGCCTGCGGATGGTGGCGGCGATGATCGAGCATCGGCGCAAGCGCACCGGCGTGATGACCACCCCCTATGCCGAAGCCGGCGGTTTCTGGACGGTAATGCCCGATAGCCCAGCGCCCGATGTGCAGTGGCACTTTGTCCCCGCCGTGTTGGAAGATCACGGGCGTGAGAAGGTCAAGGCGCACGGCTTTTCGCTCCACGCCTGCGTGCTGCGCCCCGAAAGCCGGGGAACGGTGCGGTTGGGCAGCGCGGATGCGGCGGCCGCGCCGGTGATTGATCCCAACTTTCTTGATGACGAACGCGATATGGCAACCTTGCGCGCCGGGGTGCGCCTTTCACACCGCATTGCCGAAGCGCCGCCGTTGCAGGCATTCGGCCCAACTGATCGCCACCCGGTTGATTTGAATGATGACGCCGCGCTCGACGCGCTGATCCGCAGCCGCGCTGACACGGTCTACCACCCGGTCGGCACCTGCCGGATGGGCGCAGACGCCGATGCGGTGGTCGATCCGTCGCTAAGGCTGAACGGGCTGGACGGGCTGTGGGTGGCGGACGCCAGTGTGATGCCCAAGATCGTCAGCGGCAACACCAACGCGCCCAGCATCATGATCGGCGAAAGGTGCGCGGATTTCGTGATGGAGGCCGAAAGAGCGTAGTTTGTTTCGCCCTCAAGCGCCGGGCGCAGCGCATCTGCGCTGCTTGGCTTTCGCGCCATAGGGCGCGGCGGCCGGTCGGCCTTGCGGTCGCTGCGCGACCGATTCAGCGCGCGCCATTTAAGTCCCAAACGGCCCAAAGGGCCGCGAGCGCACGCGCGCGAGCCGCAGGCGCTCCGGTGCGCAGCGCCGGACACGCGCCAAGGACGACCACGCGGAGGCGCGGTCGTAATACAAAAAAAGGCCGGAGGGTTTTCACCGCTCCGGCCATTGCAAGTTTGTTCGTTCGCAGGAGGAACGGATTGAGGCGGGGGGAGAGGAGAGGGAGAGAGCCTCCCCCCGCCAAACTGGTTGAGAAGGTTTAGTTGTAGGCGCGCTCCCCGTGTTCAGAGATGTCGAGCCCGTTGACTTCGGCTTCTTCATCGACCCGCAGGCCAATGGTCAGCTTCACAAGGACGGCAGCGATCAAGGTGCCGATCCCGGCCCAGCCGATGGTGATCAGAACGCTTTTGATCTGGATGCCGAGCTGCACACCAAGCGCGGTCGAACCATCGCCGGGGCCGCCGAGGAACGGCTGGTATACCACCGCCGTGCCAATCGCGCCGACGATGCCGCCGATCCCGTGGATGCCGAAAGCATCGAGCGAATCGTCGTAGCCAAACTTGGCCTTCACCTTGGCAACGAAGACATAGCAGACCGCCGAGGCAACAATGCCGAGCAGGATCGCACCAAACGGGCCAGAGTTACCCGCCGCCGGAGTGACCGCCACAAGCCCGGCAATCACACCCGAACAAAAGCCCAGCGCCGAACCCTTGTGGCCCGCAGCGCGCTCAATCACCATCCAGGTCAGCGCGCCCGCTGCGGTGGCGACGAAGGTGTTGATCATGGCGAGCCCCGCCGACCCATCAGCCTCAAGCGCCGACCCTGCGTTGAACCCGAACCAGCCCACCCACAGCAGGCCGGTGCCGATCATCGTCATCACCAGGCTGTGCGGCGGCATTGGTTCCGACGGATAGCCGCGACGCTTGCCCAGCAGATAGGCCAGCACGAGGCCCGAAACACCGGCGTTGATGTGCACCACGGTGCCGCCAGCGAAATCGAGCGCGCCGTCTTCGAACATCAGCCCGCCGCCTGCCCACACCATGTGTGCGATCGGGAAATAGACGATCGTCAGCCAGATCGGCACGAAGGCCATCACCGCGCTGAACTTCATCCGCTCCGCCGTCGCGCCAAGGATCAGCGCAGCGGTGATCGCGGCAAAGGTCATCTGGAAACTGATGAAGACATATTTGCTGATGACTTCATCGGTGAAAGTCGCCGCCGTGCTGCTGGCGTCAGTGCCAGACAGGAAATAGCTGCCCCCGCTGACGAACAGGCCCAGCGTACCTTCGTAAACCGTATCGCCAAACGCGAGGCTGTAGCCCCACATCACCCAGATCAGCATGGCGAGACAGGCAGTCGCGCCGATTTGCGTCATGGTCGATAGCATGTTCTTCGACCGGGTGAGCCCGCCGTAGAACAGCGCGAGGCCCGGCAGGATCATCAGCAGCACGAGGATGGTCGCGGTCATCATCCAGGCGTTATTGCCAGGGTTGGGAACGGCAGGCGCGGCTTCGGCAGCGGCTGCGGCGGCCTCCGCCACCGGAGCGGCAAACGCCGGTGCGGCCAGCACGACCGCACCGGTCAGCAACGCCGCCAAATTGAGGAAAATACGCTTCATCGCTTGGTCCCTTTACAGCGCGGTTTCGCCGGTTTCGCCGGTGCGGATGCGGGTGACGGAGGCGAGATCGAACACAAAGATCTTGCCGTCGCCGATTGCGCCGGTGTTGGCGGTTTGCTGGATGGTTTCGACCACCTGCGCGGCGATATCGTCGCTCGCAGCGATCTCGAGCTTCACTTTGGGAAGCATGTTGGTGGAATATTCGGCCCCGCGGTAGATTTCGGTCTGGCCCTTCTGGCGACCAAACCCCTTGACCTCGGTCACGGTCATTCCGGCGATACCAATCCCGCCCAGCGCCTCACGAACGCTGTCGAGCTTGAATGGTTTGATGATGGCGATGATGAACTTCATCTGTGGCCCCTGTTGCACCGGATCGTTCCGGCCAATCAGGACACAGCAACAAGCGTGCCATATTTGCTTAGTGGGGCTGATGCAGCGGAATCAGCTGGTTTCTTCGCACCTGCGGAAAAATGCCTGCCTAATAATTAGGCGCATGTATATTTCTTAGGCACAAATTGCGAATCGATCACAAAAAATCGCGCAAAGTGGCGATGAAGCGGTCGAACTGATCGTGATGCAGCCAGTGGCCGGCTTGTTCGAACTCGATCACTCTGGCCGTCTGAAAATGCCCGATCCGCCCGTCCTTCGCCGGGTTGGAGGCCCAACTATCAGCGCCGTAGAGCAGCAACGTCGGGCAAGTGATCGCACCCCACAGCGCCTCGACGAATTCGTCGGCAATTTCCTCGACCGGCCAGACATTGAGGTGCGGGTCGAACTTCCAGCTATAGGTGCCGTCCTCGTTGCGGTTGACGCCGTGGACGGTCAGATGCCGCGCCTGTTCCTCGGTGAGGTAGGCGTTTTCCTCGATCATCCGCGCGAACGCGGCTTCGATGCTGTCATACTTACGCGGGGTGCGCCCGGCGGCCTTGCGCTTCTTCTCGATCCATTCGGCGAGACGTTCGGGATAAGGCACTGCGCGCTGTTTCGCGCGCGCTTCAGGCGAGGGGCCAAGCCCTTCGATGGCGACCAGCTTGCTCAGCATGTCGGGGAAGGCGCCGGCGTAACGCAGCGCGACATTGCCGCCCATCGAATGCGCCACCATCCGCACCGGGCCGACACCCAGCTGATGGATCAGCTGCGCCAGATCATAGACCATGTCGCCCGCTGAATAGACCCCGTCGGACACCCAATCGCTATCGCCATGCCCGCGATGATCCATCGCGATGACGTGGTAATCCTCGCGCAGCGCCTCCGCCGTCCAGTGCCACGAACGTGCATGATCACGCCCGCCGTGCACCAGCACCAAGGGAGGTTTTCCCCTGCCGCCCCAATCGAGGTAATTCAACCGAAGGCGCTGAGAGATGAAGGTCTGCGATGTAGGGCCAGTGTGGTGCATGGGTTATGCTTTGGCCAAATGGGCGCGATTGGGCAAGACCCGGCCCCAATACCGGTTCGTCCTGAGCTTGCCGAAGGGCCGTCTTTCTTGAGGATCACGCCGAACGCAGGCAAAACAGTGCTTCGACCCCGGCCTGCGCCGGGGCAGGCAAGCTCAGGGCAAGCGGGGAAAGGTTTTCACCGCTCCTTGGTGGCCGAAAAGGTCAGCTCGGGATTCTTTTCGACCTGATAGCTCACGTCCCACGGGCTTTTCGCCATGAACACGTAATCGCCATCGCGATCCCGCGCGAGGTTGGCGCGGTTGAACCCGGCGAATTCCTCCAAGGCCTTTTCATCGCCCTTGATCCATCGCGCGGTGGCGAAGGGCGATGGTTCGAGCACGGCTTCGACCTTGTATTCGGCCTCAAGCCGCGAAATCAGCACTTCCAATTGCAACTGCCCGACCACGCCGACAATGTGCTGCGATCCGATGTCGGGATGAAACACCTGGATCACGCCTTCTTCAGAAAGATCGTCGAGCGCTTTGCGCAATTGCTTGGTCTTGGTCGGATCGCGCAATTGCACCCGGCGCAAGATTTCGGGCGCGAAATTGGGCAGGCCAGTGAAGCGCACCTGATTGCGTTCTGACAGCGTATCACCCACCCGCAAGGTGCCGTGGTTGGGGATGCCGATGATGTCGCCCGCCTCTGCGGTATCGGCGATTTCACGATCCTGCGCGAAAAACAGGATCGGCGAATGCACCGCAATCGGTTTGCCCAGCCCTGACGGGGTCAGCTTCATGCCGCGTTTGAAGGTGCCCGATACCTGCCGCATGAAGGCGATACGGTCACGGTGGTTGGGGTCCATATTGGCCTGCACCTTGAAGATGAAGCCGGTAACTTCGTCGCGGTCCGGGCTGATCTGCTCCTCCCCCGCAGGCTGCGGGCGCGGCGGCGGGGCATAGCGGGCGATCGCATCGATCAATTCGATGATGCCGAAATCCTTGAGCGCCGATCCGAAATAGACCGGGGTCAAGTCGCCGTGGCGAAAGGCCTCAAGGTCAAATTCAGGATAGCCGCCGCGCGCCAATTCAATCTCGTCAGCGAAGCGTTCCGGGATCACGGCATCCGCCTCACGCTTGCCCAGAAATTCGCGGCTGGGGCCTTCGGGGCGGCTCACTTCGCCACTGGCGAAATCGAGAATGCCCTCAAATTCGCCGCCCATCCCGATTGGCCACATCTGCGGGGAGACATCGAGCGCCAGCATATCTGCCACTTCGTCGAGCGTTTCGAACGGATCGCGGCCTTCGCGGTCAACCTTGTTAACGAAGGTGATGATCGGCACGCTCCGCAATCGGCACACCTCGAACAGTTTGCGGGTCTGCGGTTCGATCCCCTTGGCTGCGTCGATCACCATCACGGCGGAATCCACGGCGGTCAGCGTGCGGTAGGTATCTTCCGAGAAATCCTCGTGCCCCGGCGTGTCGAGCAGGTTGAAGACGATGCCCCCCAGATCATCGAAGGCGCGCTCGAACGTCATCACCGACGACGTGACCGAGATGCCGCGCTGCTGTTCGATCTTCATCCAGTCCGACCGCGCCCGCCGCGCCGCGCCGCGCGCCTTGACCTCACCGGCAAGATGGATCGCGCCGCCCTGCAGCAGCAGCTTTTCGGTGAGCGTGGTTTTCCCGGCGTCAGGGTGCGAAATGATCGCGAAGGTGCGGCGGTTAGATGTCATACGGGATCGCGTGCGACGCGGAAGCCCGCGAAGTCCTGGTTGACCGGCATCAGTTCGATCCGGTTGATGTTGAGATGCGGCGGCAGGCTGGCGATCCACAGGATCGTGTCGGCGATGTCCTGTCCGGTCATCGGATTGACACCGCGATAAAGGCTGTCCGAAGCCTCCTGACTGCCGGTGCGCACCACGGTGAATTCGGTCTCGACCATGCCGGGTTCGATGCTGGTGACGCGCACCCCGGTGCCGTGCAGATCGGCCCGCAGGGCGAGCGTGAAGTGGTTGGCGAAGGCTTTTGACCCCGCATAGACATTGCCGCCCGGATAGACGTAACTCCCCGCAACCGAACCGATCGCGATGATCGCACCCTTGCGCGCGATCAGACCGGGCAGCAGCTTGCGGGTCAGCACCACCATCGCGGTGATGTTGGTGTCGATCATGGTGTGCCAATCATCCAGATCGGCATTCTGAGCAGGTGCGAGGCCTTGGGCGAGGCCGGCATTGTTGACCAGCAGATCAATGTCGCGGAAATCCTCGGGCAAGCCTGCCAGGGCAGCGTCGAGCGCGGCGGTATCGCGCACGTCAAAGCAGGCGGGGTGGACCTTGTCAGCCCCCAACTCTGCCACCAACGCATCCAGTCGCTCCTTCCGCCGACCGGTCGCGACGCAGCGCCAGCCGTTCGCGACCAGCGTGCGGACCGTGGCAAGGCCGATTCCGGCGGTGGCACCGGTGACAAACGCCGTTTTCATCCGCGCAACTCCCCACCCAGCTTGGCGGCGGCAGCGATCACCTTTTCGGCGATGGCTTTCAGTTCCGCATCCTTGAAGCTGGTCTCACCCGGTTGCAGCGTGACTTCGATGGCGAGCGACTTGTGGCCTTCGGGCACGCCCGCACCTGCGAACACGTCGAACACCCGCACGGCTGTGATTGCCGCCTTGTCCGCGCCCTGCACGCTGCGCACCAGATCGCCCGCGGCCAGCGCCTCAGGCACCAGAAAAGCAAAATCGCGCGTCACTGCCTGCAAGGCGAGCGGAGTGAAGCCGGGTCGGGCGAAGGCCGCGTTTTTTCGCGCCGGGATCGCATCAAGGAACAGTTCGACCGCGGCAATCGGCCCATCAACGTCAAACGCCTTCAGGGTTGCCGGATGCACCATCCCGAACCGCGCCAGCACGGTTTTGGGGCCGAGCCGCAGAGTGGCCGACTGGCCGGGGTGGAACTGCGGCCCCGGCCCAAGGGAATCAGGGCCCATCACCATCAGATTGGCGGTAGGAGCGCCCGCCGCTTCGAGCAATTCGAGCGCCAGTGCCTTGGCATCATAAGCGTCGAAGCTCTGCGCCTTGCCCGTCTTCCATCCGCGCGGCGTTTTCTCGCCCGCCAGCACGATGCCCAATGTCGGCCTTTCATCGCTGAGGCCATCCTGCGCATGGAAATAGCGCCGCCCGATTTCGAACAGGCGCGAGCCGGGCGCGCCGCGATCGGCGTTGCGCTTGGCAGCGATCAGCAGGCCGGGCAGCAAGGAAGGACGCATCGCCTTCAGGTCTTCGCTGATCGGATTGGCGAGCACCCACAGCGCCTGATCATCAATGGCGAAATGTTCCGCCGCCCATTCGGGCAGGAAGCTCCACGTGACCGCTTCGTTCAACCCGCTCGCCGCCGCGGCTCGGCGCAAGCCCCGTTCCAGCTTTTGCTGCGGAGTCGCGGTCGGTCTTGCCACACCCTCGGTGCGCGGTAGGGGCACGCTTGCCACTGTGTCGAGCCCGTGGATGCGCACCACTTCTTCGACCAGATCGGCAGCGCCTTCGATATCATGGCGGCGCAGCGGGCAGGTGACCTGCCAGCCCGCGCTGACAGTGAAGCCGAGCCTTTCGAGGATGCGGCGTTGTTCGCCCACAGCCACATCCACCCCGCCGAGGCGCAGCGTCAAGCCCGGATCAAAGGCGATCACCTTCGCGGCGCTCGGCGGTGAACCGGCGCGCACGGTCTCGGTTGGAGTTCCGCCCGCCAGTTCGACGATCAACCCGGTGAGCAGGTCAAGCCCATCGTCCAGAAAATCCGGGTCGACCCCGCGTTCAAACCGGATGCGCGCGTCCGACGCCAGCCCCAGCTTACGCCCCGTTGCGCCAATACGCACCGGATCGAAATAAGCGATTTCGAGCAGCACGTCTGTGGTCGTTTCCGATACCCCCGAATCCTCACCGCCCATGATCCCGGCGACATCGTGGACTTGGGCGTCGTCGGCGATCACCACCATGCTGTCATCAAGCGTGTAGGTTTTCTCGTTGAGCGCCAGCACCTGTTCGCCCGCGCGGGCGCGCCGCGCCACCACCGAGCCCGAAAGCTTGGCAAGATCATAGATGTGCGCCGGACGGCCAAAGGCGAGCATCAGGTAGTTGGTGAGGTCAACCAGCAGCGAAATCGGGCGCTGGCCCGCGCTTTTCAGGCGCGCCTGCAACCAATCGGGCGAGGGGCCATTGGTGACGCCGGTAATCACCCGGCCATAGAACGCCGGGCAGCCTTCCGGATCGTCAGTGCGGATTTCCACCGGGCAATCACCGCGCTCTGAAAACGCAGGGATCGCAATCGGCTTCAGCGTCCCCAGCCCCTTCGCCGCAAGATCGCGGGCGATGCCGTAAACACCCATGCAATCGGGCCGGTTGGGTGTCACCGCGGCCTCGATCACCGGGGACGCACCATGGTAATCGGCAAAGCTCTTCCCTACCGGCGCGTCGTCCGGCAATTCGATGATCCCGTCGTGGTCCTCGCCCAGTTCCAACTCGCGGACCGAGCACATCATGCCATTGGATTCGACCCCGCGGATCGCGCTCTTGCGCAGCACCATGCCGTTGGCCGGGACAACCGCTCCGGGCAGGCCTAGCACGCCCTTCATCCCCGCGCGGGCATTGGGCGCGCCGCACACGACCTGCAACGGATCGCCCTCTCCGGTATCGACGGTGAGCACCTGCAGCTTGTCAGCATCGGGGTGGCGCGCGGCGGTCAGCACGTGGGCGACGCGGAAACCGGCGAGCTTGTCCCCCGGGTCTTCGACGCCTTCAACCTCAAGCCCGATGGCGTTCAGCGCATCGCAGATTTCCGCGACCGTGGCGGTGGTTTCAAGGTGATCCTTAAGCCAGGTGAGCGAGAACTTCATGCGCGCGCTCCTACACCGGCGGACAGCGTCGGCTGATCGAACGGGCTGAAACCGTAATGCGCCAGCCAGCGCGGGTCGCCATCGAAGAAGGCGCGCAGATCATTCATTCCGTATTTCAGCATCGCAATCCGATCGATCCCGAGGCCGAAGGCAAAGCCCTGATATTCATCGGGATCAATTCCGGCAAATTCTAGCACACGGCGGTTCACCATCCCGCTGCCGCCCAATTCCATCCACGCATGGCCCGGCGCATCGCCGTGCCCACCGACCACGCGGCGGTCTCCTTCGGTGGAGTAACCGACATCAACCTCGACGCTTGGCTCGGTGAAGGGGAAGTATGACGGGCGCAGCCGCAGCACGATATCCTCGCGCTCAAAGAACGCCTTGAAAAAGGTCTCCAGCGTCCATTTGAGGTGGCCCAAGTGAATGTCGCGGCCCACGACCAGCCCTTCGACCTGATGGAACATCGGCGTATGGGTGGCATCGCTGTCGCTGCGATAGACCCGCCCCGGCGCAATCAGACGGATCGGCGCGCCCTGTGCCAGCATTGAACGGATCTGCACCGGCGAGGTGTGCGTACGCAGCAGAATCTCCCGGCCTTCGCTCGTTCGGTCCGGGAAATAGAATGTATCGTGCATCGCCCGCGCCGGATGCGTTTCGTCCATGTTGAGCGCGGTGAAATTGTGCCAGTCGTCCTCGATTTCCGGCCCGGTGGCGACCGCAAAGCCGAGATCAGCGAAGATTTCGGCAAGCTCATCCATCACCTGGCTGACCGGATGCACCGAACCGCGCGGCGCAGGCGCGGCGGGCAGCGTCAGATCAATTGTCTCGCGCGCTAGCCGGGCTTCAAGCTCCGCAGTCTCCAACGCCGCCTTGCGCGCATCCAGCGCCGCAGCAATGTCCGTACGCGCAGTCTGGATCGCAGGCGCAGCCGCAGTGCGCTCTTCCGGGCTCATCCCGCCCAGCGTCTTGAGCGCGAGGCTGACCCAGCCCTTTTTGCCGAGCGTGTCGAGCCGCTGCGCCTCAAGCGCGTCAAGGCTCGTCGCTGCAGCAATCGCGGCCAGCGCGGCCTGTGTCTGGTTGGTGATGTCGGTCATGGCCCTAAGAGTTTTCGCAAGCGGAGTTTTCCCCCGGCCCGCTAGCCGCAAATCGCACGTTTTGCAAAGAACCTGTCGCGGTTGACGTCAGGGCGGCGGCGCGGCGTCCAGCGTTTGGGCCGCGCTGCCCCACATCCGCGCGCGGGCTTCCATGAACGATTTCAGAATCGGGTGGTCAAGCGCGGCATATTCACTTGGGTTCATGGTCATGAATTCGTGGAACTCGCGGGTGAATTGCGCCTGATCGTGGTAATGTGCATCCATTACCTCGGTCCAGTGGCTACCGTGATGGAGCATATAAGTGGTGAGGCTGCGCATGAACCGCTGGCGGCGCATCAGCAGCTTGGGCGAAAAGCCGAAATATTTCGTCGACAACCGTTCCAGCATGCGAATACTCATCGCGCAGGAATCGGCCAGATCGCGCACGGAGGCGTGCTCGCTATTGACCAACTCGCGGTGCACGCGGGCAATGCGGGCATCGTCGCGGGTGGGGCGCATCATCTGCGTCATGGCGTTGACGATCGCATCGAACTGTTCGTCCATGCTGGCCTGCGGATTGCATAGCGTATCGGTCAGTCCGGCAAAGTGCTGAAAGGCGAAATGCGCCGCGCCGTCGCAGATGATGTTAGCACAGCTGCGCGCATCGGATCGCATGAACCGCGCCCATCCCAGCGGAAGGAAGCCCACACCCCACATCCGCACCGGCCCCAGTGTAAACCGGCATGGCAGCGCGCTTGGCCCCGTCGCAACGAAGGGGGCACCGCTGACGCGAATTGCGCCAATCTCGGCATCAGGTGCACTGCCACAGAAGAAACGGATATTGCCCCATTCGGGCTGGAGGTAATCGGTAAGGGGAGAGGCCGGATCATCCAGATCCAAGGCAAGATGGTAGAAGGTGGTAAAACACCCCTCGAACTGCGCGGGCGGTTCGCGGAATTCCGCGTGCAGCCGGTAACCTGCAAGCGGCAGACGGCCTCCTATCACGCGTGAATCAAACCTATCCCCCATGAATTACAGATTGCGCGTAATAGCGCAGTCTAACAAGGCTGTTGGCGCATTTCTACAAGTGGACACGAAAAAGGCGAGCCTTTTCACAGGCTCGCCATAATTCGATTCTACTCTAGGCGGGCTAGTCAGTCCGCCTTGCGACCAATCAGGCGGGCAGCGCGGCCTTGGCCTGCTGGATCACGGCCTTGAACGCGCCGCCTTCGTTCATGGCAAGATCGGCCATCGCCTTGCGGTCGAGTTCGATCCCGGCCAGCTTGATGCCGTGCATGAACTGCGAATAGGTCAGGCCTTCCATGCGGACAGCCGCATTGATGCGCTGGATCCACAGGGCGCGGAACGTGCGCTTCTTAACCTTGCGGTCGCGGTAGGCGTATTGCCCGGCCTTTTCGACCGCCTGACGGGCGACCCGGATGGTATTCTTGCGGCGACCGCGATAGCCCTTGGCCTGGTCGAGAATCCGCTTGTGTTTGGCGCGGGTGGTAACACCGCGTTTGATGCGAGACATATCAGTATATCCTTATCTTGAGGACGCGCTGGCCATCAGGCCTGCAGCATCAATCCAGCCCGTAGGGCGCCCATTTCTTGATCGTCGGCGTGTCGTGCGACGACAGTACCGATGTCCCGCGATTCTGGCGGATATACTTCGCATTGTGGCTGATCAGACGGTGACGCTTGCCAGCGACGCCGTGCTTGACCTTGCCGGTGGCGGTGATTTTGAAGCGTTTCTTCACACCGCTCTTGGTCTTCAGCTTGGGCATTTTCATCTCCTGTAAGAGACACGTCGGAACCGGCCATGGCAGCCCTTGTCGCCAGGCTGGCTGATTGATTCGTGTCAGTGAAGTGCGCGCGGATAGGCGGGAAGGGGTGGAAAGGCAAGGGTGTTGAGGCAGAATCAAACCCGCTCTTGGACGCTTGGACCCAGGGCAATAGCACTCCGCGCCAGAATCCTCATAAAGCTGCCAGCATTTGTTGGGCAAGAATTGTCTTGAACAATCGTTCCAGACATACTATCTGCCTGCCATGCCTTGGGAAAAGAACTTCGATGTTGAAACGACGCTGACCCGGGCGATGCAGGTGTTTTGGGCGCGTGGGTACGAAGCTACCTCGATGCAGGATCTGGTAACGGCCACCGGGGTGAACCGGGCCAGCATCTACGCGACTTACGGCGATAAGCGGGCGCTATTTCTCAGTGCACTCAAGAAATATGACATCGATATTAGGCGCCGGATGTTTGAACAGCTCGGCGCATCCCAACCGCCTGCCGAAGCGATTACGACGGTGTTTGACCGGTTCATTGATCAGACCAAGGTGCCGCAGGGCAATTGGGGTTGCTTCATCGTCAACACCGCGCTTGAACTGGCAGCACATGACAGCGAAATCGCCGAACTGGTCAACGCCGCCCAGGACGATATCGAAGCCTTCTTCCTCGCGATGATCCGCAAGGGACAGCAAGATGGCGCGTTTGCTGCCGATCGGGATGCTGGGCAGCTCGCGCATCAGGCGCTCGCAGCAATGCTGGGCATGCTGGTGATGATCCGCAGCCGCCCTGACGCCGATACCCTAACCACCATTCGCGACGGCGTTTTGAAATCACTGATCTGATCGAGATTTATTGCTGCCTCGTTTGGAACGATCATTCCTAATGCCTCGCGCCGCTCAACCTGACGAAAGGAAATACAATGCCCGACACATTCAAGACCAGCTTGCCCCTGCGCGGGACGGATGATGCCGATCCTGCGATCAGCGCTCCCTTGACACAAATCGAAGCAAAAATGGGCATGTTGCCCAACATGTACCGAGCGATGGTCAACCTGCCCGCGCTGCTGGACACCTATAGCCACGGCTATACACTGTTCCGCGCCGAAGCGGGCTTCACCCCTGTCGAACAGGAAGTGGTTCTGCTGGCGATCAGCCGCTTCAATGGCTGCCATTATTGCGTCGCGGCGCATAGCTTTGTCGCCGACAAGATGTCCAAGGTGCCAGCCGAAGTGACCGATGCGATCCGCGATGGCCGTCCGATTGCCGATGCCAAGCTCGAAGCCTTGCGTGAATTTGCGCATATCATGACCGAAAGCCGCGGCAATCCGACCACCGATCAGGCGCAGGCCTTTCTCGCCGCGGGATATACCGAGCAGCACATTCTCGGTATTATTCTGGCAATCAGTGCCAAGGTTATTTCGAACTATTCCAACCATATATTCCACACCGAACTCGATGCAGCTTTTGCCAATCGCGCGTGGACGCCAGCGTTGTAACCTATTGCCGGTTTATAGCGAACGTTCCAGTTAACCAGCAGCTACCCCCCCAACCCCTGCTGCTGGTCGGGGCCGCGCCGCTTACAAGATCGCAAGATCGGGCGGCGCGGCGCCATTATTGTTCGGTATCAGAGCGCTCAGCGAATTGCCGGACGCGGCGCTGTCGTAGCGGGCACCGGATCAGCGACCGGAGCAACATTTCGCCGCCGTGATGAGGGCACGGGGTCGCATGACGAAAAGGCCCGCTGGCGGCCTACCCCATCGCCTCAAGCACATCTTCGAGCCGCGCCGGATCGCCCAGTGCGATCACCGTGCCGTCGCTTGCCGCATCCAAGGGGTTGCCCTGCCAGTCGGCCATTATCCCTCCCGCGCCTTCGACCACCGGAACGAGCGCGGCGTAGTCATAAAGCTTCAGCCCCGCCTCGATCACCACGTCGATATGGCCGGATGCGACGAGGCCGTAATTGTAGCAGTCCCCGCCGTAGATAATCTTCTTTTCCGCCACCTGCTTGGCGACCGCCATGAAAGCGTCAGCCTCCTCATTGGTGAACAGGTGCGGGCTGGTGGTAGCGAGCACCGCGTCGGACAGTTCCTTGAGCGGGCGGGCCTGAGCGGGCTTGCCGTTGAACAGAGTCGGCTGGCCGATCCTCCCGACCCAGCGCTCACCCGCAATCGGCTGGTCAATGATGCCCAGCACCGGCCAGCCATCTTGCAACAGCGCGATCAGCGTGCCGAAGATCGGGCGTCCGGCGATGAAGCTGGTGGTGCCGTCGATCGGATCGAGCACCCATTGACGGCCTGCGCCTTCGTTGCGGATGCCATATTCCTCGCCGATGATGCCGTCGCGGGGGAATTCGGCCTCGATCAGCCGCCGCATCGCGGCTTCGGCAGCGCGGTCGGCTTCGGTGACGAAGGAGCGGTCGGCTTTGCGCTCCTCGCTCCACTGGCCGCGAAACAGCGGACGGATCGCCGCCCCGGCAAGATCGGCGAGGCGCAGGGCGAGGGCGAGGTCGTTATCGGTCATTTACAATGCCAGCCATGGGGTTCCTTATCCGTCATTGCGAGGCGCGAAGCGACGCGGCAATCCATGAACCGCCGCCGCATCTGCCGCGATGTCTGGCCATGGATTGCTTCGCCTTCGGCTCGCAATGACGAACTAATCAAACAGGCTCGACACACTGCTTTCATCCGCAATCCGCCGGATCGCTTCGCCCACCAGTGGGGCGATCGGCAGGATGCGGATGCGGTCTGATGCTTCGGCGGCTTCGGTTGGCCGGATCGAATCGGTAATCACCAGCTCTTTAAGGCGCGACCCGTTGATCCGCGCCACCGCGCCGCCCGACAACACCCCGTGGGTGATATAGGCCGCGACCGACTTTGCACCGTTTTCGAGCAGCGCCTCGGCCGCGTTGCACAGGGTGCCGCCCGAATCGACCATATCGTCGATCAGGATGCAGTGCCGGCCTGAAACGTCGCCGATGATGTTCATCACCTCGCTTTCGCCCGGCCGGTCACGGCGCTTGTCGACGATCGCCAGCGGCGCGTTGTCGAGCCGTTTGGCGAGCGAGCGCGCGCGCACCACCCCGCCGACATCGGGCGACACCACCATCAGATCCTGATCGCCATACCGCGCCTGAATATCCGCTGCCATCACTGGCGCAGCATAGAGGTTATCGGTCGGAATATCGAAAAAACCCTGAATCTGCCCCGCATGCAGATCGACCGCCAGCATCCGGTCTGCCCCTGCCTCGGTAATCAGGTTCGCCACCAACTTGGCCGAAATCGGCGTGCGTGGCCCCGGCTTGCGATCCTGCCGGGCGTAACCGAAATAGGGCACCACCGCCGTGATCCGCTTGGCCGAGGCGCGGCGCAGCGCGTCGATGCAGATCAGCAATTCCATCAGATTATCATTGGCCGGAAAACTGGTCGGCTGGACGACAAACACGTCTTCACCGCGCACGTTTTCATGGATTTCAACGAATATTTCTTCGTCTGAGAACCGCCGCACACTGGCATCGGTGAGCGGCATTTCGAGATAGGCCGCGATGGCCCGGGCGAGCGGCAGGTTCGAATTGCCGGACATGATCTTCATGGCGCGCGAATCCCCGATGGCAGGTGATCCGCCTCGCCTAGCGACACGTCATAGGAATGCAACAGACCGAACGGTGGTTGTCGTCAGGTGTGAACGAAAGCGCTTGCGCGGGTGCGCTGTATTGCGCAAGTAAACCACCATGGATAAATCATCTGCGCCAACCCCTGTCGATCAGCCGTCCGATGACGAGGGCGAGCTTACCAGACTGCACCCCAATTACGCTCACGCGCTGCGGGTGCAGGCAGCACTGGCCGCGATTCCGTTTCTGATAGGATCGCTGGTGCTGGAGACGGCCTTTCGCGATCAGGCGGCCTTCCCCAGCGGGATCATTGCCGGACCGGTGCTGCTGATTGCACTGGCGTTGATCATCCGCATCCCGGCGCGGCGTTACCATGCGCGCGGGTATCAGATCAGCGCGGACCGGCTGCGGGTGGTGCGCGGCTTGCTGTGGCGTTCGGACACGGTAGTCCCGTTCAGCCGGGTGCAGCATATCGACGTGCATCAAGGCCCGCTCGAACGGTTTTTCGGCATCGCCACGCTGACGCTTCACACTGCGGGCAATCACAATGCCAGCGTGGCATTGCCCGGACTGGAAGAGGCGCGCGCAAGGGAAATGCGCGAAGAGATCCGCGCCCATATCCGGCGGGAGAGCCTGTGATCCAGCCGCATAGAACCGCGCCGATCAGCGTTGTTTTGGGCGCAATCGGAAGCATCCGCAGCGCGATTATTCCGGCGATCGCGGTTGCGTTTTCCGGGATTGGCGGTGCGGGCCGGATGCTGGTCGCCATCGGGGTTGTTGTGGCGGCGGCGATTATCGGGACGCTGTTCAGCTATATCGCCTGGCGGCGGCTGACCTATACCATCGGCGAACAGGATATCCGGGTGGAAAGCGGCGTGCTGAGCCGTTCGGCGCGTTCGGTTCCCTATGAGCGGATTCAGGATGTCAGCCTGGAAGCCAAGCTGCTTCCACGTCTGCTGGGCCTGGTCGCGGTCAAATTTGAAACCGGAGCGGGTGGGAGCGAAGACCTCGCGCTAACATACCTCACCGCCGCCGAGGGCGAGCGCCTGCGCCACTTGGTGCGCGAACGCCGCGATGATGGGCAACAGGCTGCTACGAGCACCAACCCAGCGGCATCTTCATCGGGCGACGCGGATGAAGGCGCGGATGAAGGCGACGTGCTGTTCGCAATGGGGCCAAGGCGGTTATTGCGCTTTGGCCTGTTTGAATTCTCGCTCGCGGTGTTCGCGGTGCTGGGCGGCCTGCTGCAATATGCCGACATGGTCACCGATATTGACATCTGGAACGGCGATCTGTGGCGCGGTTGGCTGGAGGAACAGGGCAGCACCATTGCCAGCCTTGGCCCTTACGCGCAGGCGGCGGGCGCGACCGCCGGGCTGTTCGGATTGGCGCTGATCGGTCTGGCAACCGGCATCCTGCGAACCTTTGCGCGCGATTGGGGGTTCACCCTTACCCGCAGCGCACGCGGATTCCGGCGACAGCGCGGCTTGTTCACCCGCACCGATGTGGTGATGCCAGCGCACCGGGTGCAGGCGCTGGTGATCGGCACCGGGTTTATGCGCTATCGGTTTGGCTGGCACGGTTTGAGCTTCGTGAGCCTGGCGCAGGATGCCGGCCATGAAAGCCACGTCGTCGCCCCGTTTGCGCAGATGGACGAGATCGCGCCAATCGTAGCGGCGGCAGGGTTCCACTTGCCTGATGAGCGGATCGACTGGCACCGCGCCAGCCGACGTCACCGCGATGACACGGCGATCATCAGCGCGCTGCCGTTTGTCGTGGCGGCGATTCTAGGGGCGGTCTTGGCGCCTCTTAGTGTGGCCTTGATCCCGCTTGGCCTGGCGGTAGTGATGGCCGGGGCGCAACTTTATGCGTGGGAGTTCCGGCGTCATGCGATTGATCCAGAACAGATTTTCTCCACCACCGGGCTCATGTCACCCACCAGCCGGATTTCGACCCGGCAAAAACTGCACTCGGTGGAAATCGCGCAGGGACCGCTGGCCCGCTGGCGTGGCTATGCCACTATGCATCTGGGACTGGCTGGCGGCAGTTTTTCAATTCCCGGCATGCCATTGAAAACGGCTCGAATATTGCGCGCCAGCATTCTCGATACCATCGCCGCGACTGATTATTCGCAGATCGATGCGCCGCTTGATCAGGCTTTCAACACGGACCAATCGGGGTTGGCGGCAAATTTGGCGGCGACATAGGAACAATCCGGACGGATCAGGAAACCCTGCCGCCGTGCATCCGCGACCATTCGCATCACCAGCGCAGCCGCCACCCCGCGCCCGCCGATCGCGCGCGGCACCACGGTATGCGCGGCGATACGCACTTCCTTGCCCGCCTGCACGCCGCCTGGTTCCCACTGAAGATAGGCCTCGTGCGAAGAATTGCGCACCACCGCTAAATAGCATCCACCCTGCCCTTGAACATGATGGGTGATGGTGAGTTCTGTGGTTTCCTCGACCACTGGCCGTTTCTCCCGCTTGCGTTGACCGTATGTCTGGCCGCTTGCCATGGCCGCGTGGCACATTAGAGGCGTTGTCCCATGACCCTTGCCAAGCCCTTCCTGTCGGACAATGCCGCCGCCGTCCACCCCCGATTGTGGGAGGCGATGCGTGCAGCCGACCATCCGGATAATCCCTATGATGGCGATTCGCTGTCAGGAGAATTCGACGCACGCTTTACGGCGCTGTTCGGGCGTGAATGCGCCGCGCTGTGGGTGGCGACCGGGACAGCAGCCAACTGCCTTGCGCTGGCGACGATGTGCGCCCCCCACGGCGGGGTGGTGTGCCACCGCGAGGCACATATCGAGGTCGATGAAGGCGGCGCGCCGGGATTTTTTCTCCACGGTGCCAAGCTGATGCTGGCAGACGGCGATGGCGCAAAGCTGACGCCGGAAGGCATAGCCGCGCTGATCGATCCGATCCGCAATGATGTGCATCAAGTGCAGCCGCACGCCATCGCGATCACGCAGGCGAGCGAATATGGTCGCACCTACACGGCTGCCGAACTGGCGGCGCTGGGTGTGTTTACGAAGGAACGGCGGCTTGGTCTGCACATGGACGGAGCGCGCTTTGCCAATGCGGCAGCTTTCCTTGGCGGCAGCGCAGAAGATGCGGCACGCGCAGCTAGCGGCCCGGTCGACAGTCTTTCCTTCGGGTTCATCAAGAACGGCGGGATGGGCGCGGAGGCGGTGGTGCTGTTCGAACCCGAAGCCGCCATGCAAGTTCGCTATCGCCGCAAGCGCGCGGGGCACCTGCAATGCAAGGGCCGCTATCTCGCCGCGCAGATCCTTGCGATGCTGGATGGTGACTTGTGGCTTGCCAATGCCGTGCACGCCAATGCCGCTGCACAGGAAGTGGCGGCAGGTTGCGGCGACCGGCTGCTTCACCCGGTTGAGGCTAATGAACTGTTCGTGCGATTGAGCGAGGCTGAACGCGCCGCTCTGCGCGCGCAGGATTTCGCCTTTTACGATTGGGGCGCCGATTCCGCCCGCTTCGTCACCGCGTGGAATACTCGAACTGAGGACGCGCAGGCGCTTGGCAAGGCCATCGCCTCACTATGACGTCAGCCCCCGCGCCGACGACTTTCGGCCCCTCAATACTCAGCCCCAAGGTGCTGATCCCGTTCATGCTGACCGGCACGATCTGGGGATCGACATGGTTTGTGATTACGGGACAGATCGACGGAGTGCCTGCGGCGTGGAGCGTATTCTACCGCTTCCTGCTGGCGACCCCAGCGCTGTTTTTGCTGGCTATGGTGATGTGCAACCGACTGAGGCTGGGCCGGGCCGAACATCTGTTGGCGCTCGGTGTCGGCATCGCGCAGTTCAGCGGCAATTTCCTGTTCGTCTACCATGCCGAAGCGCACATCACCTCGGGCATCGTCGCGGTGATGTTCGCGCTGCTGATGGTGCCCAACGCGGTGTTTGCGCGGGTGTTCATCGGCGAAAAGGTGCAAGGCGGCTTTATCGGCGGTAGCCTTGTCGCGATTGCTGGGGTGGCAATGTTGTTGGTGCACGAATGGCGCGCGGCTCCGCTGGACGGCAATGTCGGCCTTGGGATCATGCTGGCGATTGGCGGGATGCTGGCAGCATCAATTGCCAATGTGGTGCAGGCCAATACCACCGGACGCGCAGTGCCGATGGTCAGCCTGCTGGCCTGGGCGATGCTTTATGGCACGATCTTCGATCTTGGATTTGCACTGCTGACCGCTGGCCCTCCTCCGGCGGTGCCGCAGGCTTGGCAGTTCTGGGCGGGGACAGCCTATCTGGCGCTGATCGGGTCGGTGGTGACCTTCCCACTGCACTATAATCTGGTGCGCGAGATCGGCGCGGGGCGCACGGCCTATAATGCCATTGTTACCGTGTGCGTGGCGATGCTGCTGTCGACTTTGTTCGAAGGCTATCGCTGGACGTGGCTAACCGCGAGCGGCGCGGCGCTGGCGTTGCTGGGCATGGGTCTGGCGCTCAGGTCGAAGCAAAAACGCTAGGGCCCGGTCCCCGAGGCCAATCAGCCCCTCGACATAAGCAGGACACATCCGCGCCCGGTGCCGATCTGTCGCTGGCAGATTAAAATGCCCCAGAAGTGACATTTGAAAATTCCCCACTTCGTTTGTTTGACCCTGTCCGGGGCGCGCCCCGGACAGGGTCAAATTGGAAACATCGGGCATAGTGAGGTGGTCCCGCCTTCTTGGACAGTTTGGCGGCTGAGTTAAGCTAATCCCGGTTGTCTTTCATGCCGCCTGTTTGATCATCAGATCATGGGGGGCATGCCCCCCCATGATCTGATTGCCCGATCCGCCGATAGGCCTCGACCGGGGTTCGCCCGGCCAGGCCCGAGTGCGGACGCTGGGTGTTGTAATAGGTGATCCACCGGCCAAGGCCAGCCCGCAGCTCGGAACCGGTCTCGAAGGCATGCAGGTAGACGCACTCGTACTTCAGAGAGCGCCAGAGTCGCTCGATGAAGACATTGTCCATCCACCGGCCCCGGCCATCCATGCTGATGCGGACCTCGGCCTCGCGCAGCACGCTTGTGAAGGCAAAGCTGGTAAACTGGCTGCCCTGATCCGTATTGAAGATTTCCGGCCTGCCGAACCGGGCCAGTGCCTCCTCCAGCGCTGCGACGCAGAAGCCAGCGTCCCCAGGTTTTCTGGCATCGTGTTCGACAGGTGCCAGGCCTGCACCTTGCGGGTCGCCCAGTCCATGATCGCCACCAGGTAGAGGAAGCCCCGACGCATGGGGATGTATGTCACATCGGCGCACCACACGTGGTTCGGCCGCTCGATCGTCAGCTTGCGCAGCAAGTATGGATAGATCCGGTGCTGCGGGTGCGGATCGCTCGTGCGCGGCCGCTGGTAGATCGGCGTCAGCCCCATCTTCGCCATCAACCGCCGCACCCTACGACGACCAACATCACGGCCATTGCGCCGAAGATGCCGCGCCATCTGGCGGCTGCCATACCATGGGCAGTCCAGGAACGTCGTGTCGATCACCGTCATCAGCGCCAGCGTTTCGTCCGTTTCCGGCACCGGCGCATAGTAATAAGATGAGCGGCTGATCCGCAGCAGGCGGCACTGAGCCGAGATCGACAGGCGGTGGTGAGCAGGTTCGACCATCGCCCGCCTCCGGTCCACGCTCATCGACCGAAGGCCTTCGCTAAAAAATCCCGCTCCACCACCAGTTGCCCGATCTTGGCGTGCAACTTTTCCACCTCGCTCTCGCTGGCAACCCTGGCAGGATCGCCAGCCCCGGAGAACGTGCTCGCCATCCCATCGATGGCTTGCCGCTTCCAGAACGCGATCATCGTGTGGTGCACGCCATGCTTGGCTGCCAAGCTCCGCCAGCGTCAGGTCACCCCGGATCGCCTCCAGCGCCACCTTGGCTTTGAAATCGGCGCTGTAGCGCTTTCTCGTCGTCTTCATTCCCGTACCAATCCATCAGGTCGGGATTAGCTTACCATCCTGTCCAGAAAATCGGCACCACCTCACCCTTTAACCGGGCGTGGAAACTCGGCGCTTCACATCAACCGCGCAAGGTGGGCTCGGGACATCGCTTACGTTTCACCGGATGGATACACTGTGAATTGCTGGGCATTCTTATTTTTTACTGACCCAAATTTGATCCAAAAATAAAAATAAGGCCTCAGCGTTTCTGCTAAGGCCTTGATTTATTTGGTTGCGGGAGTTGGATTTGAACCAACGACCTTCAGGTTATGAGCCTGACGAGCTACCGGGCTGCTCCATCCCGCGATAAACCGTTTGTCTGGCGTCCCTCGCGCTAAGCGCTGTGGGCGGCCGGTCGGCCTTGCGGATCCTGTGGATCCGTTTGGCGCGCGTCCCAGATTAAAACTCTAGAGACGCCAAAAGGGCCGCCCTTGCAGGACAGCCCTATGACTTGTGAATGGGTTATACCCGCTCCCACTGGCTTCAATGCCTGGCGACGACCTACTCTTCCGTGCCTTAAGACACAGTACCATCGGCGCTGTCTGGTTTCACGGCCGAGTTCGAGATGGGATCGGGTGGGTCACAGACGCTATGGCCACCAAGCAATGGGGCCAGTGGATGCGGGTTTTTAAATCGATGCACACTCACTTGGGTGAGTGGTAAAGGGCGTATCTGGCTGGAGGTATTCTCCACCACAAAGACTTGCTTACCCATAGGGCAGGCCTGTCGTTGACAGTGCGAACTCTCAAGCATGATATGAACTATTAGGACCGGTTAGCTCCATGCATTACTGCACTTCCACACCCGGCCTATCAACGTGATGGTCTATCACGGTTCAAAGATACCTAATCTCAAGGGAGGCTTCCCGCTTAGATGCTTTCAGCGGTTATCCCGTCCATACATAGCTACCCTGCGGCACCCTTGGCAGGATGACAGGTACACCAGAGGTATGTTCACCCCGGTCCTCTCGTACTAGGGGCAACTCCTTTCAAGTATCGACGCCCACGGCAGATAGGGACCAAACTGTCTCGCGACGTTCTGAACCCAGCTCACGTACCACTTTAATTGGCGAACAGCCAAACCCTTGGGACCTGCTCCAGCCCCAGGATGTGATGAGCCGACATCGAGGTGCCAAACGATTCCGTCGATATGAGCTCTTGGGAATCATCAGCCTGTTATCCCCGGCGTACCTTTTATCCGTTGAGCGATGGCCCTTCCACGAGGGACCACCGGATCACTATGACCGACTTTCGTCTCTGCTCGACTCGTCAGTCTCGCAGTCAGGCAGGCTTATGCCATTGCACTCTAACAGACGGTTTCCAACCGTCCTGAGCCTACCATCGCGCGCCTCCGTTACTCTTTAGGAGGCGACCGCCCCAGTCAAACTACCCGCCACAGAGGGTCCCTACACCGGATAACGGTGCGAGGTTAGATATCAGAAAACAGCAGGGTGGTATTTCACCTATGGCTCCACGGCAGCTGACGCCGTCGCTTCAAAGCCTCCCACCTATGCTACACAACTCTTTCCTAATACCACTCTGAAGCTGCAGTAAAGGTGCACGGGGTCTTTCCGTCTAACCGCGGGTACTCCGCATCTTCACGGAGAATTCAATTTCGCTGAGCATATCCTGGAGACAGTGGGGAAGTCGTTACGCCATTCGTGCAGGTCGGAACTTACCCGACAAGGAATTTCGCTACCTTAGGACCGTTATAGTTACGGCCGCCGTTTACTGGGGCTTCAATTCGGAGCTTGCACTCCTCCTCTTAACCTTCCAGCACCGGGCAGGCGTCAGACCCTATACGTCGTCTTGAAGCCGACTTAGCAGAGTCCTGTGTTTTTGATAAACAGTCGCTACCCCCTGGCCTGTGCCCCCCACCAAAAGTTGCCTTAAGATGGGGCCTCCTTCTTCCGAAGGTACGGAGGCAATTTGCCGAGTTCCTTCAGGATACTTCTCTCAAGCGCCTTGGTATACTCTACCTGACCACCTGTGTCGGTTTCGGGTACGGTCTATATGAAGAGGCTATTTCCTGGAACCGCTTGGCTGCATGACCAATCCAATAAGGCCACACAACTTCCACGATCCGTCACACATCTTCAGGCCCACGAATATTAACGTGGTTCCCATCGACTACCCCCTTCGGGCTCGTCTTAGGGGCCGGCTCACCCTACGCTGATTAGCATTGCGTAGGAACCCTTGGTCTTTCGGCGACAGGGTATCTCACCCTGTTTGTCGCTACTCATGTCAGCATTCGCACTTCCGATACGTCCACGGTCGGTTACCCTCCCGCTTCACTCGCCTACGGAACGCTCCGCTACCGCTGCAGTAAACTGCAACCCTAAGCTTCGGTGCATATCTTTAGCCCCGTTACATCTTCGCCGCAGGAACCCTTATTTAGACCAGTGAGCTGTTACGCTTTCTTTAAAGGATGGCTGCTTCTAAGCCAACCTCCTGGTTGTTTTGGGATTCCCACATGCTTTCCCACTTAGATATGACTTGGGGACCTTAGCTGTAGGTTAGGGCTGTTTCCCTTTTGACGACGGACCTTAGCACCCGCCGTCTGTCTGCCAGACAAGACTCGATGGTATTCGGAGTTTGGTTAGGTTTGGTACCGCTCGCGCAGCCCTAGCCCATCCAGTGCTCTACCCCCATCGGCATACATCTGACGCTCTACCTCAATAGATTTCGCGGAGAACCAGCTATTTCCCGGCTTGATTGGCCTTTCACCCCTAAACACAAGTCATCCGATAATTTTTCAACATTAAACGGTTCGGTCCTCCAGTGCGTGTTACCGCACCTTCAACCTGCTCATGCCTAGATCGCCGGGTTTCGGGTCTAATCCAACATACTCAGTCGCCCTATTCAGACTCGCTTTCGCTTCGCCTACACCTAACGGCTTAAGCTTGCATGCTAGATTAAGTCACTGACCCATTATGCAAGAGGTACGCTGTCACCCCCTAAAGAGGCTCCAACTGCTTGTAAGCATTCGGTTTCAGGTACTGTTTCACTCCCCTAATCGGGGTGCTTTTCACCTTTCCCTCACGGTACTGTGTTCGCTATCGGTCATGTACGAGTATTTAGGCTTGGAGGGTGGTCCCCCCATGTTCAGACAGGATTTCACGTGTCCCGCCCTACTCTAGTCCTTCATCATCACTTTCGCATACGGGGCTGTCACCCGCTACGGCCACACTTTCCAGAGTGTTCTGCTAGTTGAAATGAAGGCACTGGCCTGGTCCCGGTTCGCT
>NZ_JBRJGU010000002.1:317500-461550 GCF_053628655.1 Porphyrobacter sp. MBR-49
TGAGCTGCAAGGAGCCAATACCTGCTGTCAAACGTAATGGATACGAATGAACATGCTTATCATCCGGACAGGCGTGGAGCCCGTGATCGGATGTGGCATCGGCTTAAATTAACCGGTTACCGGAGCCTTGAGGTCCCCGGACCGGGCGCCGTCGCCCACATGTCCCTTCATCAAAAACCAACAATGTCAAAGAGCCACCAGACAGTAATAGCGGACAGCGATGGTTTCCCCGATTTACACCGGGGGACCGGCTATCCGTTTATGTTGGCGACCGAGCGTTGCGGTGGCGGTTGAAGCCGTCAGCGCCGCGTCGGTGAGGGGCATATATGGGCGACCTCAGATTCGGTCAACGGGTTTTTGCAATTTTATTTCAACGCAGCGAAAGCACGTTGATTCTATTGTAATTTTCTACCATTTCTGGTTTCATCTTGGTTGTCACATGCGGCAAAGGCACCCTTGCAGCGGGCAAATCTTCCCTGATTCAGGGACGAAACCGCGACTTGCGGGCTCAATAGAGCCGAAGAAAGCATCGTTCTCGACCATAAGCCGGGGCGCGATCACGAATCGCCGCTGCGATGTGCTCCCGGTCTGGTTTGGGCCGCAGCTCAACTAGTGGTAGTATCACCGCAACGGAGCAGGCCAATAGCGCCGCGCCGTAGTGGAGAGTGCAATGATCGTGCGGAACATGGCGGCATTGGCCGCGCTGGTGTGCAGCGCAACTGCGTTGGCGGAAAACCCGGCTTCGCTTGAGGCGCAGACCCCTGTGGCTGGCACCACCTTGGTCGATCCGGCGGCCGAGGTGCTCGCACTCCAGCAGGAACGCTACCGCCGGTTCACCCTGCCTGTGATGGTCGACGGCAGCGGCCCCTATGCCTTCATGATCGACACCGGCAGCGAAGCGACCGCAATCACGCATGAGATTCGCGCCGCGCTCAACCTGGCTCCGGCGGGCACGGCAATGCTGGTTGGCATGGCCAGCCGCCGGATGGTGGACCTGGCCAGCGTTGACCGGATCGACTTCGGCAGCAACAGCTTCACCGATTTCGTCGCCCCGGTGCTGATGCGCGAACATGTCGGAGCGGACGGGATCATCGGACTGGATGCCTTGCAGGATTTCCGTGTGCTGATTGATTTCCGCAATCACACGATTGCAGTCGAGGATGCCGCCGCCAAGCAGAGCAACCGCGGGTTCGAGATCATCGTGAGGGCGCGGCAGGAATTGGGCCAGCTCCTGATTACCAATGCGCTGGTCGAAGGCGTGCGTGCGACCGTCATTATCGACACCGGCGCACAATCGAGCCTGGGCAACATCGCCCTGCGCGAACGCATCCGGGCCAAACGCGCGCAGGCGGTTGTCACCACTGACGTCAATGGTGTTGATCTGATCGGCCAACTTGCGGTCGTCCGATCGCTCAGCATTCAGGGTCTGGCGCTCAACGATGTGCCGCTGACCTTTGCCGATACCCCGGCCTTTGCCGCGCTGGGCTTTACCAACAAGCCGGTTTTATCGCTGGGGATGCAGCATCTGGCGCTGTTTGACCGGGTGGCGATCGACTTCAACCGCCAGCGCGTGCTGTTTGACGTGCCGCGCGATGTCGCCAGAGCGATGCGCGAGGCGAAGCGATCAGGGGCATACAGGTCGGACTTCTAAGCCGCCTGCCTTGCGGGATGCGCCCCTTGCGCCCACATGATGGCGCGACATGCCACCTGATAAAGACCAGCCAGCCGATCCCCTCATTCGCGCCCGTGATGCCGAAAGCTGGGCGACGCTGCGGCGGTTCCTGCCGTACCTGTGGCCAAAGGATGATCCGGGGCTGAAGCTGCGGATCGTGATCGCAATGGCGTTGGTGCTGGCGGCCAAGGGCGTAATGCTGGCGCTGCCCTTTGCCTATAAGGGCGCGGTGGATGCGATGTCGGGTTCGGGGTCGGGTTCGGGTTCGGGGGCCGGGACGGTCGATGCGGGCCTTACCGTCGCGCTGGCGCTGGTGGTGGCCTATGCGCTGGGGCGCTTTACTGCGGTGGCTTTCGACAATCTGCGCAATATCGCGTTTGAACGGGTCGGCCAGCAGGCGACGCTGAATCTGGCGGAGGATGTGTTCGCCCGCCTGCACCGCCTGTCGCTGCGTTTCCACCTCGCGCGGCGCACCGGCGAAGTCACCAAGATCATCGAACGCGGCACCAAAAGCATCGATCAGATGCTGTATTTCCTGCTGTTCAACATTGCGCCGACGATCATCGAGCTGATCGCGGTCGGGATCATCTTCTACATCAATTTCGGGATCGAGCTGGTTGCGGCGACTGCGGTGACGGTGGTGGCCTATGTCTGGGTGACGCGCGCGATCACCGAATGGCGCACCAAATTGCGGCGCGAGATGAATGACCTTGATGGCAAGGCGCTGCACCGCGCGGTTGATTCGCTGCTGAATTACGAAACGGTGAAGTATTTCGGCGCCGAGGCGCGCGAGGAAGCCCGCTATGCCAGCGCCGCGCGCGCCTATGCCGAAGCGGCGATCAAGTCGGAAAACTCGGTTGGCCTGCTCAACATGGCCCAATCGGCGATCACCAACGGGCTGGTGGCGGTCGCGATGGCCTATACCGTGTGGGGGTGGAGCAAGGGCACCTTCACCGTCGGCGATCTCGTGCTGGTCAACACCATTCTGATCCAGCTGTTCCGTCCGCTGGACGTGCTGGGCTGGGTCTATCGCACCATCCGGCAGGGCTTGATCGACATGGCCGAAATGTTCCGGCTGATCGATACCGATATCGAGGTGAAGGATGCCCCCGGCGCGCCCGCGCTGATCGTGCGCAGGCCGACGGTGGCGTTCGACAATGTCAGTTTTGGCTATGATCCGGGGCGCACGATCCTGCGCGGCCTCAGCTTTGAAGTGCCCGCCGGATCGTCGCTCGCCATCGTCGGGCCTTCTGGCGCGGGCAAGAGCACGATCGGGCGGCTGTTGTTCCGGTTCTATGATCCGACGCAAGGCCGGGTGCTGGTGGGGGGTGAGGATATTGCCACCGTTACGCAGGCGAGCGTGCGCGCCGCGATCGGCATTGTTCCGCAGGATTCGGTGCTGTTCAACGAAAACCTCGCCTACAACATCGCCTATGGGGCAAAGGACGCGGATCAGGCGATGATCGAACAGGCCGCGCGCGATGCCGCGCTGACCCCGCTGATCGAACGCCTGCCGGATCGCTATGATACGATGGTGGGCGAACGCGGACTGAAATTGTCGGGCGGAGAGAAACAGCGCGTCGCCATCGCGCGCACATTGGTGAAGAACCCGCCGATCCTGCTGCTGGATGAGGCCACCAGCGCCTTGGACAGCCGCACCGAACAGGAAATCCTCGGCACGCTGAAACGCATCGCCAGGGGGCGCACCACGATTGCGATTGCCCACCGGCTGTCGACGATTGCCGATGCGGATCGCATTATCGTGCTGGATCACGGCCAGATGGTGGAAAGCGGCAGCCACACCAGCCTGCTCGGCCAAGCCGGGCTGTATGCCGATATGTGGGCGCGCCAGGCGAATGAACAGCGCGAGAATGATCCCACCGCCGCAGTCGAAGCGGCGGAGTAACGGGTCGCGAGGCTGATAAATCCGTAAACCACCACACCAAAGCTGATTGACGTAAGGTAAGAAGCAGGTAAGTCTTATTTCCTCTTTGAGGAGGACGCGTGTGGCCCTTATTCGGTGTACTGACTGCTCAAAGGAAATTTCAGACAAGGCTTCTTCTTGCCCCAATTGCGGAGCACCTGTTGATGCTGCCAACGCAATTCCAGCACCAGATAGACTGGGGTTCGAGGACGGCGAATTCGTTGGAACCTCAGCGCAACTGGTAGAGTTGGCAAAGAAGGCAATCGGGCGTCTGAACTACCGGGTTGATAGTGCCGACGCCTCTTCAGGAACCGTGTCATTCACCACCGGAGTTACAATGGGATCGTGGTCCGGCGTTTCAGGCACAGTTTCATGGGAAGAGACATCACCGTACCACTTCAAGGTGGTTGGTCATGGCAAGCAAAACGTAAAAGGCGGACAGGTTGTCGCGATCAACCTCTTCGATGAAGCGAACGGAAAAACGAAAAATGTAATCGATGAGATGCAACGATTGGCTTGCGGAGGCTCAGAAAATGACCCGCCAGCTTCATCTTGTTTGGTACTCTTATTCGTGATCTCGGGTTTTGCTCTGGGCGGAGGAGTTCTAGCATCAAAGCTAGTCTCGTGAAGGCGGCAGTCTTTCCAGCGCACTGACATAACCGCGCACCATTGCCTGCTTTGCCGCGCGCGGTTAGTCCTTTCTCCATTCCTACACCGGAGAGAGAGCCAACAATGCGCCATGCCCGACTGCCACTGCGCCTGACCGCCCTGCTGCTTGCCGGCGCCGCCGTTCCCGCTGCTGCCCAAGATGCCGCCGCCCCTGCCGCGCCCGCTGTGC
This sequence comes from Porphyrobacter sp. MBR-49, assembly GCF_053628655.1. NCBI lineage: Bacteria > Pseudomonadati > Pseudomonadota > Alphaproteobacteria > Sphingomonadales > Erythrobacteraceae > Porphyrobacter > Porphyrobacter sp. MBR-49. The sequence continues at coordinate 321,935 of NZ_JBRJGU010000002.1, forward strand.
CGATCCCCGCCGCGATGACGGCTGAGGATATGCCGCCGATCCCGCTTGCCTTGGCCGAGCGCGCGCGCCCCTATCTCGAAGCGCGCGGCGCAGGCTTTGCCGGATGGGATCCGAACGCCCGCGCAGTGCTGATCTCCACCCGCTTTGCCAATGTCAGCCAGCTCCATCGGGTCGAGATGCCGCTGGGCGCGCGCACCCAGATCAGTTTCGAAGCCGAGCCGGTGAGCGGAGGCTATGCGCCGGGCAAGGGCGACATTATTCTGGTGACCAAGGATCGCGGCGGGGATGAATATTTTCAGCTCCACACCCTGAAAGATGGCCGGCTGACCTTGCTGACCGACGGCAAGAGCCGCAACGGGCTGAATGCCTGGAGCAAGGACGGCGAACTGATCGGCTATAGCTCAACCGCGCGCAACGGGGTGGATGCCGATCTTTACGTGATGAACCCGCGCGATCCGGCCTCGGCGCGGATGGTGCATGAAAGCCAGGGTGGCGGCTGGGCCATCGTCGCCTTTGCCGCTGACAAGCAGACCGCCATCGTCATCGATTATAATTCGGTCCAGGATCTTGATCCCTACCTGCTCGATCTGACGAGCGGCGCGATGGTTCCGATTGGCAATCCGGCGGCAGAGATTGCCTATGGCGGGCTGGAAATCGCGCCCGATGGCACGTTGTGGGTAACAAGCGATCAAGGATCCGATTTTCAACGCTTGGGTCGTCTAGACCCCCTCTCGGGTGCCTTTAGCCATGTTTCACGTGAAACATGGGACATCGACAGCTTCGACATTTCGGACGATGGCAAGACCATCGCCTATGTGGTGAACGAGGCTGGTTCCGACCGGCTGCGGCTGCTGGATGTGGCCAGCGGCACAGTCACCAAAGTCGATGCCCTGCCCGCTGGTCAGATCGGCGGGTTGGAGTTTGCCCCGTGGGGCGAGATCGGCTTTTCGTTCTCCTCGGCCAAAAGCGCGGCGGACGTATGGTCGCTCGATCCCAAGACGATGGCGCTAACCCGCTGGACGCAAAGCGAGACCGGCGGGCTGGACGCGGGCGTGAATGTCGAACCGCGGATCGTGACCACCCAAAGCTTTGACGGGCTGGAGGTATCGGGCCTGCTCTATCTGCCCGATCCGGTGAAGTTCCCCGGCAAACGCCCGCTGATCGTTTCTGTCCACGGCGGGCCTGAAGCGCAGAGCACCGCCGGGTTCATGGGGCGCAACAACTACTATCTCAACGAATTGGGCATCGGGATATTCTACCCCAATGTGCGCGGATCGACCGGCTATGGCAAAACCTTCGTCAGCCTCGACAATGGCCCGTTCAAGCGCGAAGATTCGGTGCGCGACATGGAGGCGTTGATTGACGCAGTGCGCAAGGATGCAGCGGTAGATGCGGCGCGCGTCGGCCTCAGCGGCGGATCATATGGCGGCTATATGTGCTATGCCGCTGCGGTGCAGATGAAGGACAAGCTGACCGCGACGCAGTGCACCGTCGCGATCAGCAATTTCGTCAGCTTCCTCGAAAACACCAACCCCTACCGGCAAGACTTGCGCCGCGTGGAATATGGTGACGAGCGCGATCCGGTGCAGCGCGCCAAGCTGACCGAGATCAGCCCGCTGACCCGCGTGAACGCAATCGAAAAGCCGATGTTCGTGATCACCGGCGCCAATGATCCGCGCGTGCCCAAATCCGAAGCCGATCAGATGGTCGCCGCGATCCGTGCCAATGGCGGCGAGGCATGGCATCTGGTCGCCGCCGATGAAGGTCACGGTTTCCGCAAGAAGGCCAATTCGGATTACGCCTTCCTCGCGCAACTGGCGTTCTGGGAAAAGCACCTGCTGGGGAAATGATCGCACGCGGCCCTCACCCCGTTCAGGGGAGAGGGCCGCGACGGTCACAGGATATATTTGCTGAGGTCGGTGTCGCCCGCCAAGTCTGCCAGCTTGTCGCGCACATAGGCAGCGTCAATCGTCACTGTTTCGCCCTTCAAGTCCTCAGCTTCAAAGCTGACTTCTTCAAGCAACCGCTCCATCACCGTCTGCAATCGCCGCGCGCCGATATTTTCGACGCTGGCGTTCACCTGCGCGGCGATGTGGGCGATTTCAGCGACGGCATCCTCGGTAATGTCGAGCGTCACGTCTTCTGTGCCGAGCAGCGCCTTGTATTGCGCCACCAGATTGGCGCGCGTTTCGGACAGGATGCGCACGAAATCCGCCTCGGTCAGCGCGCGCAGTTCGACCCGGATCGGCAAGCGGCCCTGCAATTCGGGAAGCATATCGGATGGCTTGGCGACGTGGAACGCGCCTGATGCGATGAACAATACGTGGTCGGTTTTCATCGGCCCATGCTTGGTTGCCACCGTGGTGCCTTCGATCAGCGGGAGCAGATCGCGCTGCACCCCTTCGCGCGACACCGAGCCCCCGCGCACATCGGAAACCGCGATCTTGTCGATCTCATCAAGGAACACGATCCCGCTGGTTTCGGCATTGGCGAGCGCCGCGCGCGCGACATCATCCTGATCCAGCCGCTTGTCCGCTTCCTCGTCCACCAGCCGGTCCCACGCATCGGGCACGCGCAATTTCTGGCGGCGGGTGGCTTTGCGGCCCAGCGCCTTGCCCATCATATCAGACAGGTCGATCATCCCGATCTGCCCGCCCATATTGCCCATATCAAACGGGGCAGACGGGCCATCGGCAACCTCGATCTCGACCTCGACGTCATTCATCGCGTTCTGCACGATCCTCTGGCGAAAGCTGGCCCGCGTCGCTTCGGAGGCATTGTCGCCCACCAGCGCGGTCAGCAGCCGCTCCATCGCGGCATCGGACGCTGCCTCGCGCACGGCTTCGCGGCGGCGTTCCTTTTCCAGCCGGATCGCTTCTTCAACCAGATCGCGGGCAATCTGTTCGACATCGCGCCCGACATAGCCGACTTCGGTGAACTTGGTCGCTTCAACCTTGATGAACGGGGCCTCGGCCAGCTTCGCCAGACGGCGGCTGATTTCGGTTTTGCCGCAGCCCGTCGGCCCGATCATCAGGATGTTCTTGGGCGTCACCTCGTCACGCAAATCCGCACCGAGCCGCTGGCGCCGCCAGCGGTTGCGCAGCGCCACAGCAACCGCGCGCTTGGCGTCCTGCTGGCCGATGATGTGTTCATCAAGCGCGGCGACGATGGCTTTGGGGGTAAGGTTGTCGGTCATTTTTCGAGTTCGTCATTCCGGCGAAGGCCGGAAACCAGTGTCCGGCGTTGCGATACTGGGCCCCGGCCTGCGCCGGGGTGACGGATGTGTGCTAAACGGTTTCAACCGTCAGATTACCATTGGTGAAGACGCAGATATCCGCCGCAACCGCCATGGCCTTGCGCGCGATCACTTCAGCGTCGCTTTCATAATCGGCAAGTGCACGCGCGGCGGCGAGCGCGAAGTTGCCGCCCGATCCGATCGCGGCAATTTCGCCCACTGGCTCCAGCACATCGCCATTGCCAGTCAGCACAAGCAGCGTGTCGGCATCAGCAACGATCATCAAGGCTTCGAGATTGCGCAGGTATTTGTCGGTGCGCCAGTCCTTGGCGAGTTCTACCGCCGCACGCATCAACTGGCCCGAATGCTGTTCCAGCTTTTTCTCAAGCCGCTCGAACAGGGTGAAAGCATCCGCCGTCGCCCCGGCGAACCCCGCCACGACGCTGCCATCACCAATGCGGCGCACCTTGCGCGCATTGGGTTTCATCACGGTGTTGCCCATCGACACCTGCCCATCGCCCGCGATCACGGTTTTGCCGCCGCGCCGCACGCCGATGATGGTGGTGCCGTGCCACTGGATAAGGCCGTGGCTCGCCGGATCACTTGTCATGATCCCGAATATGGCGCGCCTGTCCGCAGGATCAAGCGCGCTTGTGGCAAAGACCTATGGCCCGCCCGGCCCGCCGCCACCCGGCAGCCCGCCACCGACCTGACCAATATTGCCGAACAGGTCTTCCAGGAACCCGCGCTCACGCCCAAGCGTCGGGGTTTTGTTACCATTGGGATCGAGGAAGACCACCTTGTCCACCCCGCTGCGGTTCACGCTGATTACGCGGCCCGCATCGTCAAACTGCACCGCCAGAACGGTGTGTTCGCGGATTTTCGGGCTGTTGAATGGGCGCTGGCCGGTAATGCTGGAAACGTAATACCACGTCGGCGTGCCGAACTGACTGGTGAAGGTGGGGCGCCCCAGCGTTCCTTCGACCGATTGCTGGTTATCGATCCGCGGCTGAATCGCGTTGGTCAGCATCGGATCGACGATATAACCGCGCGATTCGCGGATCGAAGAACACGCCGGAAGCGTGGCCGCCATCGCGGCCAGCAACACGACTGCCTTGATCCTGCGCGCGCCGGATTTCATTACGCCTGCGTCTTTCATCTGCGCCAAACCGTGTTCGTCCCGTCCTGTGTCGCGCGTTTGCGCTTTTGTCCCTTGGGGGATGCGCTTTAAGGGGCTAGGCGCAAGCTTGCAACGCACCATATGGCAAAGCGGTGGCGCAGGCGGCCTGAACTGCGGTTGAACTGCGCTTGGGCGCATCCGCATGATGGGGGTTTGCGTAACAAATGCGGTGCGATTGCGCCTGCGATGATCCGATTTTGAACGTGCGAAAGGCCCGTAAAGCATGTCCTTCCTCTCCCGCCTGCTCGGCACTGCCCCCGACCCGCGTGAAAGCGTGCGTCCGCTGTGGCACCGCGTGATCGAACTGGCGCGCGACCCGGCCTATTATACCGAATGCGGTGTGGCCGATTCGATTGCCGGGCGGTTCGACATGATTACCGCTGTGCTCAGCACCGTGATGGTGCGGATCGAAGCGTCCGAAATGCGATCTGAAAGCGCGTTGCTGGCGGAATTATTCGTCGAGGATATGGACGGGCAATTGCGCGAATTCGGGGTAAATGACGTGGTGGTGGGCAAACGCATCGGCAAGCTGATGAGCGTGCTCGGCGGCAGGCTGGGCGCCTATCGCAACGCATTGAACGCGGGCGATCTGGAAAAGCTGGCCAGTGCGGTGCAGCGCAACGTGACCTTTGCCGACGGGTCGGATGAGACGGCGAGCGCGGACATGGTCGCCGAACGGTTGATGCAGCTGTCGCAGCGGCTCACCCGGTTCAGCGACGACGATATGCTCAAAGCGAGCGCGATCGAATGAGCGCGCCTCCATCTTCCGTCACGCCCCCATCCGAACTGACCCGCATGGTCAAGGCGCGGCCCCTGCCCGCCGATCCGGTGGTGATTGAGGCCAGCGCCGAGGAGCGCGCTGCGCTGGCGGCACGGTTCGGGCTGGGCGCAGTGCAGAGCCTGCGGGCCGAAGTGACGCTCGACCAAAAAGCCCGCGCGATCCGGGCGACCGGGCGGCTGCGGGCCAAACTCATGCAGCCCTGCGCGATTTCAGCCGAGGATTTCCCGGTCAGCATCGATGTCCCGGTCGACCTGCGCTTCGTCGAAGGCAGCGGCCGGCCGATGACCGAGGACGAAGCACTGGAAATCGAACTCGAAGCCGATGATTGCGACGAAATCGCCTTTACCGGCGAAATGTTCGACCTGGGCGAAGCGGTGGCGCAGACACTCGGCCTCGCGATTGATCCCTACGCCGAAGGGCCGAATGCCGGAGCCGCGCGCAAAGCCGCAGGGATCGTGGCCGAGGGCGAGCAGGACGGGCCGATGGCGGAAATGCTGGCGGCGCTGAAGAAGGATTAGGCGGAACGTCCGCTTTTGGGTGGCGCGATATTCGCCAAGAATGGCGGGGATTGGGTGGTTTGTTGCCGGTCCGCTATTCGAACACCAGTTTGGCGCGACTTGAACTATCTCTTGATGTCTGGTTCACCGAACACTATGTCCGGTAAACCAGACACGGAGTTCCTCGGTCGATGCCACGAAGTATCATTACCGCATGCGGTGCGTTAGCCTTCGGTGTCCTGCTTGCCCTAGCTTCCCTGCATTTGAATTTCCCCATGGGATGGATCGGTGCGCTAGCTCTCGTGACATGGACTGCGTGGGCATGGCGGCGATGGGCAACGCTGGAAAAAACGACCGGATTGGAGCCGGGTGCTCCCGAGAGAAATGTGCGTTTCTATGCTGTGGGGACGGCACTACTTTTTGGTCACCTGATTGCGACGCTCGCTTATCCGGACATAGACTTTCACGTCGGTCACGGAAATTATCTGGCAATAGATTCGTGGACAATACTGGCGACGATGATCGTCGTGAGCTTTGCAGTGAGCAAGGCAGGCAATATCCGCGATGAGCGCGACGAAACGATCATAGCGCGCGGGACAAAGGCGGGCTTTGTGTCCTTGATCGCAGGGTTGGTCATATTTTCGTTTGTGATGGCATTTTTTCCGCCAGTTCAGGGAAAATCGCTGACACTTTTCATGGCCGGAAATATTCAAATTGCGATAGTTGTTGCATCTTTGCTGATCAAATATGCGACCCAACTGATCGAATATGCCAAAGATACGAATGCTGCGAGCGCGATTGGTCCTGACGAATGACTACCCTCCAGATCGGCAATAACATTCGCCGGTTCCGCTTTGACCAAGCGGAAATGACCCAGGCGCAACTCGCTGAAATCGTGGGCGTCACACGCCAAACAATCGTTGCTCTGGAAACGGGCCGATATGCTCCATCTCTGGAACTGGCCATGAAATTGGCGGCTGCATTCGGGTGCACTGTGGACGCTTTGTTTTTCTGGAAAGACCCGGAATTTGGGCGCGCAGACGCGCAGTCCCACATCAACAAGGATTCATGATGACCAAGTCAATTAAGTTCCTAAAATGGGCAGGTATTTCGATATCTGCGCTGATCGCGGTTGCAGTTGGTATTTACGCCTATCTGGTAATCAGCTTTGATGATCAAACGCTGCCGGAAAACCATGGCAGAGTGAATACAGAGCTTTTTCTGGGTGAGGGTGATAATCAACCTCTGATTGTCGGCTTCGGCGGTGCCGAAGGCGGTAATGCTTGGGCAAGCGACGTTTGGAAAGAGCAGCGCGACGCGTTCATCGCGCAGGGATACGCATTCCTGGCGGTGGCGTATTTTGGTGAGCAGGGAACTCCAGAAAATCTTGACCGCATTGCTTTGGAAGGCGTCCACCAAGCAATTCGCGATGCCGCCAATAAGCCGAAGATAAACGGAGAATGCGTCGCCCTGATTGGCGGTTCCAAGGGCGCAGAATTGGCCCTGCTTCTTGGAAGCCACTATTCCGATATTGATGCCGTTGTCGCCATAGTGCCGGGCAATGCAGTATACCCTGGGGTCACCATTGCAATGAATACGCCGTCATTTACCTTGAATAGAGAGAATTTGCCTTTTGTGCCAATGCCCACAAGCGCAACATGGCCGCTGATCAAGGGAGACTTGAGGGCTGTTTGGGAAGAGATGCTGAAAAATCAGAAAGCCGTGGATGCCGCTTCAATCGAAGTCGAGAAAATTAGCGGTCCGGTGTTTTTCTTGTCTGCGACCAAGGATGAATTCTGGCCATCAACGGAGATGTCTGCCTCGATGGTGGAGCGCCTCGAGGGGAACGGATTTCCATATTATTTCGAACATCTTGCAATTGAGGGCGGGCATAATGCACCGCTTGATCACTTCGATGTCGTTGAGCGGTTTCTCGCCAATAATTTCTTGCAAGGCGATTCATCTGGCTGTTCGGAGGCGCCATAGGTTCCAAGAGTAGGACATGAACGAACCTTGCACGGCCTTGGCTTGACGACCGACTTGGCGTCGCAAGCCGAACGGCAGGAATTTCCTCAACCGGGACGATTGTGTTGAAAAACCCGGCGCTGAGATCGCTGCTGGCGCGATCAGGGAGGGCGCGCAGAGGCTTCGCCCCCGCTTATGCGGGGGTTGGGGTGGCTGGCATCAGGATCAGCGTGGCCATTTTCCGAAGGTTTTGGGCGGCGGCGGCGGTGGTGGAACGCTGTTGGCTGCGAGCGCCGCAGCAAAAAGTTCTGAAAGCACGATAACCCCGCGATAAGCCACACCCGATCAGCGCTAGAGCTACCATGCCTTAAGCGCTTAAGTCAAAACGGAATATCATCATCCAGATCGTCATAGCCGCCACCCGAACCGCTGCCCGCGCCGCCTGAAGAACCGCCGCCCGCAGAGCCGCCGCTCTGATCCCAGTCGCCGCTACTGCCGCCTGCTGCTGCGCCGCCGCCATAGCCGCTCGCGCTGCCGCCCGAACGCCCACCACCGCCGCCGCCCTGCGCGCCATCAAGCATGGTCAGCGTGCCGCCGAGGCCTTGAATGACGATCTCGGTGCTGTAACGATCCTGCCCGCTTTGATCCTGCCATTTGCGGGTTTGCAGCTTGCCTTCGACGAAGACCTTGCTGCCCTTTTTGAGGTAGCGTTCGACCACGCCGACCAGCCCTTCGGAAAAGATCGCGACCGTGTGCCACTCGGTCTTTTCCTTGCGTTCACCGGTCTGGCGATCCTTCCACGTTTCCGATGTGGCGATCCGCAGATTGGCGACCTTGCCGCCGTTCTGAAAACTGCGAATTTCGGGATCGGCCCCCAGATTGCCGATCAGCATGACCTTGTTGAGCGAACCCGCCATCGAAACGTCCCTTCCCGTCAAAAACTTGCGCGCGCGAATGCGCGACTCTTGCGAGCGTCATAGGACATCAAAGCGGGCGAGACGACAAGCCCCGTGGGCTAATCCCCGAATTACCTTGCCGGATAGCGCAATCGGCCGAGAAACCGCGTCAGGCTCGGCAATTCGCGGTCTTTGTTCAGAAACTGGGCCTTGGCCTTTTCAAACCGCATCACCCCGTCAATCCGGCGGTCAAGGAAAGCGTGGGTATCGGCTTTGTCTTCGCTGTCATCATTCACGAAAACCGCCAGCGTGGCTGAATAGATGCCCGCAAGGATCGCGCGCTTGGTGTAGTGGTTGTAATCGGTCGCGGTGTCGCCCGCCAGCCGCCACATGATATCGGCCGACCGCCATCCCAGCTTTAGCGCGCGCGGCGCGTTCTGCGGCTGCGCCATTACCGCCAGCGCGCGGCGCACGGCTTCGTCAATATGCGCCACCGCGTCCAGCCGGAACGCGACCAGCGTGCGGATGCGTTCGCGGATTTTCAGCGTCGCCAGCCGATCGGCGGGCCATTGCGCCGCCATTGCTGCATCGACACTAGTGATCCACGCTTCGATCATGTCCATCGGCTTTGCGCCGGGGAAGGCGAGCCGGGCAATATCGACATCGCACCCGGCCATTTCCGCCGCCGCAATCAGCGCGGTTTCGTTCCAGCCGTCGAAGATCGCCGAGGCGGCAATATCGGGGGCGAGTGCGACGCGCAGTTCATCCAGCGTCAGGTCGGAAAAATCGGTGGTGGCCATATCAGAACGATGGCCCGTAATCGCGCTTTGGCCCTGCCTCTTCGCGCTTGGTGTCAGCATTGGTGAATTCCTGCTTCATCAGCGTATTGCCGCTCATCAACTCCATGTAATCGCGCGCGGAACGCCCGGAATTATCGTTGTGGTCAGGATCGGCGCCCTGTTCCAGCAGCACCCGCACCAGCGCCACATTGCGCGAATGCACGGCGGCGATCAGCGGGGTTTCCCCGGTCTGATCGCTGACATTGACACTCGCCCCGCCCTTGATCAGCGCTTCGACCCCTTCGGTAAAGCCCATCGATGTCGCCAGTTGCAGCGGGGTCACGCCTTTCTTGTTGCGGATATTGGGATCGGCCCCGCGCTGCAGCAGGAACCGGATCCACAACACGTCGCTGCGCGCGACCACGATATGCAGGCCGGTTTCACCTGAGGTGATATCGCGGGTGTTGACAATAGTGCTGCCCGGCTTGTTGAGCATGTCGGTGACCTCTTCCCCTTCACGATCCTTGACCGCTTCGAGGAACTTGTACCCCTCAGACTGGAACTGCGCTGCAGCAGGAACGCCCAGCGCCACCACGATTATCGGCGCCAGTATCGCCATGATTGCACTGGCAATCGCGCGGCGAGCGCTTAATTTGCGCAAAACAACGGCCGTCACGGTTTGATCCTTTCGCATTACCTGTCACACATCTGGTGTGTATAGCGGGAGTGGGCAAGCCTCGTTCCCTTCGCAAGCCAACAGTTAGCAGAGCATGAACCGTATCAACAAGCCTTCCGCCACATTCGCCCTTCTGATCGCTGGCGCGCTGGCGCTGGCGGGCTGCAATGCCGCCGCGCCTGATGCTGAACCGCCACTGGCGGGCGCAGCCATCGGCGGCGATTTTGCGCTCACCGCCAGCGATGGGCGCACCGTCAAGTGGGACGATTTTGCCGACAAATACCGCGTTGTCTATTTCGGCTATGCCTTTTGCCCCGATATCTGCCCCACCGACATGCAGCGCGTCGCGCAGGGGCTGAAGGTGCTGAAGGCGAGTGATCCCGCCAAGGCGGCAAAGATCCAACCGATCTTCATCACCATCGACCCCGAACGTGATACGCCGCAGGTGGTGGGCGAATTCGCCGCCGCGTTCTCGCCCGACATCATCGGGTTGACCGGCACCCCCGATCAGATCGCCGCTGCGGCCAAAACGTTCAAGGTGTTCTATGCCAAGGGCGAAGTGGTTGAAGGCGGCGGATACCTCGTCGATCATTCCGCTATCACTTACCTGTTCGGCCCCAAGGGCGAACCGCTGGCGACGCTGCCAACCGATCAAGGCGCCGATGCGGTGGCGGCGGAACTGGACAAATGGGTGAATTGAGAGAGCATTTCTGGGAGCTGCCCTTGGGCGAGCTGACCCGGCCCGAATGGGAAGCGCTGTGCGATGGCTGCGGGCGCTGCTGCCTACACAAGATCGAAGACGAAGACACTGGCGAAATCGTCGACACCAACATTGCCTGCCGCCTGCTGGATACCGGCACGGCGCAGTGCAGCGATTACCGCAACCGCAAGGCCTTCGTCCCCGATTGCCTGCGGTTGACGCTGCGGATTGTCGAACAGGTGAGCTGGCTGCCATCCACCTGCGCCTATCGTCTGCGCGCCGATGGCCGCCCGCTGCCAGGCTGGCATTATCTGATCAGCGGTGATCGTGATGCGGTGCGCCGGTTGGGCGTATCGGTGGTGGGCCGGGTGGTGAGCGAGGTCGACGCCGGGCCGCTGGAACATCACATCGTTGAATGGCCTTCACCGCGACATGACCGCCCGATGCTTGAGGAGGACGCCGAAGCGTGATCGACTGGCTGCGCCGCCCTGCCTTGGATGCCGCAATCGAGCTTGGCGGCAAACGCCTTCCGATCGTGCTCAAGCGGCAGCATAATGCCCGGAGGCTGACCTTGCGGCTCGCCCCCGATGGCAACGAAGTGCGCGTTACTCTGCCCGCCTGGGCCGAAGGGCGCGAGGCGATTGCCTTTGCCCATGCCCGCAGCGATTGGCTGGCTAGCCAACTGGCAAAGCTGCCTGCCCGCGCTGTGCCCGAACCGGGGGGCGAGGTTCGCTATCGCGGCACCGCACTGCGGCTGACGTGGGAGGCCAAAGCCCCGCGCCGCCCTGAAATCACGGGCGAGGCTTTGCGTATCGGTGGGCCGCAGACCGGGCTGGAGACGCGCCTGCGCCGCTGGCTTGAGGCCGAGGGACTGCGCCTCGCCCAAGCCGACATGCACGAATATTGCGCTGCCGCCGGGCTGGAACCGGTGCCCGTTGGCCTCACCCGCGCTCAGCGCCGCTGGGGATCATGTTCGGACAAAAGCCGCATCCGCATCAATTGGCGGCTGGTGCAGGCCCCCGATCACGTCCGCCGGTCGGTGGTGGCGCACGAAGTCGCGCATCTGGTGCACTTCGATCACAGTCCCGCGTTCCATGCGTTGCTGGCACGCATCTTCGAAGGCGAGATTGCGGCGGCTGACCGCTGGTTAAAGGAACATGGGCGCGGGCTTTATTCGGCGTTCGGATAAGAGACAGGTTTTGCGTTCGGGCGGACGCCTCCCTATAATGGGCTGATGCTGTCCAATTCCCGCTTCAACCCAGCCCCCGGCCTCGCCGATTTCTGGAACGAGTTCCGGCGGCCCAATCCCTATCGCTGGCCCATTCTGGTGCTGTCGATCATGCCGGTGGCGGTGATCCTGTATTGGGCGATGGGCACCACGGTTTACAAGGACCCCGAACGGCCAACGATCACCTATATCACCACGGTCGACCCGGCGCGCAGTGACGCGGAAATCGCCGCTGAAAACCTCGCCAACCAAGAGGTCAAAGACCTGCGCGCGGCTGAGCTTGCCCGGATCGCGCAGCGCAAGCGTGAAATGTACAAGGCGCTGGGCGCGGCCGCAGGGATGGATGTCGAAGAGATAGAGCGCAAGGCCGATGCCGAGCGCGCTGCCGAAGAAGCTGCGAGGGCCAAGCGCCGCGAAGAACTGCTTCAACAGGCTGGCAGGTCGGCTGACACCAGCAGCGAAGGTGCTGAGCAATAGCCGCCAGCGCGCTTCCGACCGATCACGACTGGATGGCCGCCGCCGCGCGGTTGTCGCTGCGCGCCCGCCCGCTGTCGCGCCCCAACCCCGGCGTCGCCGCGTTGGTGGTGCACCGGGGCCGGGTGGCGGCGCACGGGTGGACGGCGGCAGGCGGGCGGCCCCATGCCGAGGCAACGGCGCTGGCGGGGCTGGCCCCGGACGTGCTCGCGCAGGCGACGCTTTACGTCACACTTGAACCTTGCGCGCACCAATCAGCGCGCGGCCCGGCCTGCGCCGACCTGATCGTCGCGGCCAAACCCGCCCGCGTGGTGATTGGACAGCGCGACCCCGATCCGCGCACCGCGGGTCAGGGCATCGCCCGGCTGGAAGCGGCGGGGATTGCGGTGGGGTTGCTCAATGATGCAACCTCTGCCGCCAGCCTTGCCGGGTTTCTGACCCGCCAGCACTCCGGGCGGCCGTGGGTCACGCTCAAGCTCGCCACATCGCTCGATGGCTGCATCGCGCTGGCTGATGGCACCAGCCGCTGGATCACCGGAGAGGCCGCGCGCGCGCACGTCCATGCGATCCGCGCGCAGCATGATGCGATTCTGGTGGGCGGCGGGACGTGGCGTGCGGACGCGCCGCGCCTTGATGTTCGCCTGCCGGGGCTGGAAGCGCGCTCGCCAAGGCGGGTAGTGCTGACGCGCGGGCCAGCGCCCGAAGGCGTCACCGCGATTGCCGCGCCGCAGGACATCGCGGGGCTTGATGGCGCGCTCTATTGCTATGTCGAAGGCGGGGGCGAGACGGCAGCGGCTTTCCTCGCAGCTGATCTGGTGGACGAACTGCATCTTTACCGCGCGCCAATCCTGATCGGCGATGGCCGCCGCAGCTTGGGCGGGCTGGGGCTGGCGAGCCTTGCTGATGCGCATGGCCGCTGGCGCTTGCGCGATCAGCGCAAGCTTGGCAGCGACACCTTCACGGCCTATCTGCGCGGCCGAGCTTAACGAGGAACCCAGCCCCATGTTCACCGGCATCGTCACCGCCATCGGCACCATCGCATCCGCCGAACAACGCGGCGACCTGCGGCTGCGGATCACCGCCCCGCTCGACCCAGCGCGGATCGATATCGGCGCATCGATTGCCTTTTCGGGCGTGTGTCTGACGGTGGTGGAGCGCGGCGGAACTGCGGGCGATGCGTGGTTCGATGTCGATCTGTCCGGCGAAAGCATCAGCCGCACCGTGCCCGGCATGTGGGCGGTGGGTGCCAGGCTCAACCTTGAACCCTCGTTGCGGCTGGGTGACGAGTTGGGCGGACACATAGTCACCGGCCATGTCGATTCGGTCGGCACGGTTGTGCTGGTGCGGCAGGAAGGCGGCAGCTGGCAGGTCGCCATCCGCGCACGCGCCGAAATGGCCCCGTTCATCGCGGAAAAAGGCTCGATCACGGTCAACGGCGTATCGCTGACCGTAAACGACGTGCGCGACCGGGACGATGGCACTTGCGATTTCCTGCTCAACATCATTCCCCACACCGCCGTCGTGACGACGCTGGGTCAGTTGGCGGTGGACGACAAGGTCAACCTCGAGATTGACGTGCTGGCGCGCTATTTGAAGCGGATGCAATCGCTCGCAGCGGCGGGTTAAGGTCAGCGAAGAACCGATATTCGGGCGCGATCTGGCTGTCTTTGGCGGCTGGGCATGTGGTGCATCGCTGCAACGATCAGTCCTTGAAATGTGTGAGCGATTCCAGCGTCCATTGTTGGGCTTTCGGTAATGTGACAATCTGACTGCGTGAAGGCCTGCGCATTAAGCTACGCATCAAGAAAGCGGGCCGAATAATATCTATGCTTGGGGAGAGCATCCATGAAAGTTGCCAACGCATCCAACAAGTTCCTTCGCGGCCTGCTCTTGGCCGGCACAGCTTCAGCCTTCTGGGCAAGCCCGGCATTGGCACAGCAGAATGCTTCGGGTTCCGCCGAAAGCGGTGATAATGCTTCGGGCAATGTGATCATCGTTACCGCGACAAAACGCGATACCACAATTCAGGATGTGCCCTTTTCGATCAACGCACAGACGCAGGAAGACATTCAGAAATCCGGCGCAGTGACGCTGGAGGATTTGTCGCGTAACGTGGCGGGTCTGACGATCCAGAATTTGGGGCCTGGGCAAAGCCAGGTTTCGGTTCGCGGTATTTCTGCCGGGCAGGTGGTGCGCGATCAGCCCGGCGTGAAGGAACAGGTCGGCGTCTATCTTGATGAATCGGTCATTTCGCTATCGCTGTTTACGCCCGACCTTGATCTGTTTGATCTCAACCGGGTTGAAACCCTGCGCGGTCCGCAGGGCACCTTGTTCGGTTCCGGTTCGATGGGCGGCACGATCCGCTATATCTCGAACCAGCCAAAACTGGGGGTGACAGAAGGTCTGGTCGAAGCTGACATCAACGCGATTGATGGCGGCAACGCAGGCGGCAGCTTCAAGGCTGCGGTCAATCTGCCGCTGAGTGATATCGCGGCGGTCCGCGCGGTGGGTTACTATACCCGCTATGCCGGGTTTGTTGATGCCGCTGGCCCGGGTGGGGGCAAGAATGTCAATGATGGGGAGCGTTACGGCGGCAGGCTGGCGCTGACCGTGGAGCCGACCGACAATATTTCGATTACCCCGCGCGTTATCTATCAGAAGATTTCGGTAAACGGGTTCAACCGGCAGGAAACCTTCAATCTTTTTGCCAACCCTTTTACCACCAGCCGGCCCCCGCAACAGCTTGGCAAGCGTGAACAATTCCTGTTGCTGAAAGAGGATTTTGAGGACGAAACCTTCATCGCCGATCTGACGGTGCGGATCGGGCTTGGTAATGTCGATCTCACCTCGGTAACATCCTATACCAATCGCGATATTCTGGTCAGCCGCGATGCCAGTGCGCTCAGCGGTTCCGTTTCGGTTGATCTTGGCTTCCCCGACGAAGCAGTGCTGCTGCCGTCTAACCTGCGCGACACCACTGACCTGGAAACCTTCACGCAAGAAATTCGTCTCGCGTCCGATTATGATGGCCCGTTCCAGTGGTTGATCGGCGGTTTCTATTCCGATGTGCAGCGCAATTACATGCAGCGCCTGCCAACTCCCGGTTATGACGCATTTACCGATGCGGTGCTGGGCGCGGGCACTTCGGCGGCGGTAGCCAACGGCTTTCCGGCGGATTCGCCGTTCAATTCGGATCTTCCGTTCGATATCGAACAGACTGCGGTGTTTGGCGAAGTGAGCTACGAAATCACCGAGAAGCTGACCTTTACTGCGGGCGGGCGTTATTACGATTTTGATGAAATCCGCACCATCACCACCGGCGGCCTGTTCGCCAATGGTGATACTGGCGTAGTAGATCGCACCGCATCGGATGGCTTTACCCCGCGTTTTCTGCTGAGCTACGCCGCCAGCCCTGATGTTTCGATCAATGCTCAGGTGTCGCAAGGCTTCCGGCTTGGCGGCGTCAATGATCCGCTCAACACCCCGCTTTGCAATGCGGAGGACCTTGCCCTGTTTGGCGGATTTCAGGATTATGACGACGAAAAGCTATGGAACTACGAACTGGGTGTGAAGACGCAGGGCAATGGCTTCACCTTCAACGCTGCTGCCTTTTATAATGATATCAACAACCTTCAGACAACTTTGGATGCCGGTAGCTGTTCATCGCGGATTGTGTTCAACGTGCCTGATGCACACACCGCCGGGGTGGAAGCCGAAGTCGGGGTCACCCCGTTTGACGGCCTCAAGATCAATCTGAGCGGCAGCTACATCGAGGCTGAATTTGACAGCACGCTTCCTGGTGTGCTGGCTGGCGCAACCGGCATTCGCGATGGCAATCGCCTGCCTTCGGTGCCCAAATTCCAGTTTTCAGCCAATGGCAGCTATGAATGGGCTGTTGGCGCATCGACCACGGCGTTTGTGACGGGCTCTGTCCAGCATGTCGGATCGCGCTTCACCCAGCCTTCCGATCAGGAAGACAACCCGCGCACCTTTGTTCACGGATTGCCGTTTGCAGGGATGCCTGCCGATGCCGCGACAACGATTGACCTGAAATTGCCTGATTACCAATTGGTCAATTTAAGCGCCGGGGTCGAACTTGATAGCGGGCTATCACTGACCGCCTATGTCGACAACGTGTTCGATGAAAACGCGCTGCTGTCGTTCGATCGCGAACGCGGCGGACGCGCACGGCTTGGGTTCAATATCGGCCAGCCGCGCACCTTTGGGGTGACTGCGCGTCAGAAGTTCTGATTATCAAGTAAGATACTGTGCGCAACCGGGGCGATCTGCAAATGATCGCCCCGGTTGCAGCAATTTATCGCTGCACCTGCGATATGCGCGGCACATCACATTCTTAGAGTAAGGCGCTGGCCCTCAACCCGCCACCGCCGCCAATGCGGCGATGAACCGGGGCAGGTTTGCCATCGTCAGGCCAGCGATGTTGATGCGCCCCGATGCGGCCATGTAGATGGCATGATTTTCGCGCAGGGTGGTGACCTCGTCCTTCGTCACTGGCAGCATCGCAAACAGCCCGTTCTGCGCGGCCAGCGGGGTCAGGTCGATCCGCCCTGCCCTGCCAGCTGCTGCCAGCGCATCGCGCACCGCCCGCATCCGCGTGCGCATATCGTCAAGCTCCGCCAGCCACGCCGTGGTCATGCCCGGATCGCTCAGGATGATCCGCACCGCCGCGCCGCCGTGATCGGGCGGCATCGACCAGCAGGCACGCGCCAGCGCATTGGCGTTGGAGAACGCCGTGTCGAGCTCTGCCTGTCCATTGCCAAGGATGTAGAACGCCCCCACGCGGTCGCGATACTGGCCGAAGTTCTTGTCGCAGCTATAGGCGATAAAAGCCTCGGGCACCTTGGCCAGCACCGCGCGCATCCCGGCGGCATCTTCTTCAAGCCCCTGGCCCAGCCCCTGATAGGCCGAATCGATGATCGGGAAGGTGCCTGACGCCGCGAAAGCATCGGCAACCGTGTCCCACTGATCGTGCGTATAATCGATTCCGGTCGGGTTATGGCAGCAGGTGTGCAGCAGCACCGCCCCTTGCGCACCGGCACCATTGATCGCCGCCAGCACCGCATCCAGATTGGCACTGCCATCCGGGTTGGCATGGTCGAATGTGACCAGTTCCAGCCCCAGATCGGCGATGATTTGCGCATGATTTGGCCAGCTCGGTACCCCCAGATGCACGCGTTTCACCCCGGCTTTCTGCGCCAATGCCAGCGCCAGACGCACCGCCCCGGTGCCGCCCGGCGTCTGCATCCCGGCAATCCGCCCGCCCATCGTGGGATCAGCGCCAAAGATGTAAGGCATCAACGCATTAACGAAGCCGGTGTCACCTTCCGGGCCGAGATAGGACTTGCTGTCCTGCGTATCAACCAGCCGTTGTTCCGCCGTCTTGATCGCGGCAAAAACCGGGGTCGTGCCTTGCTCAGTTCGGTAAACGCCGACGCCAAGGTCGATCTTGTGCTCACGCGGATCGGCGGCGTGGAGACGAATGAGGGCGAGCAGCGCGTCGGGCGCCTGTGGGCTGAGTCGGTTGAGCATCATGCTGCGGCCCATGGCGCGCCAGCCCGCGCACCGCAACAGCGTTTGCACCTATCGGATCAGAAAGGCAGCCAGCGCTGTTCCTTAGAGAACTTCATGTAGCCCGCATTGATTCCAAGCCTGAGGCCCGCGCCCACACGGATCGGGATCAGCACCACATCGCCGCGTCGCAGATAGCTGGCATGCATCCCGCCGACGAAATAGGCCTGCCCCTCGCCCGCAGGGAAGCGTTCAAACAGCTCTTCGGAATCATAAAGATTATATACCAGCACAAAGGTGTTGGCAGCATTGGCACCGACATCAAAACCGATGGACGGGCCGGTCCAATAGACCTGCTGCGTGCCTTCAACCTTGTGATGCAGCGTGCCCGAGCCATAACGCGCACCGACAACGAATGCCCCGCCAGCCTCACGACCGACGATGTAGCCATTGGGCTCGCCCTGCTTTTTCAGCAGATCCTCGATCATCCGGGCCAGCCCTTCGGCGCCCTTGCCGAACACGCCTTCGGCGGCGCCAATCAGGTCGTCCTCGCCATAAGTGGCCGAATCGGTTGCGGCTTCCGACGCGGTTGGCACGGTGGCGGCTTGCTCTGCCGCTTGCGGCGCAGCAGCAGGATCGGTGGGCGCGGCGGCGTAATCGCCAAAGTCCCGGTCGAAGGACGGTTCAGCCGGAGCAGTAGGCTGAACGCCAGGCGCGGCAAGATCGGCGTCAATGCCGCCCGCAGGCGCCGCATCCTGCGCCGCATAGGCCTGATCGGGGTCGAATTTCTCAAGCTCCTGCGCCGCCGCCGGAACCATCAGCAAGCAAGCGGCAAGCGCAGCCAAAGCCGGGCCAAGCAGCCGTCGGCAAAGGTCAGGAGTTCGTGCGATCATGGTGATCATCATGCAGCCTTTCACAAGGACGGGTCAGCCCCGGATTGATGCGGTTTGCAGCAGAATCGCTTGTGCGCCCCGCTGCAATCGCTTGTCGCTGGAGCGAATCGGAATCGCGACGAGCCGTGACGAGCTAAGGCGCGAAGGCTGAACCGCTGCCGAACTCGCGGTTCGGCAGGACGCAATCCAGCGCCCGCTTCAAAGGCACAAGGTTTTTCTTTCAAGCCACCTTGCCGCTGGCAGACATGGCGATTATAGCCCCGCCCTCACAGCCTCGCTGTTACCCGGAGACGTGGGTGAGTGGCTGAAACCAGTTCCCTGCTAAGGAACCGTACTCTATCAGGGTACCGAGGGTTCGAATCCCTCCGTCTCCGCCATTTCATTTTTGCAGCCCAAAAAATCCTCTAAAGCCCTGAAAGGGAAGGATATTCTGTTAGTTCGAACACCCTGATTCCAGTCATATTCCAAATGACTGTCCAGAGTGAGTTGCAGCACTATCCTCTTGTCCTCCAGACCTCCTTTTTCCCAAAGATAACAAGGGTTTGATAAAAATTCGAACGCAGTTCGAAAAGTTTCGTCATAGTCTCGTGCGACAGTGCCGCAACGAGCCTGCTTTTCGGCGAGAAGATGCTTTTCACGCTCCAGTTCGGCGATCTTGCGCTCATAAGCGGCAACGACAGCGCCACTCTCGGATTCGACCACCCGATCCAGAAGCCCGTCGATCTTTTTCTCGACCGCGTTGATCTTGAGTTTGAAAGCCGTCTTCGCCTCGCGCATGGAGGCCATGCGTTTGTCCCAGAAGATACGGCATTGCGTGGAGACGAGCGAGAACAGGTTCTGGTTGGGCTTCATGGAACGCAAAAGTTCTTCAAACCCGTCTTCGACCTTGGCGCGGGCAACGGACTTGCCAAACTTCGCACAGCCACGGTGACGGCACACATAATAGGGGTAGGACTTCCTGCATCCCTTGCTCCAGTTCGCGGTGAGCGGATTCCTGCATTCCCCGCACACGACGAAGCCGCGTAACGGAAAATCCTCGTTGATATCGGTACGGGCGGGCGCATAAACCTTGCCCGACAGCCTCTCCTGAATGCGCTGATAGGTTTCCAAGCTAATCAGCGGCTCGTGCTGGCCTTTACGGAACGACACGCCCCAGACCTTGGATTCGATATATCCCGCATAGATCGGACGGGTCAGGATACGGTGGGCTTGCTCGTTGGTGAGAATGCCGTGGCGCGTGAGCCGTGCGCCGGGGCTGTTCTCAATGTGGCGTTTGACATCCGCCTTTGTGTTCAGTCGTCCATCAGCAAAGCCCTCCAAGGCTTCACGGATGGCGGAGGCCATCGGCTCGTCGGGGACGAGGATCGAACCGCCAGCAGGGCTTTTCTGATAGACATAGCCAAGCGGCGCATAAAACACCCAGAAGCCGTTGAGCATACGGGCGCGCATACGGTTTTTGGCTTGCTCGCCGTTCTTCTGGCGCTGGTGTTGCGACACCGAGGCCAGCAGATGCTCAACAAGCGTGCTGTCGGAATCCTCGCCGAACTCGATAGAGGGCGATTCCAGAACGCCGCCCGCCTTGTTGATCTCGGTGCGGAGCTTCAAATGGGCTTCGAGGCCACGCGCAAGGCGCGAAATGTCGTCGATGATGACGACCATGCCGTCGCGCCGATGCTTGCGCACAAAGGCGAGCATGGCGGTGATTCCCGGACGGCCCAGCATCGAGCCGGACATGTCGTCGGTAAAGACCTTGACGATCCGATACCCCTTATAGGCCGCATATTCGCGGCAACGGGTTTCCTGACTGTCCAGCCCGCTCCCTTCGCGGGACTGTTTCTTGGTGGAGACGCGGGCGTAAATGACCGCCTGTTTTTCTGTTGTCATTTTCATCGGTAAACCTTGCCCTTATGGGCCGTTGGGTGCGTTGCTCGCGCCCCCGTCACCGGGGTCAATGCTCTCGTCGCTTTGGAACAAACCAAGAATAGCATCATCCCGACCGTTTTGGAAATGCCTGTTTGCCCTCGCCGAGAGGGAAAGTTGCACGGGATGAAGACCGAAGGACTGATCCACGAACGATGCAACGATATTTCCGACAATGCGGATAAGTTCATCCTTATCCGCATCGCTCATGTCGATATCCGCGATGCATTCACGACATTGCTCGAATTCCTCTGGTGTAAACAGTGACACCCGCATGTCCCCTTCCCGCCGCTTCACGCAGCAGTTGATTCAACCAAGACGCGGGGATTGAGATATGCCGATTGCTGACTGTCTCTGGGGGAAACCTCACGTTCCTCCCGCGCCGACCGCAGCAATCCTCACTATCAAGATTTCAGTTTACCGCAGGGAGTTGGGGAAATGCAAACTTTTGAAAATATTGAATATTAGAAGATTCTGATAACAATGAGCGGGATAGCCCGTTTGCGCGCCCATATCGAAGTTAAGAATTCCCGAGGTTCGGCGGTCAGAACCCGCCTTGGTGAAGCTCGCGCACATCGCCAATCTGCGCTTTCCACGGATCGACTGCATAAAATGGCAGGCGGTCGCACACGACCAGTTGCGGCAGGCCCGCAACCTTGATGATTTGCCGTCCCGCGCCGATGCCGCGAATATCCTCCGCTTGCAGAACGGGACGGCGGCTCTCGCCGCGATTGATTCCGGCGCTTTCAACCGCACCACCGCCGATATTCTGCCCGCGAGTGACAATGGTGCGATTGCCCGACCACCGCTCCACATCACGCATCATGGACGGGTCTTCGATCCCCGTCATATTGAGGATCGAGGCCTGATCCTCAATCTCCTTCACCGCATCCTGTGACCAACGCCCCTCCATCGAGAAGCGGCCTTGCGCGAAGAACCAGAGTTGGATGCCCTTGCCGCGATAGAGGCGCAGTGCCTTCAAAATCGCGGGCGCTGGTGGAAGCTGCGGGAATTCATCGAGCAGGAAGCAGGTCCGCACGCCGCCCCGCTCGCGGGCTATCGCCTCGATGGCGTAATTGACGATCAGGCTGACCCACGGGGCAGCAACCCCGAGCTTATCGGACGGGGTGATGAGATAGACGGTGCAAGGCTCATGTTTCAGTCGCCCGAAGTCAAAATCATGCGCGGAAGTGGCACGATCCAGTGTCTTCCCGACCTCAAAGGCCGCAAGGGCTTCGATGGCGTCCGACCTGTAGGCCTCGAATTGCTTGGGCGCATCGGCATAGGTCGCGCCCATTGCGGCGGCCTTGCGGGCGATGCCCTCAATGCCGCAACTCGCCATCATCTGAAACTCGCGCTCCAGCTCGTCATTGCCTGCGTTCACGAACTTCCACAAACCGCCGAGCGTGCAATTCGCGGGATCGAAATGCGCCGCATATTCGGCGCGGATCGAGATAAGTCGCACCGAGCCTTTGCCGACCCAGCTATCCCCTTCACGCGGGTTCATTGGGCGGATGGTTTGGGCAATCTCGTCCGCCTGCGTGTCGATTTCGCCGCCATCTACAACAATATCGATCAGCACTTGCAGCGGATTGATGCGGGTATTGGGGAGGCCCAGAAGGTTGAACGGATTGAGGTAGATGCAAGGGGAGCCAAGCCCGTCCCCGCGATGCTCGCGGGACGCAAAGCAGTTCTCGCCATCCTTCACGTCCACGACGATCAGGCTGCGATCACGGACATGGGCGAGATTGGGTAGAACCAGATCTCGCCCTTTGCCCGACCCTGTGCGGGCATAGGTCAGGAGATGACCGTCGCCGCTGAAAAACAGCATCCGCCCTTGCTGCGCACCAAGAAACAAGCCGCTGGTCTCAAGGAGACCGGCGGCTTTCAGATCATCGAGACTGGCAAGACGCCCATCGCCGAGCTGCCCGGAGGGCGCGGCAATGTTCATCAGATATTGCTGCCATGCGGCCCGCTCGCGGGCTTCCTCTTCGCGCTGCGCCCGATCCATCTCCCGCGTCATGGAAAACAGACGCGGGAGGAACGCTGCCATCTGTTCGATCCGCATGGGATTATTCGCCTCCCTCGCTTTGCGCATCGCGGCTGATCTCAGGAAGGTCGGGAAAGCTGATCGGTGCCATCCTGTCGATATCGGCCTGAACCGCGCTTGGCGGAGGCAATCCCGTGTCCCAGCCCTCGACCGAGACGGTGACGCCATTCTGGACCGCAGAGGTCAGTTCCTGTTGAAGCTGACCGCCCACTTGGTCGGCATAGGCGAGCGCATCATCACCGCCGCCCGGTTCGATGACATTGGCAACCCGACCCCACAGGCGCGCCAGATTGATGACCAGCGCATCGGTGCCCTGCTGCTGGCGGGCGATTTCGGTGCGCTGATGCACATAGTCCTGCTGGAGCTGCGCCGTGGTCTGCGCATAAATTCGGGTACGATCATAGGCGGCCTGATAATTGGTCAGGATGCCTTGGGCCGCTGCGCGATATTGCTCTTGCTGCTGCGCAACGCTCACCTTGACCTCTTCGGCCCAATCGAGAAACGCAGCCTGCGTTTCCAGATCATGCGCCTTGATTTCCGCCGCATAGCGCCCGCCATATGAGCCAGTGATGGTCGAAGGACGATAATCGGGCGGCGCGAACATCTCCGCGCCATAAAGCGCAGCGCCGCACAGGATGATGCCGAAGAACATGCCCGCGCCAGCGGAAATCCGCTTCTTCTGTGGCGGCATGACTATCTGAAACGGCTGGCCCGCCGCTTGTGGCGGAAGGGTCGCCATCCCGCCTTGCTGGGGCGCTTCGCCCCCATAGTCTATGGAATATTGGGTATTGCTCATGGCAAAAGCTCCTGTCTGGTGGTTCTCACCAGACAGGAGCCGGATTTAGGGTGACAGCGTGGGGGAAAGCCCACGCTACCCATCATTCATGCGATGACCCGCGCCGCGACCGTGGGGTAACGGATCGCCAGCGCCAGATAAAGCAGTTCCAGTCGCGGCAGGGTGCGCTTTTGCGGCGCTTGTCTGGGCTGATACACCGCGAATCTCAGGAAACCGCCAAGCCACGAGTTGCTTGGGTCTTCGTCGGTTCGCAAGATCGTATCGACGCAGATTTCAAGCTGGTCGATCCTGCGCCCACTGGCATCGAGGACAATGCCATCGAATTCCCAGACGATATCGGACAGCAGATCGGCAAAACCACGACGGCTGCATGGCAGCAGCGCACGATAGGCTATCGCCAGTCGATATATGGCTGCTTTGGTCAGCAGCTTTTGGGGTGGAGGAAGGCGGACGATCCCCTCAAGGTCGTTATCGTTCGCGGCGAGCGCGTGAAGCGTTTCGGGAGACAGCCAGTCCGTCACGTTCGTCCCTCCCTTTGCCAAGGGCAGGCAACGCAACGCGACCAGTATTTCCACGCCCAATGGGCGCAAGAAGGGATGTTCCCGCAAGCCGGAAGGTCATTGTCATTCTGTGTCGGATAAACCCGCCGATCAGCGGTCAACACTCCGCGCCGAAGGGCGCGTCCATCACGCATAGCCATCGCTTCACTCCCGTATCACCCGCGAAAAGCGGGGTCGTGAGACGCTTCACCCGTTGAAGCGTCTGAGCGAGGGATGGCCACCTCTCAAGCCTGATATGGAGAAGCTTGCCTGATTCGGCAACCAAGAACGATACTCAAACATCTTTTTTAGTTCTTAAGGCCTCGACGACCCATCGCGCTTGAAGCACGGAAAATCTCATCTCTGCGGAAATAGTCGCGCTCGAGAAACTCGCTTGTCACGTCGGAAGCGCTTTTGACGCGCAACCCTTCTGGCAGCTCGTTGTTTCGCGTCCAATTTTGGAGAGCTTGATAGGCGCGATGGTCCGCATCCTTAAGGATAGGCATCGTCAGTTGCTCTGCATCCACCCATTCTCCCCAAACTTCACGTAAGAATGGGACGATCTCATCCTTCCGAGGAACGTATTTTCGCTCAGGCAGAGGCGGTGTGTGATCTAGGCGTGCGCGATCAAAATGCGATTTGAGGAACTTCCCCAGCTCCTCAACCAATGCGTCATCGAACAAAGGGCTACCGCTGGCGTTCGCCGCGATCTCCTGCATGAATCCTATAAAATCTTCTTCTCTCCCAAATTGCATCTCGGTCTTTTTTGGTTCGGGTTGCTCTTTTCTCCTCCGCAGATTTTCGCCTCTGAGGATCGCCAGATGCCGTTCGGCCTTTTGGCGGTCAAAGGGTTCAAGCCCGGTTGCATGCTGCACGATCTGTTTGGGCTCACTGGGCTTGACGCCGAATACCCTGGCACGAACCTTTTCAGCCTTGGACAGCTCTCGCCGTTCACCCTTGCTCATTGGTTGGCCCCAAAACGAAAATCACATTTCGAAGTTCGTACAATGTTCTTATGCAAAATGCAAGCATTTTCGCCGTGTGCGTGATGCAGCGCTACGGGCAGGGTGCTTTCTATACGAGCTTGTGGTGACAAGAATGCGGGGCGCTGTCCCCAGCGCCCCGCATGTCCATTTCTCCACTCCGTTCAGGCTTTTCGGGGTCGCCCAACCCGTCTTTGCGGGCTTGGAGCGTCGAGCGGACTTGGCTGACTGCCTCCGCCGCCCGACCCCCTGTGCGTGACCATCACGAACCCGAGCAGGATTCCGCCAAGCGGGATCAGCTCGATACACGCGCCAATCGCAATCGCCGCGATGGTCGCTTCGGGATAGAGCGCGAGATAGGCCATGTTCGACACGACAGGCATGGTCGGGATCGGCTCTTCTTTGAGGGCTGCGATATCATCCAGCCCTTCGGTCAGTTCCTCTGCCATGCCGTCGAAATTATGCGTGATCGCAGCGGCAGCGGACGGCGGCAGTCCCGCCGCGAGCCAGTCCTTGCGCATCGCGCTTGCTACCGCCTGCATGGCTTCGACAGGGAGCGCGTCGTTCACTTCCCGCGTCAGCCGCGTGAAATTCTCGCCTTTCTTGCGCACGGCGACAAGCTTCTCGTGGCGCTCCATGTCGCTGTCGATCACGCGCCGCGTGTCGATCAGCAGACGGTCGATCCTGAAGAAAAGCCGTTCCAGCTTTGCACGGCTCGCGAAGATCGCGGCCCGCGCATTGGCGCACCCTTCGCTGATATTGGTGAGCGCCGTCGCGACTTGGCCCACGTTGCCGCCTTCGCCGCTATAGACGCCCGTGCCGACCTCCTGCACGCTCATATTGGCAGCGGAACTTTCGCAATCATTCATCACCGACGAACGGTTGATCAGCGACGCGGCGGCACGCTGGCGTGCCTGCGTTGCTTCGGTCTGGGCGGTCAGGGTCGCTTCCATGTGCGCGACTTCGCCCGAAGCAGAGGCGAGAACGGAAGAAGACGCGATCCCGAGCATGAGCGCGACCGCGAGATAGGCCGCCACGAAAATCCCCATCACCTGATTGCGATTTGCTCGCGGCAGCGTCGGGATGTGCGTGAGGGCGATGTAGGAGCCGTATGAAAGCCCCGCCGCAATCGCAACCGCCGACATGACCGTCTCCAGCCATGTCAGCAAGGTCATCTCGCCCGTCGGAGCAACGAGGTCTGATATCCAGACCCCCGTGAAGATGCCCGAGAGCACATGGAACAGGATGTTGAGGATCAGGATTTTCCCGACCATCGCGGCAGTCAGTTCATTGGTCTTCGGCATAGCGCCCTCCTTCTAGGGAGAGCTTTGCGGGCTATTTGCATGAAGTTTGGGGGGAAGAGCGGCTGATATTTGCCGTGACGCATCATATTGCGGCTGTAGGGTTATGGCGGGACCGATAGGCAAATTCCGTTGCGATCCGTTTCGATATGGCGCGTTTCGGTATATAGGCGTGTGGCGAGGGCTGAGCCTCCCAAGGCTGGTTTTGGGCCAGTTTTATGCGTTAGCACGTTCCGCAAGATGTGCGTTTGTATTACAAAATCCTGCGCCTGCGGCTCCGGTTTTGCCAAACGCTCATCTTGGCAAGGGGAACCCGCTGCGCGTTCCCCGTTGCATCCCCTCCGGCTATATGGCGCTCCCCGATCACTCATCCGGCCTGACAACGGGTCAGACAGGATCAGTGCCATTTCGCGCCATCGGGGAGCCTTCGGCGCTCCCCGACAGGCATACGAGCGTATGCCTTCCCCCATCGACAAGGGGCGTGCCTGACCCCTTTGAACCCAGCCTCTCCCGAGGGGCCAACCCTCACGCGGATTGGATGTGCGCCACGGTTTCGCCCGTGGAGCCGACCAAGGGGCATTTCGCTGCCCCTCTGGACACCCTTGCGACAACCGAGCGCCGGTTGGGGCGATTCACAGGAAATCGTGCAAGCCATATGTTCGAGTATTGTTCTAGCGCCAATCTGCGATAGCATCGGCGGCATGGATACGTTTACGCCGCCCCCTATCGATCCACTGAGCCAAGCGAAATGCGTGGCTGACCCTGCCATCAAGGAGGTGATTGACCTTGATACGGGGCAAGTTCTGGGTTCGGCGGAATTCATTGAAAGATATCGCAACGCCGAGTTGATCGAAACTCGCGTCGAAATCCGCAGCCGCATGAGCGGGGATGAACCAAGAGTCATCTGCGCGATTTGCGAAGTTCCGGTCCATATTATTTTGCGCACGGATCGCAGCGCATTCCACTTCCGCCACAAGGAGGAAGATGGCTCATGCCCTGCGCAGACCCGCTCGCCTTTGAGCGAAGAGCAAATCCGGGCGCGGAAATATCACGGCCTCAGGGAAAGCGAACCGCACAAGAGGATTAAGGCGCTGGTGCTGCGCAGCGTCGATGCGGACCCTGAGTTTCGCAACACAGTGCCGGAACAGAAGTGGGAGAGTCGGGACGACCCCAAGCGATATCGGCGACCGGATGTGCAATCGGAGAACGATAGCGGAAAATTCGCGTTCGAAATCCAGTTATCGACCACCTTCCTCGGCGTCGTCGTTGGTCGCCGCGACTTCTATCGTGATGAAGGCGCATTGCTGGTGTGGGTCATGGGAAACTTCGATCCCGCTTATCGCCTGATGACGACCGATGACCTACTCTTCTCGAACAAATCCAACATTGTTGTCGTTGACGAGGAAACGACCGCGCTGTCCGAAAACACGCGCCAATTCCATGTTCGATGCCATTTCCGAAAACCCGTGCGCAACGGTGATGAAATATCGGACATCTGGACGAGCGAAGTCGTCCAATTTGCGGAATTGCATCAGGATCGGGCGCGGCAGCAGGCATATTTTTTCGATTACGACGCGGCCTACGATACGCTGGTTTCCGCGATAGCCGCAGAGCGCCAAGCCGCGCTGGATGCGGAAATTGTAGAAGATGCCGATGCGCTTTTTGAATTTTGGAAAATTCACGGACATCGGTTTCGGCACACGGCGGAAAATCGGGCGTATTGGCAGGATATTCGGGAGCGTTTTGAAAAATGGGAATTCGATTTACCCGAATGGCCTGACAACGACCTTGAATTCGAAGCCATGCTCAGTGTCATTTACAGCGTCCGCGAGGGAAAGCCTGTCGGATACAAGTTTTCCAGTCTGATTCAGGTCGCGCATCAGGTTGCCGAAAGCCATCCCCGATTGCTGGTCGCGTTCGGGCACGCCGTAAATATCTACGAACGGGCCAAGCTACTCAAAGAGCAGGACACCAAGGGCAAATGGAATGACAAGCTTATCGGCAAGAACGGTGCCGAAGGTATTTCCGCCAGAATGAAGCGGCGCGATGAAGCTCTCGCTCCGAACCCTGAGCTTTTACCGCTCCTTACCTTTCTTTTTCCCAAAGTCGGGGCAAAGGTCAGGGCTTATATCGAAAAATCTTAGTGCGACTGGCTACGCCTTTCTGTCAATGTGATGACTTACTCGTCACGGAACGCCGAGAAGGCTATATTTCATACCTGAATTTCCAATATTGAGAACGAATTTGTCTACAGGACCCAACCAACATTATTTACCTCGCTTCCTTCAGAAGCCTTTTGGCATTCGCCCAAAGCGTAAGGAGATTTGGGTCTTTGCGCGTGATTCTGTTCCTGAGCAGAAACGGCTCAAAGAGGTGGGAGCGTCAGACTATTTTTACGCCGACCCTGCCGCCGAAGGGGAGCGCACGCTCGATGATGAGATCACAGATATAGAAACACCCGTTTCCAGAATTCTGTCTGATATGCGCTCTCAGTCCGTTGGGTTCGTCATAGATTCAACGAAGGCCGCCGAGATCGTGAATCACCTTGTGCCTCGCACTGCCCATGTCCGAGTGAACATGGAGCGCGGTTTGCGAATGATGGCGGATGGTGTGCAAACCATTCTGAATGATGACGAGCGCCTTCAGTCGCTCATGGGATTAGATGAAGACGCACCAAATGATGTTTTTCGGCAGAACCTTGCCGACAAGCTGAACGAGATCGAAGGTCTCGAAAATCTGGGTCTGCCAACAGAGCTGATCCAGCGCCTTGCGTTCTTCATGGCGAAAGAGAACTTCACCACACTGGTGGCTGATTTTCTGCCCATGATGCGCAGTGCTTTTGCCACTTGGCTTCAGGCATCGGGGAGCCTTGTACGCGAAAGTCACAACAAGGCGCTGGCGCAAATTTCCAGCTCGAAACCTCGGCTCAAGCTTTTCGAAGAGTTGAGCTGGACCATTGTGGCAGCCCCTCACCAAGGCGCGATTTTGCCTGATTGCGCAGCACTAGCAATTGATCGAGCGGGGCATTCCACTCCTGCAATGTTTGCGGATTGGGGTGATCTTGCTGCGATTGTTCTGCCGATTTCCCCCGAAAAGCTCTTGGTTGGAGCCTCTGCGGAATTTGATGTTACGTCGTTGCCAGACTTCAATGAGGCGGCGGCGAGATGCAGTCATGACTTCTTTCTCGCCCCAACGACGAATGAGTACCTTGAGCAGTTGCACAAGTGTCTGGGCGAACGGTCAACACAGCTCGTTGACGAAGCCGTTAGCGGCGCGATGGAACCCTATCTGGCGCTCGTGCCCAAGCCGAGAGACGGGGGTAAGCCGCTCTTTCCGTCAGACCTCATTCGGCAAACCGAACAGGCATGGCAGTATGAATTATCGCTGATCGGCTGTGGTGACGCTGAGAACGTGCAGGAGCTATCAAACGCAATCCAAGGGATTGTCACCTCTCTTGCGCAGGCCCTTCCGTTGCATCGTTTGGATGGCATCACTGTCGCGACAGATTATCGTGAAGCCATTGCCACGTTGGACCGAGGATATGAGGGAGCTTCGCCCGCGGAAACCGCCCCCGAGGAAATCGGTCAGGGCATCGCCCGAACGATGACGGTCAAAAGGGGCGCGGTTTGGAAGCAGCGGGTTATCCTCGATTCCGGACCTGCCTTTGCGTTGCTGTCTGATGAAAGCGGCGATGTCGAATGGGGACTGTACATCCTTGTCAGGCAGCTCGCGGAAGTTGCGATCTCGGAAATGATCGAGCGCCATTTGCCTGATGTCTGGATGAAGCCGATCAATGATCCGCTCCATGGCTTTTTGTACCCAAGTGCACATCCCGCCATATTCGGATATCTGGGGTCGCACATCAGCGCGGGGTTTGGCGACCCTCCGCATCATACTGACGTCAAACGCGAGCTACTCATCACCGCCTTGGGCGAAATGAGATCGGCAGGCTTAGCAGCTAGACTTGACTACCGTCACCACGGTGACATGGATCGCCTTCTCGGGGTCGTCATGCCACGCATTTCCTACGTGCTGCAATTCGCCGCCGATCTGCTGGGGCATTGCGCGGCGAGCGGCGCTGATCCCTTCGATGCGGATGGTGAATTGGCGGCTGCGCTTGCCGAAGCTGGCTTGCAACATTGGTTTCCGATCTATCGGGATCGGCTGGAGCGGTTGCGCATGCGCATGGGGCTATGGGAATCCTTCGATGAATTTCTGGCTCTGGACGTCCATGTTGAGCGGCTGATGTGGCAGTTGGGAATGCTGCCGTGGGAAGGTCCAGAGGGGATGCGCGTAGAGGTGCCGCTCGGAACAGACATTGCGGCACTGTTGGCTGCGGAAGATGGCGCGTAGCTTGCACTTCATCAGCCTTGACAGTGCAATCAAACACAACAGATCATTCCCATCATGGATGATGAAGATGACCAGAAATATGTCTGCCACCTCTGCGTCAAAGAGGATTACCTCAGCGACCTGATCTACAAAGAGGCGAGTGAAGAAGCGTGCCATTATTGCGGGCAGTTTGAAGCTGCCATCCCGATTGGCGAACTTGCAGGTCATGTTGAAGGTGCGTTTGAGCGCCACTTTTACCGCACATCGGATCAGCCGACTGGACTGGAATATTCCCTCTTGGCGGACAAAGAATCCAGCTATGAGTGGGATCGACACGGCGAACCCGTTCTTTGGGCTATCGCCGAGGCAGCCGAAATTGAGGAGGAGATCGCGCAGGACCTGCTTGATATCCTCCAAGAGCAATATTCCGATTTCGACAGCGCAGCGATGGGCGAGGAAACCGAGTTCGATTCAGACAGCCGCTACGAGTGGAAGCGCCCCGATGATATCGAGTTTCAAATGGACTGGAAGGTTATCGAGGACTCGCTGAGGAATCGGTCCCGCTATTTCAATCGGACGGCGGAAGAGTTCTTTGACCGCCTCTTTGGCAATCTCGACCGCCTTGTCACCAAGGAAGACGTTCCTGTCATTGTTGTCGCGGGGCCTGATTGCGAGACGAAATCCTACTTTCGTTCTCGTGTGTTTCACAACACCGCAGACTTGGAAAAGGCATTGGCTCGCCCCGATCTGGAGTTGGGGCCTCCGCCGCCACGGTTTGCCCGAGCAGGCCGAATGAATGCGCAGGGTATCTCGGTATTCTATGGCGCTGGTGATGCTGAAACGGCGATGGCTGAAGTGCGTCCGCCAGTCGGAAGCAGAGTGCTGGTGGGGCGCTTTGATCTCCTGAAGCAGGTCCGCCTGGTCGATATACAAGCGTTGCGCGATCTCTATATCGAAGGCAGCTATTTCGATCCCGCGTATCTGAAGCAGCTCGAACTTGCCAAATTCCTTGGTGGCCTAAGCGCGAAGATGACCATGCCCGTCATGCCTGACGATGAGCCGACCGAATATCTGATAACCCAGATGATTGCAGATTATCTTTCCCGCACCCCCAAGCCGGGGCTGGACGGAATGCTTTTCCCATCGGTTCAGAAAAGGGGCGACCGAGCCAATGTCGTGCTCTTCAACCACGCATCAAAGGTCGCCCAATGGGAAATGCCCGACGGCACGCGGATTGATGCTTCAACCTATGACATGGATGAGGACGGCGGCGAGTTCAGCTATCACGTCTCGGAGATTGTGCCTCTCGCTGAGGGCGAGGACGAAAACCCCCGTACGGGCTTTGACGACCTAGACAACCTAATCCTAAAACCGGTCATTTTCGATGATGGACCTGCGGATATGCGGGCGGATACGCTTTCACTCGATCCAAAGTCACTCCACGTCCACCACATCGACAGCGTTAGTTTCGGCACGACTGACTATGAGGTCACTCGCTATCGAAGAGAGAGCGGGAAATTGCCTTTCTGAACGCGCTTTCTTTCTTGGTTTCGTGCATTGCGACCGCCGCATGAATGTGCGGTAATGTTCTGGTCGTAAATCAATTCTTCGGTTCCACGAAGTATTGGCGGGAAGCATGATTTTTGCGCGGGAAGGCGCGGCGCGAGGGGGAGCGCAATACGGGGAATGCAGCCGCTTGATCTCATAAGTGCCGCGCCGTGGCAGCGCGCCGTTTTCACCACCTACGCCCTCAGTCTCTCCTTCTTCGAAGCCGTGGTCCTTGATCGGCTGGTCCGTGGCGGTGGGCGGAACGCCCTCATTCTAGCTGATCCCGAAGGCATACGGGCGGCCTTGAGCGAACAAGGCGCCCGTCGTGCGGGTCGTGATTATGAACTTGAGCCTGTTGCCAGCACGACAGGCGTATTTCATCCCAAGCTGACCCTGCTCTTTGGCGAGGGTGACGCCCATATGCTCGTCAGTTCAGGCAATCTGACCTTTGGCGGCTGGGGCATGAATCTCGAGACAGTCGATCACCTCCATCCGAGCTTTGCCGCTGAAACATTCGATGACGCCGCCGACCTGTTCGACTCGCTCGCCATCGCGGACACGATCCGCACGGGAGTTGCCGACCAGTTTGAACCTATCGCGGCCCAGCTTCGCTTGTCGGCCCGAGGCGCACCGCGAAATGGCAGCTATCGCCTGCTTCACAGCGTAGGCGTCTCAATCGCCGAGCAACTGGCGCAATTTGCCGACGATCTTGGCGGCGCAACCCGCGTCACCATCGTTTCTCCCTATTTCGACAAGACAGGCAGTGCCGTTTCTCGCCTGTCCACATTGCTGAATTGCGAGGATGTACGTTTGCACGTCCACCCCGAACCCAAGGGCGCGGTCAGGGGGACGATGGGCACGAACTGGCCGGAGGCGCTCTCCGCCCGCGCCGTGTGCGTCGATACCCCGTTTGATGACGGCTCACGGGCACTCCATGCCAAATGCATCGAGATTCTGTGCAGGCGCGGGCGGCTGCTCGTATCGGGAAGCGCAAATGCCACCAATGCGGCACTTTTTGTCGGGAATGTCGAAGCCTCGCTCGTGCGCATCCAGCGCAACGTCACGGTTGGGTGGAAGGCAAAGGCCGCGAACAAACCTACCGCTTACCCCTTGGCTGAGACAGAAGACGCAGATGATGCGGAGAGCCGGAAAGGTATTCTTCGCGCCATACTTGAGGGTGATCGCGTTGTCGGCGAAGTTATTGTCCCACGCTTGCATGGTGCAGCCAGCTTAAGCGTTGCCACGACCGCCGGATATATCGACCTTGGCAAAATCGACATCGACAGCGCCGGACGGTTCGAGGCGGCAGCTCCCGACTTGGAAATGCAAAGCTGGGGTGGCGGCAGGATGGTGCTGCGCATCGAGCAGAACGATCATGTTGCCGAGGGTTTTGTATCTATCGCAGCGGCAGCCAAGATTATCCAGAAGGCGGGCGCGATGGCACCCCGCCTTCTTGCTATGCTGTCGGGCACGGAAACGCCTGAAGATGTCGCCGCCATCCTGACATGGTTCAAGGAAGATCCCGCTCGCATCGTATCCGCCATGCCCCGTGGCGGACAGGGCGGCGGAAAAGCCGAGCGCGAACCGATTTGGGTCTCGATAGAGGAGTTGCGTGCCGCCGGCGAATTTCATGCATCTGGACCAGCTTCGTCGGGTGCAAACGAGCCTGCATGGCAGCGGGCACTATGGCTGGTGCGATCCGCCTTCACCGAACCTCGCGGGCCGTGGAAATCAGGAACGGGTGAAGACGATCAGGCCGAGGATGAGGAAGATTCTGAGGGCGAGGACGAACGGCTGAAACGCCTTCAGCGGGAAGACAATGCCAAGCACCGCGCCATGAACGCGCTGGACGATCTTCTCGAAGAAATGCTCGCCGAAAGGCACAACGGTATCCACGCCGCATCGGCATTCGCGCTTGCGCACTATCTCGCGGATCGTATCCGGCCCGCGCCTTCGGTCGTCTATGGCTGGCTGGCCCGCATTCTAGGTGCATTTGCACACAACGAACTGCCGATGGATGCGCCCGTCGCAACCGCTGGCATTCTCCTTCGCGCAAGCGACGGACTGGACCGTGCCGCCGAACGGGCACGGACATTCCTGCTGCGCGTAAAGATTGATCCGATGGGGTTCGAGCCAGACGATCAGGCCATTCCGGGGTTCGTGGAGATTCTGTCGCCATCGTGGGATGCCGAGCAATTCATGGGGAAAGTCCGCGCTGCCCGTACACCGGGCGAGGAAGTGCGGGCATATCTTGACGCAGCGGAAAACGGTGAACCTCTCCCGTCGCTCCCCACCCTCCAGAATAGCCCGTATTGGCAGCAGTTGGCTGCGGCGTTCACAAACAGCGAGGCGCGTTCCCGCTTTCGCATCTTGGATAAAGCCCAGAAAGCGTGTCCCAAATGTAATTTGGTCTTGCCGACAGGTCGCTATCAAGACCTGCGATTGACGGGCGTGACGCACCATTGCGGCATCATATTGTGCAGGGAGCTATAGGGATGGCATCGCTCGAAGAACTCCTTGCTGTCGCAGCCAATGCATCTGCCCCCTCAATTGTAGATGAGAGCGGCGTGCAGGTCGGCGGCGTCGATCCGCTAGGGCTGCGCCAGATCAACTTCGACCTGATGGACAAGGTGCTACCGGGTCTGAACAATGTGGCGAGCCGCCTGCGCCCGTTTGTCCTCATGACATGGGCGTGGCGTCGGGTCAGGACCATCATTGAGCGGGATAAGCTCGGCGGGGCAACCGACGAGCAGATGCGTGATTTCGTGGACCGGATCGAGGCGATCTATTCATGGTCCCAATTTCTTCTCGACACAGATGCGGGAAGTCCGGGCGGTCAGGCGCTCGCCGATCTCATCTATGGCGAAAAGGAAACCTATCGCTTCGGCGGCAAGAAATGGGAGCAGCGCAGGAATCTGCGACGGACATCGACAGGCCTCATCTCGCCGCTGAACTATGGCCCCGGCCTGCGCAGCATGGGCTGGCTGATTCCCGCAGGTCCGGCAGGCGTGTTTCAGCCCAATCCGCTTATGGATTCTATGCTGGATGCCTTTGAAGAGAATTTCGCTGACGAACTGGACCATCCCGCCTTCAACAAGCTGGGAAGCGTCGAGGTCGGACGCGATGATGTGCGCCGATGGGGCGAGCTGTGGGAATTGTCCGATCTTACCGAAGCCGAGCAGTTGGCGGGTTTTGAACGGCTGGCAGGGCCGCACGCTGACCCCATGCGCCGCGAGGGCATGACCATGCTGGAGGCTGCCGTCGAGTTTCTGGACGATGATGAACCAGAGACCAGCGCCCTTCGCGCATTGATGGCATCGCCGCCTAAAGAGTGGTTGGACATCGCCGACCTTCACCCCCGAGCTGATGCATGGCGAAGACTCCAGATACGCCAGCTTTTTCGCCTGTCGCTCGAAGCAATGTTCTATTGGATTATACGCGAACTCGCGGACCGTCCGGTGGGTACGGAGGAACTTGCGCGGCGCTTCGCCAATCAGGCTGAACTGGAGGCCGTTGAAACGGCGCAAGAATGGTTGAACGAGGAAGTCGAGGGCAATGCCGTCGAGCAGCTCGATCAACTCGACGAAGCTTTGAATTCTCAGGACTGGCAGGGCGACATACCCGTGCAGATCGCCAGCGGTCTGCATTTCTGCCTGACTGCTGGTCGGAATGAGAAATGGGATAAATCTGAGGCGTTTGATCGTCTGCCCGTGTCCCGCGCCTTGGAAGAGGCGAACGAATGGCAAATGCTATCGCTTCGGGACTTCATCGGCAAATTTATCGAAGTCTGGATTATCGCGCAGCACGCCTATTGGTGCGTCGGGCGTGGCCTTGCTGATGCGCGTGGTCGCGGAAAGACACTTCTGCGCTTGCGGATCGTGATGGACGAAGGTGGATGGACCTTGACGCCGGGAGCGCAAGCACGGGGCGCGCCAGTCCCTACACCTGATCGGCTGCAAACGGCGATTAGTCTGCTACAAGAATGCGGACGAATCGCCGATTTAGGTTAGCTGCCAGTTCAAGGTTTCGGAGAGAGACTGTTGAACGGAGCAAGGCGCAAGGCATCACTGATTTACCAGCAAGTCAAAGACATACTCCGGCTCTTTTTCATGGCCCCCTTCAAATATTGTCAAACGAGCGCCTTTAAAGGATTTTCTGTAGAAAATCTTTCGATCCTCTATGGCGCCAAAATCTCCAATAGGTCTTTCAGTTTCATACAGGCTTAACTTGTCCTCATCCGAAACGATATCCTCCGTTGATCCTCCACTATCTTCGACTATTTTGTTGAAGAAGTTGATTGATTGAGAGATTGGCACACTGCCATTCTGGTGAATCCCATCATACGAGCCAGCATAAATGTCTAAATGAGAATTATCGAGCCGCTTGACTGGTGTGTCCCAATATATTGGCGAGCGTTTTTTTGCAGCCTGAACATCTAGCCTGCCGTCATGGGATTTTGTACAAAATTCTATGTCTTTATAATATTGCTTTTGTTTTCTTACTTTTGTCTGATGATACCACTCGCCTAAGTCCGAAAATGGAATCCACGCAACAAATTTAGAAATATTATACTTTCTGATTTTCATGTATGCGCAAAGGGTAGTGTAGCCACCTCCACTGGCACCAGTTATATAAATCTTGCGAGGGTCGATTTTTGAGTTCTTTATGGCGTATCCTATCGCGTCCTCTATATCGGATATCACAAAATCACTACAGCAAGACTTGGGGTTATTCATTCTTCCTCTTATGTCCGGGTGTATGTATGCGACTTCATGCTTGATAGCCTGTTCGGCAATATTATCTTTTTGAGCGTAGTCGCCGCCCCAAGTGTGCAGGCTAACGATCAATGGCACTGGTTTATCGGTTTTCGGCGAATGGAAGTATGCTGGTTGCTGGCTTCCATCTAGGCTCGAATTGACATTTACCATGACCAGACCATCGGGAACGATGGTATCATGGTCAGGTTCATCAAATTTGTCGCATGAAACGAAGAAATATGCAGCACATATGGTGAAAAATACGGCAATAGGAACCCGAATCTGTTTCAAAAAAGTATGTACCATCAGATGATAATATTTAGCATTTATAAAATAAAATTCCCATTTAATTAAATTAAAAATCACATTTTTGCGATGTCATATTGCTTCACCTTCCAAGCGTGAACGAACAGGTGTTGCTGAATCCCGGCAATTATTGAATGGATTGGGCAATCGCCGCATATAGCAGGGAATCCGATTTCATTTCGCGGTGAAGTGCAAGAAATCCATAATTGTATAAAATTTTATGTAAATTAAACGGTCGCTTTACGAATAATCTTTATATTATTTCTCATGTTAGAGAAAATTAATAAAGAAAAGGCTGTTAGGATTCTTCAAGGAGTTCCGCACGGAGAGGTACGCGATGCGGTACTTTTCATGATTAAGGATCATAATGACCGTGTTGGTATGTTGGATAGACGCGCCAACCGACTACGGCAATCCATTGAAACCTTAAATCTGCACAATCAGCGCCTCCAGCAAGAGATATTCTGGCTGGGCCAGTATGCCCTCGATCAATGGGCGAAAACAGACAATGTGGGTTACGCGTCCTTCATCAGATCAAAGATCGACGACGAGTTGGATTACATCATTCCGGGCGAATTGAGGCCTGACGACATTGAGAAATTGAACGGGGGAGAAGATTGACAGACATTTCTGATGCGACAGTTACGTATGATCGCTTGCTTCAAGCAATGGTGGGTATGCGGTTGGCGCTCAACCCCAATGCAATTCCGATAGTGACCAGCCCGATTTTTCGGAATGCTTCACCTGAACTGAATATCGGAGGCTTGGTTCATGACAATTAATCTCAAAGCCGCTTTCCGCGATACCCATGCGTTTATCGAAGACGCGGAACCTGACATGGATACACGCGTCGCAACGCCGCCCAGCGCATCCGCGCAGGATTTCGCCTTTGGCAAATCCGTCTGGGAAGTTGTCGATGGCAACCCTGACGGAGCTTCCGTTTCGGGCGTTGCAGGCATCAGCCTGATCGGCGACGACGAAGCTGATGCGCGTGGACGCAAGAAGGACGACGACAGGGACGGGTTCGGCTGGGATGATCTCGCCGACCTGCAAAGAGAGCAACGTGAAGCACGGGAGCGCGCCATTATAGAGAATGGTCGCATCACAATGTACGGCATGACCGTTGCCGAAGAGGATATGGATGAGGCCATCAGCCAGACATTGAACAACTTTGATGCCGACGCCGCCAAGTTCGGCCTCGAAGGCAAGGACAAGGCCGACTACCACTATTGGTTGCTTGTATACCAAAACGCGCCCGATGGCTCGCCGCAAAAAGCGCAAGCATTGGAGCAGATGGGTGCGATCAACGAGGGGATGACCGTGCATATTCTGTCTGAGGCCGACAGAATTGGTCGGGCGCGCACATCAGCGCCAAGCCTGACCGAGGCATCCGACGCCACTATCGCAAACATCGAAGACATCAGCGTTCGAGGCGACGCCCTTGTAGCAAGCGGCTATGACGAGCAAACTGCGCAGGAACTTGCTAGCACAAATCTATCAGGCGGGACTGATTCAATGGCATTTCTCGACGGCGAACGCGCAGGGCCGGTGATTTCAGCGGCATACAATTCGAGTGCTTCTGGCGAACAACAGTTTGCACAGACGCCTGCCCCTGCCGAACCTATGCGGCAATCAAATTTCGAGGTAGGATTGGGGTA
Organism: Porphyrobacter sp. MBR-49; assembly: GCF_053628655.1. Classification (NCBI taxonomy): domain Bacteria; kingdom Pseudomonadati; phylum Pseudomonadota; class Alphaproteobacteria; order Sphingomonadales; family Erythrobacteraceae; genus Porphyrobacter; species Porphyrobacter sp. MBR-49. Next base: position 360,958 of record NZ_JBRJGU010000002.1, read on the forward strand.
GGTTAGCGAATGTCAAGCGCAGCCAGTTCACGGGGGAAGCGTCGCGCATATGCTTCTCGGCCCATACGAACGACCTCGGGGCGAACCATGGCCACATTGGCACCGCCAATATTCGCGCCATCGCCTTCAAATTGAGGAAGGCCACGCGCATAAATCTGGAAATTAGCGTCTTCCGCATAACCGTTGAGGTCGGGTCCGACGATGAAAGCCAAGGGAATCCCTTGGCCGCGCAAATCTTGCGCCGCTGCATACGCCTGACGCTGAAGCTCAACATTTCCGCCCCATACGACCACCGCGATCTTGTCACTTGATGCAATGGCAGCTCTGGATTGGACAAACCGCGCTTCTCTGCCGCGATCATCAAAGGTTTGCCATGTGACAGGCGTTGCCTGAATATTGGCGTTGGCTGCCGCAGGCTGGGCCTGCATGGTCTGGGCGATGCCAGAGGCTGGTATAAAGGCGGTTGCCGCCGCGCCGATGCCGAGCGCAATCGGGGCCGCATATTTGCCGAAAATTCCTTTTGTCAGTGCGGACATGTCCTCCACGCCCTCCTTTGCTGTCAATCTGCGCCGACAATAAGGTCCGATTCTGTCAAGCATGGCGGAAGGCAGGATGGAGGTGATCTTCGAGAGATTCGGTTTTTGTTGAAATTATCCAGAAAAAAGAATAAGTTGTTTGTCGGTTGAGGCGCTTGAAATGCGCCACATATTGTAACCTGACCGCGCCGCGATTGACCGAAACAAAAACGGACGTTTTTGGCAGTCGAAGGCCTGAATTTACCCTTTGAAAGAACACCGCTTTTCATGGCGCGTATCGGCTATGCCCGTGTCAGCACGGAAGAACAGAATCTCGATTTGCAATTATTCGCGCTGACAAATGCGGGATGCGACCGCGTTTTCTCCGATCACGGTGTCTCCGCCTTGGCAAAGCGGCGGCGGGGTTTCGATCAGGCGCTAAAGACGCTCCGGTCCGGCGATACCTTCGTCATCTGGAAAATGGACAGGGCGTTTCGATCATTACGCCATGCGCTCGAAGTGTTCGATCACTTCGAGGCCGAGGGCATCGAATTCCATGTCCTGACCGAAGGCATCGACACGACAACCCCGATGGGGAAATGTTTTTACCAGATCAGGAATGCTTTTGCCGAACTGGAACGCAATCTCATCTCCGAGCGCACCAAGGCGGGCTTGCAGGAAGCACGGCGGCGCGGGACACGGCTGGGGCGTCCTCGCGCACTGAGCCGTCGCCAGATTGCGGATGCACGGCAGCGCCACTCTCGGGGCGAGACAATGGCGCAGATCGCAGCCCGTTCGGGGGTGTCGGAGCGCACCATGTATCGCGCAATGGGAACGGCGCGCAGCGCATCGCCAGCGGCGCAGCATTTCAGGGAAAGTGCCGCAAATCTGTAAGGGCCGCGCATTTTACGCCGAGGGGGGAAGAGACGTGAATCGATCCGAATATGTGAAAAGCGTTTTCGTGGCGCTGGCTCTGATCGCAATTCCATTCTTCTTCGACGCGCTCCGTCTCCAACACTTTCCGGCCCCTGCCTCGGCAGGAGGGGAAATCGTCGAGCCAACGGGATTGTTCATCGCATTGTGGCGGTTCGCAGTGCGTCAATCATGGTGGATTTGGCTTATCAGTTCCGCTTCGGGGTATATATCCTTCTGCTGGGCAAGTTCGCAGCGTTTCAAAACGGTAGGCCTCAATTCGAACCTTCCGTGGCTCCCAATTCTGTTGGTGGCATTTCTCGCGCTGGCTCAGAGTATAAGTGGTGGCGCCGAAAGCGCCTATGTCGAAGCCGGAAACCGTATGATTGAGAAGGAGGTACAAAGCCCCGGTTTGCAGGCTCGGATGTTGCTCATCGCCTCATACGCCGTCATCTTCTCGCTCGCCGCCTTCTCGAAGGAGATCGAAGCGTAGAATGTCGTCGCCAGCCTCACCGGCAGCAAGCGGAGGAACGTCTGATCGCCCCATGTCGGTCAGCGCGGCGCGATTTTGCGCCGTGCCAACTCGTTACCGATCATGCGGATGGCGTATGAGGCATCGTTGAACGCCTTGCGACAGGGTGCTGTGGCTTGGTGACGCAACGCTCGGGCGAACAGGTCGCGGAGTTGGACGTCGGTTTTCTTGGTCAGGTTTTCACGGGTCGGTTTGAACATCGTCTCCTCCTTTTTTCGCGCCCCGGCATGGGCCGCGTGTCACGAGAAGCCGAATCCGTAGTGTCAGAGGTGATGCATTCCGCCGCGTCGTGGGGGAAGCAAAGGGAATCCGTATGCAGGCTTTAGGCCTTGCATCATGTCCGTCTGGCACATCCGGTAGGTTGATGGAGAACGGCGCGCCCTGACGGGCGCTTCGGAAATATGGAGGGGAGATAATCGAAGCTGTCCCCGCCGGACATCTTCAAAGAAAATCGCCTCTCACGAGGATAAATGTTTGCCCTTGGGGTTTGCCGTTGCCTTACGGCCCGCGCTCTATTCGCTGGGGCTCACGGAGCCTGTAGTCTCCGCCGTTCGGTGACGATCACTAACGGATAAAGGCTGGGGCACTGCCCCCAGCGCGCTTCGGATCACGTTCCGCCCAGCTTCCTTCACTGACGTTTCGTGCAGCAGGTTCCCCGCGAACGTGCCCACTCCGCTTGCCCCCCGATGCTCGCCGCATGGGCAGGGTTTCAGAACGCACCTGAAACCCAAACCAAACGGAGGATAAAATGGGAGAAGTCAAAGCGATCACAACAAACGAACCCCCCCGCATCTATGTCGCGTGCCTTGCCGCCTATAATTGCGGTTATCTGCATGGGAGCTGGATTGACGCAGCGCAAGACGCATGGGCTATTTATGATGAAGTGAAAGCCATGCTGGCGACTTCACCCATCGAAGAGGCCGAGGAATGGGCCATCCACGATTACGAAGGGTTCGGCAATGTCCGTATCTCGGAATATGCGGGATTTGCCTATGTGAGCGGCCTTGCCGCCTTTATCGCCGAGCATGGCGAACTGGGCTTGGCGGTGCTGGACTACCACAACGGCGACCTTGAGGAAGCGAACGAGACATTATCCGACCGCTACCTTGGTTCATATGCCAGCCTTGCCGACTATGCGCAGGAGGTGACGGAGGACACGAACACCATTCCCCAAAGTCTGGCCTACTACATCGACTACGAAGCAATGGCGCGGGACTCTGAATTGAGCGGCGACGTGTTCACCGTGCAAACGGCATGGGATTCCGTCCATGTGTTCGCGGGGTGCTGAGCATGGAAAAATCACATCAAGACTACAGGCCCGGACATTGCTGGTATTACCTCCTTGGAGGCCGGCGGCCGACCCTTAAGGAAATCAGGGAAGATGCGGAGGATTGCGGCTGTCGCGGCTATCTGGCGGCTGAGCTGGACAGGATCGACCGCATGAGCGAACCGACACGGACAGCGCGGTTGCGCGAACTGCGCGGGCAGGTCGTCGCACGGCTGGCGAAGGATGTTGCAGGTTATCGAGCGGCAGCGCGGAATCTCGCATTGCGCAGGGCATCGGGCGCGGACGCGCCGCCCTTCACGGTGGCGGACGGCGTTCACGTCGCGATGAGCCTGAAACACAGCCATCTTGCCAATGACTTTGCGCATCTGCACGTGCTGGATGAATTGCTATCGCGCCAGCTTGACCTGTTCGGGGGGCGGCTATGACCGCGACCGAAACACTGACACGCGAAGATGTGGAAGAGGCGTTCCGCCGCGCTACCAATAGTTTCATGGGAGCGGCGGAACGATGGGCGGCCTGCGTAAAATCAGGCCTTACAGATGAGGAACTGGCGCAAGCCCTTCGCTATGAACTCGGAATTGCGGGCGGAACGGGTGGACGCGGCGTTCTGTGCGTTGCCTACCAAGGCGCGGGCCTGAAAATCTGGGCCGCATGGGATGTATGTTCGCTGGCCCCGCCAGTCCTTGAGGGCGCACGGACGGTAGCGTTCGCACGGGAGGTTTACGGGATTCCCGACCTGTCCGACGAACAGATGAACTTATTTTGAGTGCGCCAAAATCGGCGCGCCCATGCCCTTGATCGGCATGGGCGCGGATGTTTCATGGAAGCGGCCTTGCGAACAAGGTCAGATCGACAGTGTTGTCGAGGGTTGAGGGATAAGTCTCGCCCTGAACCTCGAACCCGAATTCAGGGAGCAATGCCCTCATCCTCGCGGTCTTCGTGGTGGCATAAATGCCTTCGGAACACCCCGTAGCCCCAAGGGCTGCGCCGATCAGCGTCCGAGCATGACCCCGACCGCGATATTCTGAGTGAACGACAATCCAGCCCAATTCGAGAGGGTAGGAATCGGCGGACACGCCGACCTTCGCCTTGCGAAAATCACCGCGCCGATGGCTGTCATGCGGGCGTTTGACCGCCGCTGTGCCGATCAGTCTGTCCCCGTCATAGAGCATGACGAGGGCAACCGCCGCTTCGACCAAAGCGGACAATGTCTGCGCATTGACCTCGCGAGCGGCGATCACGAACGCCTTGAATGCGTCCTTGGCTTCATTGGACATCTCCGACGGTGATGCCGTTATTGTCCTGATATCTGTGCTTGATGCCATTCCATCGCCCCCGATCATAATTTCACCATGCCCGCGACTTTGACGCAAGCTTTCCCCCAAGGCCCATGCACCGCCAGCATAGCCCCTTTCCCTGTTTCATCATCAGGGAAAGGACGACCGATATGGCACGCATATCTGCGCAAATGCTCAATGAATGCAGGGTCGATCTCTACGACCTTTGCGCAGGGCTGGCGGGGACGTTGCAACTCGATCTTGCCGATTTCGCGGCGAACATCGGGATGGCGAGCGCACGGGAGATTGCCGCGATGCGAAGCGGCGAGCCGTGTCTACCTATCTCCTCGATACCACGCCTTGCGATCATTATGCTGCGGCTACAGGACCGCGTGAACGCAGCATATTTCCGTGAATTGCAGGATTCCCTCGCCCTTGATGCGCCCCAAGGCGAATTGTGCGACCCGTCGGGAGATGACGATATTCCGTTCTGACGGTTTTGGCGGTGGTCGAGCGGATTTGCTCTTGTCAGGTCATTTGCGCGGATAGCTGGATGAACCCATCGGCTTTCTTCATGGGATTTTGAAGACCCGTGCAGCACGGGATCAATGCGGCTCGCTTCCTGCAGTCATTCCATTCATTCCGTGCAGCTCCGCCCCCGTCATACGGGCGTTCCGGCATTTGACCCCGCGCCTCAAGCCCCCGTGTCTTTCTTCGCTCCCATGAAGCCGACGGGATCATCCGTACGGCAAATCACAAAGGAGCAATCATATGTCTGACACCACCAAAAACCGTCCTGCCTTCCGTCTCTATTCCGTGACTGGCGAAGGCAAATCCGCCCGCTGGACCGATATCGGCGTGGCCTGGTCAACCCGCGACGGAAAGGCCTTTACGCTCACCCTCAACGCCCTGCCGCTCAATGGTCGCATCGTCATGCGCGAGACGGCGGACAAGGAAACCGAGGCCGCCGCTTGAGGCGGCCTCCCACGACCCCGAGGAATTCCTTGCAGTTTCTCGCGAAAATAGCTAATATAGAGAATATAACCACTTCCTAAGGAGGAAGCCGATGAGCGACATTTCAGTGAGTGCCACCGAGTTCCAGACTCGGGCTGGACTCTACATCGAGCAGTCTGGAAAGGCACCCGTCTTCATCACGAAGCACAAGCGGCCCGCCCGCGTGCTAATCGACATCGACGAATATGAGCGACTCAAATCTCGCGATACCCGTCGCGCCTTCGCCACGGAGGAACTGCCCGAAGAGTGGGCCACCGCACTCGAAGCCGCCGCCTATGGTGACGCCGACCCCGAACTAGAAAAACTGATGAAGTAGGCCGCTCGTGCAGAAACCGGAGCCGGAAATCGGCCTTGTTATCCGATATGATTTCCTGTGGTCGCATGAGCGTGAAAAGGGCTTCGAAGAAGGTGCAAAGGAACGCCCCTGTGTGATCGTTACCGCCGTCGTCCGCAAGGATACCGGCGAGACCGAAATCCTCGTCGCGCCCATCACACATTCCGAGCCGCAGGAAGGCATCGTCGCCCTCAAAATCCCGACCAAGGTCGGCAAGCATCTCGGCCTCGACGATGAACGCAGCTATATCATCGCGAACGAGTCCAACAGCGTCGCATGGAATGACCCCGGCATTGTGCCTGTCATTGCGGGCAAACAATGGGCCTACGGAAAGATTCCGAAGGGTCTCTACGACGCTCTACGTGCCTCGATGCTCGATCTCCTAAACAAGAAAAGGCTCAAGACGGCAGTTCGCAAGAGCTGACTTCACCAGATCGTAAGTCTACCGACCCAATTCCAACCCGCGTGATGGATTGTCGCGCCCGCGTGGCTCGCGGGCTTCGCCCGCTTTCCGCGAGAACTCGCTGCGGATCGAGCGGTGTGCGTTGCCATCCCGCATGAGGCGATAATTCGCGGCCTGTTTGTGCAATTCCAGAATCTGGCGGGCATGGCGTTCCCGCGTCTCCCTGATACGGGCCTGTAATTCCCGCCGCTCTTTATGCTGCGCATCAAGCATGGACTGGCGCTGGTCGCGGTCGCGGCGCAATCCCCAATAGGCTTCGACCTCGTTCTGCTTCACGATCTTGGCGCGGTCGCCCGTCAGGCGATCCCACATGCCCCTGACACCCGTGCGAAGTCGTGCAGCGCGTTCCTGTGTTTCGCGTTGCCAGCGCTGCCGCTGGCCTTGCTCCATCCGACGACGCTCCGCCTGATGGGCGTCCCGCATCGCCAGCCTCTTTTCATGCAACTGCTTCATGGCGTCTTTCGCCTGAGTCTTTGCCTGTTTGAGATAGGCGTCGAGACGCGGGGCGATGGCTTCCGCGATATGGGCCTTCGTTTCCGCGACGGAGCGAAGATTATCGGCCTTGCCAATCTTAGCCGTGACATCCTTGGCTTTCACGCCGATCAGGCGCGAAAGCGCGAACACCTCTCCTTCATAGGTAACGGCGACATGGGAGCGGCGATCACCCTTCGCCAGATAAAGGCCGCGCTCTTCGAGCGCGTGGGCGAAGGTTTGCGCATTATCGGACACCGCCCAACATTCCTGCGCGATGCCCTTGACGGCTTTCGCATCAAGTTCTGCGCGCTTTGCCTGCTGCCACTCGGCAAGTGTGAAACTGCGCGGATCGCGGGCCTTGGAATCCATCAGGCCCGTCGGCATCTTCCAGCCGTTTTCGAGATATAGCTGTTTCGACACGTCACGAAGTTTGGACTTGAAGAAGGAAAGCTGTTTTGCGGTCATGGTCTCGGCATCAATGCGCGACCACACCGCATGGGCATGACGGCGACCTTCCTTTTCATGGAAGACCACCATGCGGGGCTGACCCTCAAGCCCAAGTTTTTTCTCTATCGCGGACAATGCGCCCTCGAAGACTTCAACGGGGACGTTTTCGGTTTCGGGAGGGTTGAGGGAGACAGAGAAAAGATATTGCTTACAGCGCGTTCCCTTCGCCATCGCTTGCGCCTCCTTCATCGCGCCCATGACGGATTCCGACATGAAGCCGCGAACTTCATGCACCTCGACATGCTCGTTCTCTTCTGTTTTTAGGAGGTGCTGACCGAGCTGGGCAGCGCCGCTGCGCTGGGACGCTTTCAGGATCATGGAGTTGCCTCCATGCCGAGAGCCTTAATCAGCAGGGCGCGAATCTCGGCAATGTCCCGTGACGCTTCTGTGAGCGCGTCTTCGGTTTCGGGGGTGGCAGGCAAAGTGCCAAGATTGGCTGCCCGTGCGAGCTGGTTGAGATTATTCGCGATCCGCGACTGCCCCAGTTGCCCCAGAACACGGAGCAGGGAATCGCGGTCGATTTCGCTCAACCGCTTCCTGCGCGGCGGCTCGTCGAGAAGGCGGGAACGGATATAGGCCCCGAGCGGCTGACCTTCGGCCTGCTCGGTCAGCCGTGCCCGTTCCTCGAACGAGAGGCGGAGCGAGAAAGGAGGATCGTATGGCTTTCGTGCCATCCCGCCCTCCGATTACGCTCGCCGACGACGCCTCCGCGCAACCGCAGGACGGTCGCACGGGGCGTGCTCGTCCTTCCCTTCATTGAGGTTTTCAGGTTGCATCTGCGCAAGGCTGGAATGTCGCAAGAGCTTGCCCCATTCCTCCATTTGCTCAAGGAAATAGTTCGAACAATCTCCCAGCTTGCCCGCCACCGGCCTATGAGAATATTGGATTTTTCCTCTCAAGGGACCACTGTTCCCATAATCGCTCCTCGATAGCTAACGCGCTTCTATTGAACGCAGTTGGCTCGTATCGCTCAAAAGGCGAAGTCAGTTTCAGGGGCGCATACTGGTGCAAGGCGAGGAAGCTCGGGACCAAGACACACCGTAGGCGGCGGATAGCAGCAAGAAATGATGGACAATCATGTCCATCTGATCCTGGTGCCCGCGCGCGAAGGCAGCCTGCGCGCCGCGCTGGTCGTGGCGTATCGGCGCTACACCCGGATGATCAATTTCCGCGATGGCTGGCGTGGCCATTTGTTCCAGGCGCGCCTGCGAACGGGCCGCCCGCTGGCAGCAGAGGAATGGATCAAGCGGCAGGAACCGGCGATATGGACTTGTAACGGTTTTGCGCCGGTCTCCTGTTGCGAGCTCTAAACGCTCAGGTGACCGGCGCAAAACCGTTACAAGTCCGCCCTGATCAAATCGTGGTGATGATCCGCTATACAGTTGACCTACCAGCATCCGATTGCAGATAAATGTCCAAGCTGCCAAATGCCGTGTTCAGGCCTTGGCTCTCTTTCTCTTCTTCGACACTTCATACATCGGAATCTCATAGCTTTGCCCAAGAAAATCGTCGCGGGTTGTTCCGAGAGTCTTGATCTCGATCGTTCGCCTTGGCTTGGGTATTGGAGCATTCAACTGTTTGGAATATAGCACGATTTCCTCCACGAAGACATTTAAAACTTTGAGATCCTGTCCTCAAAAGTAGCTTGGAGATATCAGTCGGTTGCGCTTGGCGCGCTGATATATCGCTGATTCCGGAGTTTCGCCAGAAACCACCGAGGATTTAACGATGTGGCCCGAAATCGCTCAAAGTGCGAGGTCACCGAGTGCTGTTTTAAGCTCGCCCAGCCACCGTTCGAACGGTTCCCACGCGCCTTGCCCCTGCCGGTTGAGCGGCTGGCGTACCTGCTCGCTAGATGCGGTGCGCACGGCGCGGGCCGTCTTGTAAAAATCGAGGCAGGCCGCCTCGAACGGCAGTTCCAGAAAATCGAGCATCCGCCGGGTCTGGCCTTCGAGATCGTCGAGCACGTTCTCATGCTGCACCCTAAGCACCTTGCCCGGCAGCACCGCATCCCAATGTGCCATCAGATCGACGTAATCAGTATAATATCGTCCGACTTCGGTGAGGCCGTAGGTAAATTCCTGCCCTTCTGCGAAAAGCTGCTTGAAGCCGGAAAAGCAGCAATCCATCGGCGCGCGGCGGGCATCGATGATCTTCGCTTTGGGCAATATCAGGTGGATCAGCCCGATATGGCGGAAATTGTTGGGCATCTTGTCGATGAAGAACGGCGCGCCCGCGCGATGGATGCGGGTGTTGGCGAGAAAATCGCGCCCAAACCCGGCCAACTGCTCGCCGGTCAGATCATGCAGCACCTGCGGATAACGGTCTTCGCCGACCCGCCGCCCACGCAGGCGGTGGGCGAGCGCGAGGATATTGGGCAGTTCGAGCGTTCCGTCGATCTGCGAATGGCTGGCGAGAATCTGTTCAAGCAAGGTTGAGCCCGCGCGCGGCAGGCCGAGGATGAAGATCGGGTCGGGCGCATCATGGCCGACGCCCTCTTGCTTCTCGAACAATTCAGCGGTGCATGCTTCCTTTTGGCGGGCAAGTTCGGCGCTCATCGCGTCGGCGCTGTAGCGGGTCTGGGCGCGTTTCAGCCGGTTGCCTTCCTCGTAGGCGGCAAAGCTGGCTGCATAGTCGCCGTGATCCTCGTGCGCCTTGCCCAGCGCAAAGGCGATATGGACGCGGTCCATGAAGGCCAGATCGCCGCGTGCTGCCTGTCCTATCATCCGCTCGATCTCGTCATCGGCAAAGCGATAGGTCTTGAGATTGGCCAGCGCGTACCATGCATCGCCGTGATCGGGTTTCGCCGCGATCGCCGCACGATAACTTGCAATCGCCTCTTCGGTTGCACCGGTGGTCTTGAGCGCATGCCCCTTGCTGGTGAGGTTGGCAGGATCGTCCGGCAGCTTTTCGAGCACCTTGTCGAACAAGGACAGTCCGCGCGCATAATCGCCGCTCTGCATGCTCTCGATCGCCAAACGTGACTGAAACAGAGGGTTGTCCGGATCACGTTGGTAAAGCGCTTCGGCCTCGGCCCGCGCTTTGGCGAAGTCCTGCCGCCGCCGCAACACATCGATGTAATCCAGCCGCAGTTGCACATCATCGGGCCGGAAAGCGAGTGCGCTTTCAAGCAGAAATTCGGCTTCCTCCAGCACACCAAATTCGATCCCGATCCGCGCCAGCAGCCGCATCCCCTCGATATGGTCGGCATCGCGCACCGGGTGCGTGCGCAGATAATGGCGGCAAATTTCCTCGGCGCGCAGCAACCGGCCCTCGGCAAGATGGTTTGTGACCGCCACCAGTTCATGCGGAAGCCGGGCTAGGCGCTGTTGCTGGAACGTCGCGGCATTGGCATCGGCCTTGCGCCCGGACTTGGCCAGCAGCCGCGCCTGTTCGCGCCAACTCGCTTCCAGCGCAGGGTTGAAACGTGTGGCCCGCTGGAACGCTGCCAGTGCGGCATCCCGGCGGCCTTGTGCCAAGGCCAGATGCCCAGCCTCTTGCCACGCGCGGCCATATTCGGGCATGGCAGTATGGAGCCGGGCGAGATAATCCCCGGCGGCCGGGAAATCCCCGAGGTATCGCGCAGCGACTGCTGCAAGATAGAGCGCGTCGCCTTCGTCTGGCGCATCATCCAGCAGCGAGCGCGCCAACGTCAGCCCCTCGGCAAAACGGCTCGCCCGGATCGCATCCTGCGCGGATTTGAGCTGTGTCTCGCGATTGCTCATGCTGGCCGGTCTACACGCAAGACGGCGGGGATGAACCCCTGTTCACCCCCGCCGCCTGCGCGCGCCCTGTGCGTGATCAGTAGTCGTAGCCCACTCTGAACCCGACCGTGAGCGGGCGGTTGGTGACGATCCGCGCGCGGTCGTTGACGAAATTGCCTGAAATCTGGGCGCGTTCATCAAACAGGTTTTCTCCGAAGATCTCAAAGCTCCACTGGTCCTTCTCGATCCCGGCAGCCAAATCGACCACGGTATAGCTGTCGAGCCGCAGCCGGTTGATCTCGATAATGTCGGTAAACTTGCTGGCCGAGTGCGTGACCTGCGGCATGACATAGGCGCCCAGCGTCGCGTTCAGATCGAATTCGTAGCGCACCCGGAAATTGCCTTGGAACGATGGCGCAAAGGCCAGATCCGAACCTTCGACCACGTCATCGGTGGGGATCAAAACCTCGGTTACCTCGGTGTCAAGGATCGATAGCGCCCCCGCCACTGTCAGGCCCGGCACAGCATAGGGTGCGAAGGTGAAGTCCGCTTCCAACCCATAAATTTCCGCGTCGGCGGCATTGGCCGAGAAAAACAGGTTGGTGATCGAGGGGTCGAAGATCGTCGTTTGCAGATTCGAGATATCGACATAGAACGCGCTGCCATTGAAACGCAGCTGCCCGTCGATCAGATCGAGCTTCCAGCCGAACTCATAGTTCTCCACCTCGTCGGTCTGCAGATCGAACGGCACGGTAAAGTTGTTCGGCCCCGGTGCGCCGCCCGGACGGTTGAGCAGGCCCGGACGGAAGCCTTCCGAATAGGTCGCGTAGAACAGGGTGTCGGGTGTTGGTGTCAACGTTACCGTGCCTTTGAGGATGGTGCCGTCGGTCGACGCTACATCGGGCGCACGCACCGAATTGAACACACGCTGCGCCTGCGCCGGGGAAAGCCCTGCTGCCTCGATATCAGCAAGACTGTCGTTCAACGTGAAGTTCTGCCGCAGGCTTTCCGAACATGACAGGTTGAAGAAGAAATTGCCGTCCCCGTCGAAAAGGTCGGAGATATTGGTGCCGAAGGCGTTTTCGTCAGTCCCGCTGGTGTTGCAGAAGCTGCCATTGGCGCCGCCTTCAAGGTCGACCTCGACATCATAATATCTTGCGCCCAATGTCAGGGTCAGCAGATCAGGTACAATGTCAAACGCGGCCTCGCCGAACAGACCGAACTGTTCATCGGTGCGGCGGACATCATTGCGGAAGATCACACTACGCGGGAACGGCCCGGCATCGGTGTTGAACGCATCCTGAAAGGGGAAATTGGGCGCAAAACCGCCAAACGGCGCGGCATCGATATTGCCGGGGTAGTTGAAGTCGTTGCGCTCCTTCAGCTCAAGATCGGAATAGAATCCGCCCACGGTCGCGCGCACCGGCCAGGTATCCGGGGTCGAAAAACGCAATTCCTGCGTGAAGACCTGCGTCTGGCTGTCCGAGGTAACGAACAGATTGGGTTCCTGGCAGGTGCCGCTGGGTGCGGCCGCGCCTGGATAGGTCACCGACCCGTCGCAGATGTAATAGGGCAGATACTGGCCCACGAACAGGTAATCGGTGTAGTCGATCCGCTGATCGGTGTCGCGATCAGTATAAGCGCCGGTATAAACCACATCGAGCATCGCGATGCGCCCTTCGACCGTCCAACTGGTGTTGGAGAAATCATCCTCCAGCCGGTCATCCTCGAAGCGCTGGATTTCCAGATCATCGAGCCCGCCCAGTTCAGGATCGGCGAAGAAAACACCATCGGTCTCAAGGCTCTGACGGGTATGGGCGACAGTCACCGTCCAGTCAGGCGTGATTTCCCACAGCGCGGTGGCGCGAAAGCCCGAATACTGGGTGTCGTTGAAATCCTTGCGCACGAGGCCGGCATTGTCGGCTTCAAGGAAAGTTACGCCCGAAAGGTCTGCGGTCGACTGGAACCCGGAGCGGTTGGCGTTCACCGGCACACCATTGGCGCGCACCGTGCCTTGGGGCCGGAAGCGCGCACTTTCAGACAGATCGCGCCTGCCCGCCACATTATCGATATAACCGCCCTGGTCATCAAGAAACACCACGCCGCGTAGGGCGAAGGTGTCGGTCACAGGGACGTTCAGCATGGCCTTGACCGAATAGCTTTCCTCCCCGCTTTTGGTGAAAGACACGCTTGAATCAAAGCTTGCGTCAAAGCCGGACAAATCGGGCTTGTTGGTGATCAACCGAACCACGCCCGCCTGCGAACTGGCCCCGAACAACGTGCCCTGCGGCCCTGACAGCACCTCGATCCGCTGCATATCGGCGGCATAGACATCGAGGTTTCGGCCCGGCTGGGCAAGCGGCTGTTCATCGAGATAGAAGGCGACATTGGGCGCGAGGCCCGCGACACCCGCGACGGTGAGGTTGGGCGTGGTCGATGCCAGGCCGCGGATATAGATCGTGTTCTGCCCAGGCCCGCCGCCGCCTGCAGTGACATTGGGCAACTGGTCGAGATAGTCTTCGAAGGTATCGATATTGAGCTGGGAAAGCTCTTTCTCGCCCAGCGCGGTCACCGAGATCGGCACATCCTGAAGGTCTTCAGAACGCTTCTGTGCGGTTACGATGATCGTCTTGACCCCGCCCTGATCTCGTGGACGCTGGCTGGAGGTGGAGTTGGAACCTGCGTCCTGCGCGGCAACAGGAGACGCAATCGCGATCGCAAGTGCGCCGATCGACGCACCGCCGAGTATCTTTAACATGTAAGCCCCCCTTAGGCTTAGGAACAGGTCGCGATGCAAGGAGTGCACCGACATGACCCAAGAAATGGCACGAGCACGGTAGGCATCGTGGTGATGAAAGGGGCGCTAACAAGGGAAATCTGTGATTTCCACCAGACTCGTCAAAATCATGCAAAAGCTTTTTGTGGCTGTTGCAGAATCACAACACCACTAAATATTCAAGTCGTATTTGCAATACATGAAATAATATCAAGAAAATTTTTCTTCGGGATTTTTTATATGTTATGGTCTGCGATATTTATTATTTATTTTTATTGATATTATCGCACAGTAGTCAATTTTTATTTATAGCATTGTGAAGTTGCACTCAAATCACTCCGCAGCCGATACTTTCCCGGCCCATTCCTCGCAGCCCTGCGCCGTGGTCGGCACGCCATGCTTTTTGCGGATGAGATCAAACACCACCGCTTTGATGATCGCGATGCCCATCAGCGCGACGACAAAGGAGAACGGCAGCGCGCCGATAATCATGGTGATGCGGATCGCCTCGATCCCGCCGAGGATCAGCATCGAGCCGACAACGAAAGCGATCGCCGCACCCCAGAACAAGATGTGGTAGCGTCGGCTGCCCTCATCATCGCCCGCGCCGTTGATGGTGTTGACGATCAGGATCGCGCTGTCGGCGGATGTGACCAGATAGGTCATCAACAGCACCACCACCAATCCGGCCACCACCAGCGCCAATCCCGGCTCAAGCAGCACGGCGAGGGTCGCAAACAGTTGGTCCGACATCGGCGCACCGAGAATCCGGCCTCCGGCAACCCCCGATAATTCGAGCTCGATCGCAGTCCCGCCAACCAGCGCCATCCATACAAAACACATAAGCGAGGGCACGATCGTGACCCCGAATATGTATTCGCGGATCGTCCGCCCGCGTGAGATGCGCGCGATGAACATGCCGACGAATGGCGCGAAGGCAATCCACCACGCCCAGTAGAACACTGTCCAGTCGAGCTGCCATTGGTGCAGCGCTGCGCCCATCGCAGTACCATCGGCGCTTAACAGGCTGAGCGATTGTTGCGGAAGCAAGCGGAGATAGTCCCATAGCCCCACGCCGAGCCGTTCGAGCCCATAGAGTCCCGCTCCGAACGTCGCGAACAGCGCGAGCAGGCTCAGGGATAACCCCATGTTGAGGTTTGACAGCCACTTGATCCCACGTCCCACACCCGACAATGCGCTCAGCGTCGCGGCTCCAACTAGCGTGACCAGAGAAACCACGATGGCAAGCGCCGAGGCCGAGCCGTTCTCGGCCAAGAGCCAGTCGCCTATTCCCAACCGCGCAAGACCGGCGACGAACTGTTCGACCCCTAACCCCATCGTCACTGCCACGCCGAGGATCGTTGCCACCACGGCGACGATGTCGACCACGTGGCCGGCTGGCCCTTCCATAACTCGCCCGAACAGCGGAGCGAGCGCGGAGCGGATCGTCAGCGGCAGATCGCGCCGGTGCGCGACATAGCCGATCGCGAGGCCGACGAGCGCATAGGTGCACCACGCTCCGAGCCCCCAGTGGAGGAAGGTATACATGTAAGCCGGGCGCACCGCCGCTGCGCTTTGCGCTGCGATGGTTCCACGGATGATATCGGGGTTATTGGCAAAATGGGCGAGCGGCTCACCGGTCGAATAGGTCAGCATGCCGATGCCGATCCCGGCCCCGAACAGCATCGAAAACCACGAGAAACGGCTGAACTCGGGCTTTTCTCCGGGTGGGCCGATCCTGAGCGATCCGGTCCCCGGCACCAGCGCCAGCCCAAGGCAGGCGATGATCAGGGCCGTGACGAGATAGACATACCAGCCGCCGAAGGTCGAGATGATGGTTGAATTGGCTGCGCTCAGCGTCTTGCTGGCATTCACCGGAAAAAAGATCGCCCACATGATCAGCAGCGATACAATCACCTTGGCCGGGATTGTCACTGCCCGGCTGAACCCGTCATAGAAGCCGCGGTCGTGGGTTTCGATTTCAAGTTCGACCAGCGGCGGATCAATCGGCCAGTCGGCTGGCTCGCCCATGTGCTGATCTGCCTGTGAGGGTGTCTCGCTGGCCCTGCTGCTCATCGCGTTCCTATCCCGAACGGAACCGTGGCAAAAGGCGACGCGGAATTACGCTGCCGGCATAAATGCCAAAGCTCTGTCCGCTTTCGTGAAAAGGCATGGGGCTGTCCCAGACGGACACCAACGTAACAGTCATGCGCATAGCGGCAATGACCCGTTCCCCGGCTGCGGAGTTTGTGATGGACGTAGTCCTACCCCGCTTGATGGCATTTGCAACCCCTCAGGACAGCACGCAGCACCGCAAGCAACGAATCACCGCTTCACCAGGTAAGGGTGCCTTGCGCCCTAGGTGTTTGGTCCCAGCATGTGATGGGTGGGTTTGGTGAGGCGATGCTCGATGCCGTTGCCTTGGCAGGTGCGGGCGAAGACCAGCTTTGAGGTGCGGTCGACAGCGACGAACAGGAAGCCTTTCCCGCCCTCGTAGCGCAGTTCGGCAATATCGATGTGGAAGTAGCCGATCTCGTAGTTCTTGAACTTCTTCGGCTTCTCGCGGTCGGCTTTGGGCAGGCGACTGATGCCGTGGCGTTGCAGGCAACGGTGCAGCGACGAGCGCGTCAGTTGGGGAATAACATCCTTCAGCGCGATGTAGACGTCATCCAGGGGCAGCCGCGCCTGCACCCGCAGCGCCACGATGGCAGTTTCTTCCATCGGTGAGAGCACGGTGCTGCGGCGCTCCTTCGGACCCATTGGCATGTCCTCCACTGACTGCCGCTTGCGCCACTTTAGGACTGTCTTCTCGTTGATGCTGAACCGCTTCGCAAGGCTCGCGACCGAAGCTTATGATCGCTGTAGCTCGCCTCGAATGGCGTGCGTGGTCTTGGCGCTGCCGCGTAGAATCTGTCCCATAGATCCCTCCGCTGTGATGATAATAATCTTACACCATCACATGCTGGGACCAAACACCTAGGCTCAGAGCCCTAGAGAATGACCCGCTCGAACAACCAGAAGCTGCCAGTTATGCCGATGCCATAGGCGGCGACCCGCAATGCTGGTAGTTCAAGCCGCGGCAGCGCACGGCTTATCGCGGCTAGCAGCGCCAGAACCCCCGCGATCACCAGCAATTGTCCCGCTTCGACCCCGATGTTGAACGCCAGCAGCGCGGCCGCGATTTCCCCCTGCGGCAGACCGATTTCGGCCAGCGCCCCGGCAAAGCCGAAGCCGTGAAACAGGCCAAAGCCGAACGCGACCAGCCACGGCACGCGCCGGGCCCATGTTCGCCGCTGCGGATCACGCAGCACCAGCGCAACCTCCACCGCAAGGAACACGATCGAAAGCGCGATCAACGCCTCGACCGGGCGGCTCGGCAAGCCGGCATAGCCCAGCGCGGTTGCCACCAGCGTGATCGAATGGGCGATGGTGAAGGCCGTCGCCGCCTTTATCACCGGCCATGGCGTCCGCACCAGCAACACCAGCGCAATCACGAACAGCAAATGATCCCAGCCCCACAGGATGTGCTGCGCGCCGATGATGAAATAATCGCGCGCCACCTGCCAGCGATCGGGCGCGGCGGCGATGGTGGCGGTGGGTGCAGCGGCGGTCAGGCGGAATGTCTGCGCCGCGCCTTCGCGCGGGATCATGCGGGCGATGGCATCGGCGCTGCCGATCAGTTCGGAAAAGCCGAAAGCCTGACCGGCCAGCGTGCCCGCGCACATCAGCCGCGCGCTGCCGAGCAATGCCGTGGGCGCGGCGCGCTGCACCAACGCGCCCTGCATGGTGCAGGTTTCCGGGATCACCGGGCCGGGCAGCGCGGCGATTTCCCCGCTGCGGGTTGCGGCGATGGGAATCTGCCATTCGATCGTCCATTCACCCGAAGCGCGTTCGGTCAATTCGATCACCGCAGGGCGCAATTCATCGGCGGTGAGTGGCGCAGCGGCGCAGGCGGCCCACAGCGCGGCCAGCATCGCCACCACGCGGCGGATCATTGCGCGATCTCGACCCGATAGGCTTCCCGCAGAACGGTGAAGGCGCGTTCCTTGCGCGCGGCGATTTCGGCGCTGCGCCAGTCGTTTTCAACGCGTGCGCGAACGCTCTCGAAGTCCACCATATCGCTGTAACGATTGCGCAGCCTGACAAGGTGCCAGCCGAAGCCTGAACGTATAGGCCCCTGCCAATCCTCGCCGGGTTTGAGGGTGGTCAGTCCGCGGGCGAATTCCGCCCCAAACTGGATTTCCACATCGCGCATCGGCTTGCCGCCGACCACGCCCGGGAGGCTGATCGAGCCGCCCCGCACATTTCCGCCCAGCGCCGCTTTTGCCTCGGCCTCGGTCTCGAACCACGCTTGGACGAAGCTGACCTTTTCCTCGCCGTCATACCGGTCTGCATTCTTTTTGTAGAAGGCGCGCAGCACCGCCTCGTCCGGATCGGCTGCTTCCGCCGCCGCGCTGGCCGACAGATCCATCTTGGTAACAAGCCGCCGCCGCACAACCGCGTCCCCCTGGCCCAGCCCCAACCGCAGCGCCTCACGATACAGCACCTCATCGCGCACGAACCGATCAATCGCGGTGGCGAGTTCGGCATCGGTCGGCGCGCGGCCCATCATGCGTTGGAATTGCAGCGCAAGCTCGGCCTGCTGCGCGCGATCGACCGAAATCACCCGGCTCGCAGGATCGACCTCACCGGAGCTGCTCCAGGTAAGCAGCGCAAACAGCGCGAAGCCTGCGACAAGAAAGTGGACCAGCGGTTCTCGCGTCCAGCCGGAAAGCCTCACTTGCGCTCCATCACCGCCGGGGCAGCGGGACGTTTTGCCAGCTTCAGCCAGATCGGCGACGTATAGGCGCGTTCTTGCGCCACGGCGTCATCCATCGCTTCCTTGCTCAGCGTGATCCCGAACCGCACCGCATCGAACAAAGTCCAGCGCGGTGTCGGGATTTCGATCACGCGCACGTAATAGAACGCGCGCTGGCCGGGGGTGTAATCGGGATCGGTCCACACGGTGCGCAGTTCGGTGGCACCGATGGTGTTGGTGAAGGTCGCGTTCTTGCGGTTGACCGTATCGCCGACCGCCGGAACCTTGCCGCCAGACCGCACGCGGGTGGCCATGTCGCTCCACACGGCATCATAGACGCGTTCCTGCGTCTGGCCGCTGGAATCCACCCAGCCCTTGACCACCTGAACGCGGTCAAGATTGGCGCCGTCCGGGTCTTTCAGCGCGCTGATCATAAAGCGCGGCGCGGTGCCCTTGTCGGTCAGTTCGCCGCCCATCGGCACGCCGCTGGCATAGCCCTTGCGCACCCAGTCGCCGTCCCAGTCCTGCGCATCGAAGTCAAAGCCGCCGAACACCCGCACGCTCATGCGCGGGCCGGTGGTGGCGTAAACCTCGCGCCGGGAGAAGGCATCAAAGATTTCGGCGCGCGTATTGCCCCGCGCCCAGGCCGCCGCATAGCCGCCGGCAAGGTAATGCCAGCCAAACCGTCCCTGTGACGTGCCAAGGTTCTGAGACACCACCGCACGGTCTTTATAGGCCGGTTCGTTGCCGGTGTGCTTGCCCCAGAAATTGTCTTCATCCGACGTGGCGAGCGAGGTGTGGCTATCCGTCGAACCGACCATGCCGAAAGCATAGGGGTTCACGCCAAGCTGTTGTTCCAGCGACAGGCCCCGCTTCAACGCCTCGCGCACATAGGACCCGCCGAACATATCATCCTTCATCGGCGCGGTCAGCGGCAGGTTGCCCAGTTCCCAGCCCTTGACACCAAATCCGGCCATTTCATCATTGGGCGAAAGGAACGGATGGCTTTCGCTGTCGCCCTTGATCTGGGCTGCCTCAACCACCGGTTCATAGGTCGCGCGCTTCATCGCGTATTCGGCAGTCATGGGCGACCCATCGGGCATGGTCATTTCGAACATCAGCCCGTTCGAAACGTTCGAATTATGCGGGATCGCCAGCGCCCTGCCGCCGGTGCTCTGTTCATAGGCCGCAAGGTAGTCCCACAGCTGTTCGGCAGTGGTGCTTAATCCCGGAAACGGCAGCACGGTTTCGGTCCGGTCGCGGCCATCGCGGAACATCACCACGCGGTGCAGATTGTTACCATCAGGCATCAAGGTCCATTCAAACCCGGCCAGCGCGGTGAACTTGCCCGGCTTGTTATAACGGTCAAGAATGCTCAGGTGAGTGGCCCAGATGTCGCGCGTGTTCTCTTCCCGATTGGCCTGATCGCGCAGCGCTGCGGGCAATTCGTTATTGGCCGCCGCAGTAACCAGTTCGGCAACGGCGCGAACCGATTGTTCGGGGCTTTCGTGCATCATGTCATACCACCGCAGCATGGTATCATCGCCGATCACCCATTTCACATACCAGCGTGGGGCGTCATAAAGCCGCCGGGTCGCGCCCAGCCCGTCCGAGTGATCGGCAATCACGAGGAAATCGAGCGGCCGCGCCAGTCTGGCCTTACCCCCGGTGGTCGCCTCAACTTCCTCGCCCGAGGCAAAGCGCAGCGCGGCCTCCGGCCCAAGCCTGACGCCAAAGCCGAATGCGTCGATCGAATTGTCGGTGTGAAGGTGGGTGTCGCCCCAATATGGCCGATCGGGAAATTCGGCGAGCGTGATCGTGCCTTCACCGGTGCCGGTCTGTTCTTCGGGCACGTCGGCTTCGCCGCCACACGCCGTCAGTGCCATCGCCAGAACGCTGGCCAGCGTCAGCCGCCTGATTGCGCGGTTCATGCCTTTTCCCCTCAAAATCGCCCGAGCGCGGTTATTGTGCCGCGCGGGCCGTGCGTCAAGCAGAGCGCCTCAGCAACGCCGACCGTTCGCAGCGGCACACCACCTCGTCGCGCTGGTTCCACATTTCGTGGATGAAGGTGACGATCCCGGCATCGGGACGCGATTTGCTGTCCCGCAATTCCTTGACCTCGGAATAGGCGCGCAGCGTGTCGCCGATGAACACCGGCTTGGGCGTCACCACCTTGTCAAAGCCGAGGTTGGCGACCAGCGTGCCCAGCGTGGTGTCCCCCACCGACAGGCCGACCAGCAGCGCGAAGGTGAAGGTGGAGTTCACCAGAATCTGCCCATAACCGCTTGCCTTGGCCGCCTCGACATCCAGATGCAGCGGCTGCGGGTTATGGGTCATGGTGGAGAACAGCAGATTGTCGGTTTCCGTCACGGTGCGGCGGATTTCGTGTTCGATCCGTGTCCCCACCACCCATTCATCGAAAAACTTGCCCGCCATTATGCTTGGCTCCCCCAGCTTGCGACCACATCCGCGCCGTCATCCGCGCTTGATCGAACGGCGCCCGGCGTGCGGCTGAAACGCGGCGCAGGGGCGGTGTGCCATGCGCCGTCATGTTCGACATAGGCCCCGCGCGCCTTCATGTGCGGATGGCTGCGTGCCTCGTCGAGCGTCAGCACCGGGGCGAAGCAGGCATCGCTGCCTTCGAGCAGATCGCACCACTCCGCCTGCGTCCGGGTGAGGAACAGCGCGGCCAACCGGGCGGCGTAATCATCCCAGTTGGCGGGGTTCATCTGGCCTTGCGCCAATTCCGCCGGAGCGCCTGCCTTGGCCAGCATCTCGGCATAGAATTGCGGTTCGATGGAACCGAGCGAGATTTCCTTGCCATCCTTGCAAGTGAAGCAGCGGTAGAAATGCGCCGCCCCGCCCAGCATCCCCTTGCCCCGCTCGGTCGAGAGATGCGGCACCCCGCGCGCCCCGAAGAAGAAACTCATCAGGCTGGTCACCCCGTCGACAATCGCGGCATCGACCACCTGGCCCTTGCCCGATTTTTCGCGTTCATACAGCGCGGCCATGATCCCGAAGGCGCAATACATCGACCCGCCGCCGAAATCGCCGACCAGGTTCTGCGGCGGGGTGGCGGTTTCGCCCGGCTTGCCCACCGCCGCCAGCGCGCCGGTGATGGCGATGTAGTTGATATCGTGGCCAGCCGCGTGGGCGAGTGGGCCGTCCTGCCCCCAGCCGGTCATGCGGGCATAGACAAGGCGCGGGTTGAGGCCGAGCAGTTCTTCCGGCCCCAGCCCCAACCGCTCCATCACGCCGGGGCGAAACCCTTCGATCAGCACATCGGCATGGGCCACGGCGGCGCGCACCTGCGCCTTGCCATCATCGCTTTTCAGATCCACCGCCAGCCGATGCCGCGCGCGTTCAACCACGGGGTTGCCCACCCCCGCGCCGGGCCGGTCAACCCGCACCACTTCGGCGCCCAGATCAGCCAGCAACATCGCGACATGCGGCCCCGGCCCGATGCCGCTGAATTCGATCACCCTGAGGCCCGAAAGCGGCCCTGATGGCTGGTTCATCTGTCTCTCCCTTTGGCCGCGTGTGTGGCGTGTCATGAACCGGAGGGCAAGCCCGCGCTTGCGACAACCCGGCCTGCGCGGCAATTGACAGCGCCAGCCTCCTGCCCATAGGCGCAACCTTACGTATTTGTGCGGGCGGCGAAACGAGGTTGACGAATGAAAAGCGGCTCGACCAGAGTGCTCGCAGCGGCATCGGGCGGCGGCCATTGGGAACAGCTGATGCTGCTGCGAGCGACGCTGGACAATTACGACATCCGCTTTGCCACGACCGAACCTGCGGTGGCCGCGCAGCACGGCATCGAAAGCGCTGAACGCCTGCCCGATTGCAACCAGAACAAGCCGTTGCAATCCGCGCTGTGCGGGCTGGTGGCCTTGTGGATCGTGCTCAAACACCGCCCGCAGGTGGTGATATCGACCGGGGCCGCGCCGGGTTTTTTCTGCATTCTGGCCGGGCGTCTGGTCGGCGCGCGCACCCTATGGATCGATAGCGTCGCCAATGGTGAGCAATTGTCGCTGTGCGGCAAGCTGTCGCAGCGCTGGGCGCATGAATGTTGGACGCAGTGGGAACATCTCGGCACGGACGCGCGTCCGCGCTATTTCGGAGCGGTGCTGTGATCCTTGTCACTGTCGGGATGCAGTTGGGGTTTGATCGCCTGATCGCAGCGATGGACGCGCTTGCGCCAACGCTGGGCCTGCCGGTGATCGCGCAGACCGGCAAGGGCCGCTACTCCCCGCAACATATGGATGCACGCGCAAGAATCGCACCTGCGGAATTTGAACGGCTGGTGCAACAATCGCGCCTGATTGTCAGCCATGCCGGGATCGGCACCGTGCTGACCGCAGCCCGCTTTGCCAAGCCGATCATCCTCGTCCCGCGCCGCGCGGCGCTGGGCGAACATCGCAATGATCACCAACTGGCGACCGTGAACCAGCTTTCCGGGCGGCCCGGCATTCTGGTGGCGATGGACGAGGCCGCGCTGCCCGCGCGCATTGCCGAGGGCTTGGCGGTCAAGGACTGGTCAGCCGTGCAATCATCCACCGCGCGCCAGTTGCATCGGGCATTGGCCGCCTTCATCGAAAACCGCCCCTTGTGATCCCCATCACACGGCGAGTGGAGCGCAACATGGTGAAAAACACAGCAAGCCTAACGCGATTTTAAGGGCTTTGCGGCCATGGTTCCGCCTGAAAAAGCCGGGACAGTGATTTCATGAACGCTCCTTTTTATGCCAATGCCGCGCTCGGGCGCGAGGCGCAGGTTCATCCCGCGCCCGATCATCAGGTTGCGGTGATCGGCCTTGGCTATATCGGCCTGCCCACCGCTGCGCTGCTTGCCAGCTACGGCTGGAACGTGTGCGGCGTCGATGTGTCGCAAGCCGTGGTCGATACGGTAAACGCGGGCGGCGTGCATATCGAGGAACGCGATCTCGATCGGCTGGTGCATGATGCCATCACCGCGCAAACGCTGGTGGCCGCGACCGAAGTGCCCACCGCAAGTTTCTACATGATCGCCGTGCCCACCCCGCTGGGGCCGGACAATACGCCCGACATTTCCTATGTCGAGGCGGCCGCGCGTTCGATTGCGCCAAAGATCCTGCCGGGTGCCTGCGTCATCATCGAAAGCACCTCGCCGGTCGGCACCACCGAACGCGTCGCCGCAATCATTGCAGAGGCGCGCCCTGATCTGGTGGTGCCGCGCGATGGCAGCACCGGCGCGGCGGACATCGCGCTGGCCTATTGCCCCGAACGCGTCTTGCCGGGGCGGATCGTCAACGAACTGGTGCATAATGACCGGGTGATCGGCGGGGTCACTGCGGCCTGCGCCGAACGGGCTTCGGCGCTCTATGCCAGCTTTGTGAAGGGCGATTGCCTCACCACCACCGCCCGTGTGGCCGAGACGGTCAAGCTGGTCGAAAATTCCTTTCGCGATGTGAATATCGCCTTCGCCAACGAATTATCGATGATCGCTGACGTGATCGGGGTGGATGTGTGGGACGTGATCCGGCTGGCCAACCGCCACCCGCGCGTGAACATCCTGCAACCCGGCCCCGGCGTGGGCGGGCACTGCATCGCGGTTGATCCGTGGTTCCTGGTGGCCGGCGCGCCGAATGCCGCGCGGCTGGTGCGCACCGCGCGCGAGGTCAATGATCACAAGGCGGTGCACACCGAAAACCGCATTCGCGCGCTGCTGGATGCCGCACCGGGCGGCAAGGTCGCGTTGCTCGGCCTTGCCTTCAAACCCGATATTGACGACTTCCGCGAAAGCCCCGCGCTCGCCATCGCGCAAAGCCTTTCCCACACGCACGGGCAGCGGATACTGGTGGTCGAACCGTTCACCGAAAGCTTGCCCGATGCCCTTGCCGGATCGGGCGCCGCGCTGGTGACGCTTGACGCCGCGTTGCTGACGGCCGAGATTGTGGTGGTGCTGGTCGATCACACTGCGTTCAAATACCTTTCGCCCGATGATCTGGCGGGCAAGCTGGTGTTCGACACGCGGGGCATGCTGCGGCGATGAGTCCGGTTGGCGGGAAACCCCGCATTCTCGTCACCTTCGGCACCCGACCCGAAGCGATCAAGATGTTTCCGGTGGTCGATGCCTTGCGCGAAACCGGGCAGTTCGATGTGAAAGTGGTGGTGACCGCCCAACACCGCGAATTGCTCGATTCGGTGCTCGCGCTAGCCGGACTTAGACCCGACCTTGACCTCGACTTGATGCAGCCTAGCCAGTCGCTAGATGCCCTCGCCGCGCGCATTTTGACGCGTTTTGGTGAGGCTTTGGACGCGCTCAAACCTGATCGCGTTCTGGTTCACGGCGACACACTGACAACGATGATGGCGACTTTGGCGTGCTATTTCAGGCGGATACCTGTAGGCCATGTCGAGGCCGGATTGCGCAGCGGCGATATCTATTCGCCTTGGCCCGAAGAGGTAAATCGCAAGGTAACTGGCGCAGTGGCCGACCTACATTTCGCCCCGACAGCAACCGCGGCGGCAGCTTTACGCGCTGAAAACGTGCATGAAAAAGCCATACACGTCACCGGCAACACGGTGATCGACGCACTGATGTTTGCGCAGCAAAAACTGGCCGCCGATCCGTCATTGGCACCCGCCATCGGCCCGCTAAAACGGCGCTTCGCGGGCAAACGGATCATCGCGGTCACGGCCCACCGACGTGAGAATTTCGGAGCCGGGATGCGAGAAATTGCCAATGCCTTACAGACACTTGCTAGGCGCGCAGACGTGGCGATCATCTATCCGCTGCACCCCAATCCCAACGTCACAGAAGTCATGCGCCCCGCGCTTTCGGGGCATGACAACATCGCCTTGATTGACCCGCTCGACTACCTCGATTTCGTCGCGATGATGGAAGCTTGCGACATTGTCCTAACCGATTCAGGCGGCATCCAGGAGGAAGCGCCCAGCCTCGGCAAACCAGTGCTCGTGATGCGCGACACCACCGAACGGCCCGAAGGTGTTGCCGCAGGGACAGCACGATTGGTCGGAGCGGAGTCGGCAAAAATTACCATGGAAACTAGTCGCTTGCTTGACGACAGCGACGCTTACGACCGCATGGCCAGGGCGCATAATCCCTATGGCGATGGCACCGCCAGCCGCACGATTGCAGCGATCCTTGCCACTGCCGGATAGTTTGCCCGGCCAACCGCTCAAGGGCGCGCACGCACCAATTGGACGTAATAGATCGCTGCAACCAGCACCACGAAGCTCACCCCGATATCAATCACCCAGTTAAGTTTCGGAGGGCCATAAAGGAGGGCATCGGTCAGGTGCAGCGAGGCGATCCGCAAGGCCATCAGACACACCATCGCAGCAGCGGCAAGAACCCCGGTCAAACGCGCAACGTTCCGGCGCCCGCGAAGGTTGCGTGCCCATCGCTGCAGCGCAAACATCGCTCCCGCTCCCGCGATGGTCAGTATCGCCGCTACCAGCGGGGCTTGAAGGCTGCGGCGGTCGCCATAATGACCTGATATTCTGAGGTAATCACGAAGAATTGCGCGCAGCCATTCTTCGGCATTGACCAGACGCAATGTGATCAGGACGCCGAAGAACAGCGCTAGCATCAACCAAGTTCGCAGGTGCCCCGACACTTGTCGCTGGCGCAGCGCGGTCGCGGCAGCGGCAAGGCAAGCGAGCATGACAATGCCGTAAAGGCAACTTGCGGCAAGGCTAAAGGTTGATGGGCCCGATATCATCACTAATTTTCCTGCCGCAGTTTACCAGTTGGGTCACGCCGCTGCGATGTGACCATGTCGATCATTCAGCCAACCAATTCTGCGCACAAGGCAATTCTGATAGGGTCAAACGTTTTTATATAACATCCTAATGCCCCGGCGCCGAGTATGGCTCGGCGTGGGCGACGCCTCGAATCGTGTGCCAAGTCGGCATTAGTATTGCACTGCGATATCCCTACGCCTAAGCAAAAATACGTGCCTAGGGAGGATGTTGTGAAGTTGATGAGCCACACTAGTTTTCGGACAGTGTCAGTTCTCGCAGCCGCCATGGTTGCGCTCACTGGCTGCGCATCGACACCCGAACCCGTGATTGGCGCAAGCGTGATCAAGCCAGCAACCGATTTGGGGCAGTCCGGGTATTCTTACCAGCGGCCAACGACCTATCTTCTGCGTCCGGCGGATCGCATATCAGTCAACGTATTTCGCGAACCGGACTTTACAATCGACGCGGTGCAGATCGGCGTAGAGGGCAATGTTTCATTGCCAATGCTCGGCTCGATACCTGCTGCAGGAATGACGGCAAAACAATTCGAACAGGACGTGACCCGACGGCTTGCTACAATCGGACTTAAATCGCCGATGGTCAGCGTCAATGTTGCTGAATATGCGTCGCATCTTGTTACTGTTGAAGGAGCCGTGAATACTCCCGGTGTTTACCCATTCCAACCCGGCGCGCGCCTCTCCTCTGCAATCGCGCTGGCAAAAGGGCCGAAACGAACTGCGAAAGTCCAACAGGTTGCGGTATTCCGGGAGAGTCCGGAAGGCATCATGGTCGCCAAGTTTGATCACCAGCAGGTGAGCCAAGGGACAATGCTTGACCCGGTACTTCAGCCCGGCGATCGCGTGGTCATGGGCACCGATGGTTTGTCGGTATTCTGGGAAGATTTGCTGAAAGCGTTGCCGGTTTTCGGTGTTTTCGCGGTGGCTGGTCTCGACAACTGATCCGATGAACGAAAGATCGATTATCCACTCACCAGAGCATTCCCGCCAAGGCACTTGGCTTGATGCTTATATGCCCGATGGCCCGATGGGACAGCTGGCCCCGCGTCAGCAGTTTTTCAATTTCGCAGCCATCCGTGGGATCATTTACCGGCAGCGCTGGCTGGTCGTCGCTGTCATCATGGTGGCCTTGCTCGGCGGACTGATTGTCACCCTGCTGTCCACCCCGATGTACCAGGCTGACGCCAAGGTAAGCGTAAAGCCCTACGGACAATATGTGGTTGAGGGGCAGGATACCGATCCCGGGTTCAATCCGGTTCAGATCTACGATTACCTCGCGACCCAAGTCGAAGTAATCAAGAGCCGCAGCCTTGCCGAAGGCGTGGTAACTGAACTCAATCTGGCCTCGCGCTATGACCTGTTGGGCAAGGATGTCGACGAAGGCCGTGCCCCGGGCATGAGCGATGAGCAGTGGATCAAAGCCAAACAGCAACTGGCTGTGTCGATCCTCACCGGTGACGTTGTCGCCGAGGTTCCAACCCAGAATTGGGTGATCACGATCGGCTTTCAATCCGAAAGCCCCACCCTTGCTGCGGAAATCGCCAATGCATATGCCGATGCCTTCGTGGCGACCGGTTCGCGCAACTCCGCTGAGGGGAACGAATACGCACTCGAATACCTCAAGAGTCAGATAGATGAAACGCGGCAACGGCTAGCTGAGGCCGAGCAGGTCTCCAATTCCTATGCTCGGAGCAGAGGAATCATTCTTGAGGCATCAGAATCCGAAGAAGGCACCCCCACCACATCGACTCTGACAGCAATTAATCTCTCCAGCATCAATACCCGCGCCGCAAACGCGCGCGCGGCACGGATCGAAGCAGAGCAAAGATGGCGGGCAATCCAGAAGTTGCCGGTAGCGGAGCTTCCCGAGGTGCAGGCCAATCCGGTGCTGCAAGGCCTATTGTCTGAACGCACCGCCAAGCTTGCGCAGCTCGCCGACCTAAGTCAGCGGTACAACGACGATTTCCCGCAGATTCAGAACCTGCAGGAACAGTTGAAGGTACTTGAAACACAGATCGAACGCATAAGCAGTGATATCAAGGCGAGCGCCCGCAGTCAGTTTCTGGTGGCCCAGAGTCAGGAGCGCGCGCTGACAGCAGAATTGGCCGCTCTGACGGGCGAACGACTGGTCGAACAAGATCAGCAGGTCGAACTAAGCGCCCTCGACCGTGAGGCCCAAGCGCTTCGCGATCAGCTCAAATCACTACTGGATCGCTATAATCAAATCACCAGCGCCGCGAACCTTGACCCCGGCACGATCAGCAAGATCGATTCAGCGATGGTGCCGGACTCGCCCTTCGCGCCGAATATACCGCGCAACATGGGCCTTGCGTTGGTGCTTGGCATTGCGTTGGCCGCTGGGCTGGCGGTGCTACGTGAAGCGCTCGATGATCGTATCCGCTCGCTGGATGACGTGGAGGAAAAGGTCGGCCTGCCGCTGCTGGGGCACACCCCGCATGTCGAGAACCGTGATATTGAATCACACGGTAATAATCGTTTCAGCGCGTTGATGGAGGCCTATTCCTCCATTCGTGCAGCGATTGACTTCACGCTGCCACGAAACCGCAACGTCATCCAGCTTACCAGCAGCCAGGCCGGTGAAGGTAAAAGCACGACCGCCGTGATTCTGGCCGAGCTATTCGCAAGCCTTGGCCGCAAGACCCTACTGATTGATGCCGACCTGCGCCGCCCCTCAGTGGCCAACCTCCTCGACATCGAGCGGCCCAAAGTTGGCTTGGTAGAAGTTCTGCTCGGCCACGTTGAGATCGAGAGGGCGGTGGTCAAAGGCATTCACGAGAATCTCGAAATCCTGCCCGTCGGCGAACTTCCGCCCAATCCCACCGAGATTCTGGCATCACGCGAGATGCGCGAATTCATCGAGAAGTACCGGCACGAATACTCGCTGATCATCTTCGATTCTTCCCCGATCCTGGGACTGGCTGACGCTCCGGTTCTCGCCAACCTTGTCGATGCAACGGTTTTCATTCTCGAAGCCAACCGCCTACCCTTCGGCCAAGCGCGCGCTGCGGTGCGCAGGCTGATGCAATCGGGCGGCACAATCATCGGTGTAGTTCTGACCAAATACCGCGCGCTTGAGGCTGGGCAGGCTTACGGCTACCAATATGGCTATTACGAATATGGGCGCGATAAATAGGGCCAGCTGTCGCGCCCGGCTAGCGGTAGGCTTGAACACTGGACCGAACTGCCCCGTTGCTCCAACTGGAAAATCAACCTTGGCTTTCAATAGTCGCGGACAAGGATAGGTCGCAGGTTTTGGTCGAGCATCAGCCGTTTACGGTCATCATTCCAGCCCACAATGAAGAGGCTGTGATTGCACGGTGCCTGGAAACCATATTTGCTGATGCCCCCTCAGAATGCATGATGGAGGTCATAGTTGCGGCCAATGGTTGCAATGACAAGACCGTAGAGGTCGCACGCATCGCTGCTCCAGGAGCAGTGTTGCTCAATCTTCCTGTCGGATCAAAGACCGCGGCGATCAACGCAGCCAATCGCGCTGCCTCATATTTCCCTCGCATCTATGTCGATGCAGATGTGCAATGTGGATACTGGTCATTATTAGCGCTTGCCCGTGCGTTGCGCGAAGAAGGTGTAATGACCGCCGCCCCCGCCATCAGGCTGGACCTGTCACGCTGCAACTGGATAATGAAGGCCTATTACCGCGCTTGGTTGCGCCAACCCTACGCCACGGCGGGCAAGGGCGGCGCCGGATGCTATGCCCTCTGTGCCGAAGCGCTTGACAGTGTGGGCGAGTTTCCGCCGATCACTGGTGACGATATATGGATCCATACGCGCTTCCCTGACCACCAGAAGCGCTACATCACCGAGGATGAAGTTGGGCGTCCGGTGGTCTCGGTCGTCTATCCGCCGCGAACTGCGCGCGAGCAGATCAGGGTTGAGGCGCGGCGCCAAAACGGCAATACCGAAGTCCGGCGGGAATACCCCAGCCCCCACTTCGCCAATGCGCGCAATGGTGGAGGATTGTCTGCAGCTCTCAGAAGCGGCACGCATCCGGTCGATCTGATCATTTTCTTCGCTATCAAGTTTGCAGCGCGGGCGCTGGCTGTTTGGAATCGCAAGCGCGGTGCCAGCACGGCGTGGACACGCGATCTGTCGACCCGACAGCCATCCTGAACACCGGCCCCGGACATGATGAACATTACTGCCACCACACCTGATGTCAGCATCCTGATCGTTGCCTATAATTCGCATGCGATTATCGCAGCCTGCCTTGGCTCGATCCCTGCCGCCTGCACGCGCCATACATACGAAGTCCTGCTGATCGACAACGGCGACGGGGCATCCGCCGATGTCGTCGTCGCCGCGTTCCCCTCAGTAAAAATCGTTCTCAGCCGCGGCAATGTTGGCTTCGCGGCTGGAAACAATCTGCTCGCCGCGCAGGCCAAGGGCAGGCATCTGTTGCTGCTCAATCCCGATGTGGTGCTCAAACCCGATGCCGTGGATCGACTGTTGGAGGCAACGAAGACCTATCCTTATGCGTCGGCGTGGGGTGGAGTGACCCTTGACCATAATGATCGCCCTGACTTGGGCAACACGGTGCAGATCCCATCATTAAAAGAGATGTTGAGCCGGACACTGGGCCGATCGTCTGCCGCCCTGCGAAACAATGCCACTGTAGCGGCTGACGCTGAGGTGGAGGTCATGAGCGGCAGTTTCGTAATGTTTTCGCGCAGCGCATGGGACGAAGCCGACGGGCTGGATGAACGATACTTCCTTTACTGCGAGGAAGTCGATCTGTTTCACCGTCTGGCGCAGCGAGGGCATTCATTCTGGAGAATTGCCAGCTCTTTAGCGAATCATGATATTGGGCATGGAGAGGCTTCATCCCCAAATAGGGAATTGTATCTAAATGCTGGCGTAATTCAGTTTACGCGACTGCATTGGAGTAAGATTGATAGCCTGCTTGCATTCTTTTTGATTTGGCTTTCATCCCTACAGCGAGTCATATTGGGTTGGCTTTTTGGTTGGTTTAAACCTAATTTGTCCACGGCAGGCAAAAAACAGCGTCTTGTAGCGCTAAGGCCAAATTATTGGCGTCATGGCTATGATCCGCAGCGCGGCCTTCTTGCACGGTTGCGGCGCTAGCGCAGCACCCTCTGACCATCCTCGCTTGATGCGGCCAGCATTAGCGCGGGCGCTCCGCTCCGCGTGTTGGCCGGGCGAAAACCATTTGCGCCGCAGGTTGCGCGCCGAGGCTCACCGTCAGCCCCAGCAGCATGAAGAACCAAGTGAGCGCTGACATCCACAGTGTCACCGAGTTGATCCCGAGCGCAAACACCGACAGCGAAATCGCCACACCGCGCAACAGCCGCGCATCGTGCGGTGGCATGTGCCGCGATCGGCGTGCAACCATGACCAGCCCGATCAGGGTTGCGCCGAGCAATAGCACCGTTTCCGGAATTCCGAATCGAAGCGCCATGATCAGCCAGAAGTGATCGAAAGAGCCCGAGTTCATCCAGTCAGGGCGAACCCAATCGGAGTATCCGATTCCGAACCACGGATGTCTTTCGATATTTTCGGTGCCATATCGCCATATCAAAACACGATTATAGGCTGAGGCTGTATTGAGCGACGCGTAGCGAATGAGCAGATTGTAGAAGCCGGAGTTACTCGCAAGTTCCACGACCCCATAGAAACTGACTGCGAAAAACAGAAATAGCCGCCAGCTCAAATTGCCTATCCGCTCGCCTATCCAGTCATAAACTGACAGAAGCCCGCCAACAACCACACCAAGCATGGCAGCCGAACTCATTGTGAATATCCCGCCAAAGGAGGCGGCCAATCCAAGCAATCTCGGCCATCCCCGCAATCCAGATAGAAGGTATATCGGCAGGAAACTCGCGAGGAAAATGCCCGCTAGAATTGGATGAGGAAATGACGCCGTACCCCGTACCAGGCCCATTCTGACCTCATACCTGATCGGCATCGGCATCCCCGTGACGGCCGACGCCAAGGGTTGAAGCAGTAAGGTGCGAGTGATGGATTCGATTATCACCACCGCGCCGATAATTGCGACCCCAGGGGCAATCAGGATGAGAAATCGTCGCAGGTCGGTTGGTGATTGAATCGTTGCGCGCGCCAGGAAATAGGCCAGCCCCATATCAACCGTATGGGAGCCTCCCATGATAATCGCAGTTCCGACCGAGCCACTGCTCATGTACGACGCCAACCATATCCAAGCCAAAGCAAGGATGATCAGCAAGTCCGGCCAGGCAAAACGTATGGACTTTCGCAACGTGCCCGACAGCACGTACAAACTCGCGCCGAGTAAAAATATGCGGGCAGGTGAAAGATAGACCCCTGCGATTGTTATATTGAATTGCTGAGGAATCAGAAGTAGATACAGCGACAGTGTCGCCAGAATTATTGCCACCATGCTTCCCCGTGGGCGGAAGGCCTGTACGCGTTGGGAGCGCAAAGGAACTGGTAACTGGCTGTAGGCTGTGCCCATCAGTTCAATTCATGCCCTTCGCTCGCCAATTCAGCATACCGGATAAGGCATACTGCATGATCTTCACCAACAGCGCTTCTCTGCCCCGACCGCATAGTGCATACCGCGTGACTGATTAGGCAAGATGCGTTCTAGGCGGCGCTAGCACCCCTTATCCGATCTTTCCAGACATAGCCTAAACCCAACCTGCCATTTACGTGTGCAGCACCCAATGTCCGCATCGTCGATTCGCGCCATAATAAAATCTCAGCTCGCATTGGTGGGCGCGGGCCTCGCTTTGGTTCTGGGCGAGTGAGATGCCCTGACCGTGACCACCTGGACCCTCTCCGCGACCGACGGCGAGCATTCCTTGACGAATTGCGCAAAAAGTCGCTTTCCTACACATAACCAATATGGTTCATTAAAGGGGTAAATTTCATGCAGAGAGGTTAGTTCATGTCGGACAATTTTATCGCTTTTGGATCATCGCCAGCAACACCCAGTGAAAATGCCTACCCTGTTACCCCGAACGACTCTGCAGCGCTGCCCTTGGTCCCGAAATATCTCTACGTTGGCCAAGCCGGAAACGTGGCCTTGCGCACCAGGGACGCAGCGAGCGATGTGGTGTTCGAAAATGTTCCGGCGGGCGGCTATCTGTTCGTACGCGCTACCCATGTCCGTCAGGCCGGAACCACCGCTGCTGCGATCGTGGCTTGCGCCTGATGATTGCCAACATGATCATGGCTCGCCAGCAACTCTTGTCAGGCACCACCCCCCGCCCACCCGCAGACTTCATCGTCACGTCTGACGCCGAGTGGGATGCCGTATTCGCCAATGACGCGGCGACGCTCGCGGGTAAGACTGTCGAGATTGTCGGCTCCAGCTTCACCCAGCGCACCATTAATAGCCGCGATATGTCGGGCAATCCGCTCACCATTCGCAGTGCCAATGCTTCGGCGTCCCTGCCGTCTATCCTGCTTGACGGGATAACGCGCGGGATCGACTTTTCGGGCCTCAATTTCCAGATGACGGGTTGGCCCAAGGCCTATGGCTCTTGCGTGGTGTTCAATAACGGCACATTTGGCGGCATCCGTTTCATCAACGGCACGTCCTTTCGCCACGGCTACGGCGTGGGACTGACCAATATCGACACCGCCGCCGACCTGCCTGAATATGAGCGGATTGATAATGTCCAGACCGCCACCACGACCAGCGCGGCCTATCCGCTGACATGGAAAGACACCGCGCCGGGGCTGACCGGGTGGATCGAGTTCTTCAATCGCGGCGCGCAGACCGTCTTTGTCGAAGTGGGTGGGCCGGGTGTGGTGGCAACCACAGGCAGCACCGCCGCACCAGCGGGGCAGCGCACACGCATCAGCACCGGCATCACACCTGCGGGAAGCACTCATTTCGCCGTGCTGGCCGCATCGGGGACGGTCGAGGTGAACGCCCGCACCGAAATCGGGCTGTCCACATATCTCGCTGCTGCATTCACTTCATCGGGCGCGGCCACCGTCGAGGATTTGGAAATCCGCAATTGTACGTTCCGCGATCTGGTGAACGGGGTGAAGGGAATAAATCCCATGTCCGCGGTGGTCATGGATTGCGACTTTACCCGCATCTATCAGGACATTCTTTCCTTTGCGCCGAAACCGGGCGGGTTTGCCTATGTCCTGCGCAATACCGAATGCCTGCCGTTTGCGCGGTCGGGCATTGCCGAAAACCTCAACGGCGATGCGCGCGATCCGCATGGCGACCAGTTCCAGATTTTCAGTGATGGCACAGGCGTGATTGGCCCGGTCTTCTATGCGGGCAACCGGGTGCGCCCCGGCAATCTGCGCGTAGGCGTGAGCAGCCAAGGCTTGTGGATTTCGGATAATGACCACACCCCGGCATTCTCGGACTTCTATGTGATTTCGACCATGCAGGTGGGCGGTGCGCCGAACTCGCTGTTCATGGGTGAGCCACCCAAGCCCGAGTTCATGGTGCGCAATGCCTTGGTCTATGGCGCAACCGTGGTGGACTGGCGCGATCCTGCGAGCATATCGCCGGGAATCACCTTTGTTACCGATGACGGCGGATCGGTCTATCTGGGTAGCGCAATTGCCGCCCGGATTGTGGCTTCCGAGGATGAGTTCATGCAGCAAGACACGCTGCTATTGCTCAGCGCCGCCGACCCCGCAGCGGTGTTCCCGAACCTTGGCGATCTGACCACGGCGAACACCCGCGCCGAAATTGAAGCGGCGATCACGCCTGCCGCCGAAGGAGCGGGGCTGGGCGCGGTGGCGACCCGTGACGCGGTGGACTGGGCCACCAGCGATCACACTGCGGTAATCCGCTGGGAGAATGTGCCGAGCGGGGCGCATTGGAATGACTTGGCCGGGGTGGCAGAGAACACGCTTATCTCCCTGCCGCTGCGCAAGGTGTTGAACCGGCGCGTAGGCCAGAGCGTGAGCGTTGGTGCGGGCACCGAATGGCGTAAGGTGGCGGCTGATGGCACCACCGAATTGCAGGCGTGGGGCAGCGCGGCGGGCACTATCGAGCCGGATCAGTTCATTCAGATCAGGCGGCAGAGTTCGCCCACGGGCAACGGCTTTGTCACCGCATCGGTGACGATCAACGGGTTTGAACAGGCGGTCAGCATTCAATCCGCCAACACGCCTTCGGTGTTCCTGACGCAAGGCAGCCCGGTGGGTTATTTTGGCGACACAGCCAATCCGCCAGCGGGCCTGACCCGTGTGACATACCGGGGCAAGTTCTTCTGGCCTACGGGGACGCTGGCCAACGCGCAGAAGCCGTTCGCGCAGCTTTCGCTGGGGTGTGATCTTGAAACCTTCAACAACGCTTTCCGCGTTTCGGTCGAGGACGGAACGCAGGCGGCGATGTTCGCAAGCGCTCCAGATCGTCATGCCGGCAGCCTTGTCGAGAACAAATGGCTGGACATCATCTTTGACGCGGATCAGTCTGCGCAGACAGTCACACTGACGGTCAATGGTGTTACCGAAGTCTATCCGTTCAATAACGCCAGCAACGGCGTGTTTAACACCGTGCGCCGGTTCAGCTTTGTTGCAGTGAACAACGGCACCAATCCGCTGCCCGCCGGAGTGCGGATGGCCGATATGTCGGTCGAGTTCAACGGGGTGCTGCACAAGGCAATCCCGAACAGTGCCGCCAGCGCCAACGCCGATCCGTGGAAGCTGGGCGGGGCGTTTGTGTGATGGGTGTGAGAATCAGAGCGAATAGCGCTTTAAACAAAAATCATGCCGATGCCCGACCAACGCCGATCAGCATTCGAGTTGCGTTGCAAGCTCGCGCGGATCAGCACTTGAGTCGCCAGCACGTTGCAAGCGCTTGCCAAGCGACTTCCACAACCGAAGCTTGGCCCACATCAGCGGGAAAGGAGAGCGAGTCAGCGGAACCGTAAGGGTGGGCACTGGCAACTGCTCACTCCACTTCCAGCGCATATAATGCCACGCGTCAGAATAGCCGCCGCGATAACCCCGCACAGGCTTACTGTTGTGGATTGCCGGAATATCAGCGACGTATGACTTCAGCCCGATTGCAGCCGCACTCAGGACGATATCGGTTCCATAAAGATGGAACCCCGGCAGCGCTGAATCGAAGCGCAAACCGCTCGCACGGTTGAGAACGATCACGAACTCGTCGATACACGTCGCCTCGACCGGATTGGGAAATCGCCCGCCCAACCTGCACGCTAACCCAGTCGACCACGCATGACCAACCGGTCGCCCGCCGAGGTCGACGCCGAATGCGCCGATAATCGCCCAATCCGGATCAGTGCTTTCGATCTGTGCGATGGCGCGGTCCAACTGTCGGCCCCAATTGTCTGGGAGAAATACGTCTTGGTGTGCAAACACCACGATCTGCGCCGCGCTATCATCGAGACCTTGATTATACGCCTCTGACGCAGAGGCCGCGCCACTATAACATTTGAGATCGACCTTCCCCTTACGGATGATCGTCGATCGCAAAAGATTGTGTGCCAGCACCGCCCCATCGTTGACTGCGGCGACAATCTGCAAGTTGTCAAGAATATCGGATTGCTGTGTCACGGTGCGCGCCCGACGATGCAAATTTGACGCATTGTAAGGTGGCGGAAACGGTTGAGCGTGAAAACATTAAACAGTGTGCCGGCCGGTCCCGGCGGAGCCATCGCGCGCACATGCTCGATCACAATGCCCGCATCCTCGAACATCCTCCTATACGTGCCTTGCGTGAACCAGCGCAGGTGAGTGCGGTCCATCACGCCTTCATCGGTCAGTTCCCAGCGGTCAGAAATCAGGCCGCGCAGCACCGCGATCTGAGCAACATTGGGCGAACTGGCAAGCACCACCGCACCGGGTTTGAGTTTGGCCACCACCCGCTTTACTACCGACCACGGGTCCACAAGGTGTTCTAGCACCTCGCTCATCAGTACCGCATCGAAATGCTGATCAGGCCAAGGCAGCGTCATTCGTTCAACATCGCCTTCAAGCACTTCGGTCAGGCGACCCCGTGCCACGGAAGCTGCCTGCGAGGCGATTTCCACTCCGATATACGAGCGCGCAAGACCCTGCGCGAGTGCGGCGCTCCCTGTTTCGCCCGCTCCACAGCCAATCTCAAGCACATTCGCCGATCCGTCTCTTGGCAATAGCGCAAGAAAATCGCTCCTGACCCCACCGAAATAGGACGCAGTTTTATCTTGGTAGGCTCTCGCACCCGCTTTCGTGTCTAGCGCCAAGGCCACATTGTGTGACACCGTCCGTCCTTTCAATCAATCTTACGCGCGAGACGGATGAACATCGTTTTGATCCTTTCACGCAAATCGCTCGACATCAATAGCGCAACAAACATTCCCGGCACACCTGCTATTGCCGCACTAAAAATCGCGCCGCTCCAGCTTGTAACTGGATTAAAAGTCACATTCCCCAC
Source organism: Porphyrobacter sp. MBR-49 (assembly GCF_053628655.1). Classification (NCBI taxonomy): domain Bacteria; kingdom Pseudomonadati; phylum Pseudomonadota; class Alphaproteobacteria; order Sphingomonadales; family Erythrobacteraceae; genus Porphyrobacter; species Porphyrobacter sp. MBR-49. Next base: position 398,718 of record NZ_JBRJGU010000002.1, read on the forward strand.
TATCACCAGCGCGGCAAGGCCGGTGAACACCAGTCCCAATATCCTGCACGAAGGCGCGGCGGCCTTCGTCCTCTGGCTGACCCGCCACAACGCAAGGAACGTCGCCAATGCATCGCCCCCCGCCATGCACGCCGCGACCCAGACAATGTCCTTACCTGATGACAGCGCAAGCAATGCACCGCCCAATCCGATAATCCGCAGAATGCTGGCAGCCAGGATATCACTGGTGCCACCAAGGGTAAGCGAAATCGTCGCGCACCATGATCGCAGCATCATGGCTGCCGCCTGGATCGCAAGGAATGTCGCCAGCAATGCCGGGGTCTGGTAATCGGGGCCGAACAGCAGCACGACCAGCGGCGCGCCGACCATGGCGAGCGGGAAAACCATTGCCGAAACCAGCAGCAGCGATGTGGCCCCGGTGGTGCGGCAGCGTTCGCCAAACAGTTCAGGATTACCGCGCGCCTCGGACAGCAAGGGGAAATAGAGGTTGCCGGTCAGCTTGGCGAGAAACAGGCTGACCCCACCGGTCAACGCCGCAACCGCCACATAGCCGGCCAAGTCCCGCATTCCCGCCAGCGTACCGATCACGATCCGGTCGCCCTGCGTAGCGAAGAAAATCACGATGCCATTGAGCAGCAATGGCCAGCCGTAGCCTATAACCGCGGTAAAGGCCTTGCGATTGAGCCCGAGCCGATAGGGTTCGCGGGCGAGCCGGTGCGAAAGCGTCACCGCGACCACCGAAGTCGTTAATGCACCTGCCGCCACGGCAATGTAATTATGCGTGACCGCAGCAAGCGCCACCGCCAGCACCACGCCCGGCACAAGCCCCCCGATCAACATCTTTACATAGGCGCCGAACTGCATCCGCCGCTGCTGTGCGAGCGGATCGAGATTGCGGAATCCCTCAATCACCGGGATCATCGCGGCCAGCGCATAGAACCAGCCCAGTTCCGGGTGGCCAAACTGTGCCGCGATCCAACCCGATAGCAGCAGGATCATCAGGCCCATCAACAGTCCGCGGATCAGCAATAGAGTGGCAAGCGTCGGCATGGTGTCAGCCAGCTCATTATCACGCGCCTGAATCACATATTTCTCGAGCCCCAAATCGCTGATGAGTGCAAAAGTGCTCACTACCAACAGGAAGGTAACGCTGATCCCGAAAAACTCCGGGCCAAGCAGGCGCGCAACCAAGACCGTGCGCAGGAACATCAACGCATGTTCCAGAATCGAGCCAAAGCCCAGTGTCAGGCCGGCTCTGGACACCCGTTTGGCGGTCATGCGAACCTCACACGCAGCATCAATCCCTGCCCTGCCCTGTCAGCAGGCGGCGGAAGGTGCCAACGAAACTGCGCAAACTTTCCTTTACGCCCAGCCTATGCGCGGTGCGAACCAATGAGAGCTTGGCAAACCGCGGCCGCCTTCGGCCAGTTAACGCCATGGCCGCCAATCGCGGCAGCACCATGCCTTTGCGGCGCGCCTGAAACGGCTGCATATGACCAAGCGATTGCAGGCTCAGCGGCTCAGTCGCAATCGTGCCCGTCGCCATTGCCCGTGCCAGTATTGCCTCGCCGCGCTGTGTGCGGGTGAGAATGATGCTGCGGCCATCCATTTCTTCAAACAGAGGGTTGCCGTCCGCATCGCAATACCAGCCGTCGGCGCAGACGATATCGGCAAATTCGCCAATGCCATCAGGGCATATCTTGCAGCGGAACTGCAGGTGACGGTTGAGGATGCGGCCCCAACTGGTATCATAATCCATCGTCAAGATAGTGCCATCTTCGAGCCGCGCGGTGGCAAATCCCGGCCAGCCATCACCGCGATAGCGCAACGAAACGACCGCGCTTTCATCCTCCACCCCCATCGCCGAAAGCAATGCCGAAGTGCCGCGATAGCTCGGCACGCCTGCGCACATGAAGGCGATCATCACCGATACCTTTTCGTTGACCCGGGGATCGTAGCGGGCAAGCTGACGCAGACCTGCGACGTCGCAAGGCTTGCCGACAAACGCAAATTTCCCCGGCGCATCAAGCCGCACGCCAATATCCTCGAGCGGTGACGACGGTGCATAGCGCGAACCGGCAGCGTGAAACACATCGTCACGCCCGGTGCTGATCGCCAATGCATTGCGCACAGGCGATTGCGAGGACACCGCCGTTTGCACCACATAATCAATTTTCCGACTGGCAAGCAGATGCACAAGAATGCCCGACAATCCACCCCCCGATGAGGCATTGCGGCGCATCTCTATATCAGTGCTCCAGCCGAGGCGCGCGGCGATCAGCGGCCCCCAAACGGGGTGGTATTCGGCCTCATGCTGCGCGGGATCATGCCGGATATTGGCACCGGGGCAGACCGTGTCAATCATCCGTGCAAGCTCTGCGGAAACCTCTCCCACAACCTCGGGACGGCGATAACCCTCAGCCGTATCGCGCATCACGATCGGCGCATCGCCACCAACCGCCATACCCGCACACAGACCGCAACCCGAACACAGCCCATTGGCCTTGATGGTATCAAGATCATACATCGTGATTGCTCAACTTTGTCACGGTATCATCCAGCGCGGAAATATAGTGGCCAAGCCGCCGCTGTGCTTCGGCATTAGCCGCCACCGCCTCAGCGCGAAGTCCAGGCAAATCAGCCAATGCCGCGTCAAACCGAGCAAGCACCGCCGCGTTATCCTCACGCGTGAGATCGGCATTCCAGCCATACCCCAAGGAATCGAACAACCCGCTGAACTTGCGACTGTAGCCGAGCGGCACCACCGCCGTGCCTGACGAGATCGCCGCGATCGTGGCGTGCATCCTGCTGCCTGCAAACAGATCAAGGTTTGCGATGTAGCTTTTCGCCTGCGATGGCCCGGAAAAGCGCGGTGGCAAGATTGCCGCCGGGAAGCGCCGCTGCAATTCCTCGGCCAAAGCGTAATCGTCCTCGTAAGGCGTGGCCGCGGCGAGCACATGCGGCACGAGATGCAACTCGGCCCGTGGCTCGCGCGTTATCCGTTCCAGCAGCGCGTCGATCAGCGCCGGATAATCCACCGTCAGCCTGATCCGATCACCGCGTGCCAGTTCACGCCGATAGAGCAGCGCCGAAACATTCAGCCCAACCTTTATCGGCCCCGCCACAAGGTCGCGGTGCTGCTTCTCAGGCGCAGGCGTGAACGGCAGAGCAAAGGCAACATCCGTGGTCAACGCCGCGTTATGCGCCATGCCAAGTTCACCGAGCAGCTTGAACGATGCTTCGTCGCGCGCAAAAACCCGCTGCACAAAATTCATCGTCCCCACTGCGGCATGGCGGGCGACTGCGGTATGAAACGGGCCGATCGTCTGCGGGCTGAGGATTAACGGCCCTTTGGCACAGCGGGCTGCCCACTTTGATCCGATTATCAGCCAAAACCGGCGCACGGCATAAATATCTGAAAAACTGTCGCCACCGCCGATATCGAACACCACATCGCAGCTCCGCAGCGTCCGGTGAAGGCTTGAGAAGGGATTGATGAGCGACTTGTAGCCAATATTCTCGAAATGGTTCTCGAATACTATTTCGTGGCTGTAATCAAAGGTGCCGCGCACGCCCATCAGATGGAACACCGGTCGGCGGCCAGCCTTTACGGCAGCAGCGCCGATCAAGTTGGCGTTGGCGACACTGAGCGCGCCGACGCCAAGATTTTCGGAAAAGCAGGAATGCCAAAGTAAGCCCACGTTAAGCGGCACCGCTTCAGCGTTCAAGTGCGGCAAGGGGCGATCGGGCATTGATATTCCTTGCCCGGGCGGGCGTAAATTGGCGAAGTTGCCCTTCGTTTACAGAATTTTGCGATTGGGCAAATCGGCTGCCGATGGATCGGCTGCGCGGATGCGTTTTTCGGTTTCGTCCGCATCAAGAAAGCGGCCATAGGCACCCACCGCGATATCGCTGCGCATCAGCTTGGCCGGGTTGCCAGCAACAATCGAGCGCGGCGGCACGTCCTTGGTCACAACACTACCGGCTCCGATCACGCAATTGTCCCCGACAGTAATGCCGGGAAGGATGATGCTTCCCCCACCGATGAAGCAGTTGCGGCCGATATTTGTGTGCATGTACAGGCCGCGGGTGCGGTCATGGGTCAGTATCCGGGCGTTGAAGGCGACATAAGTATATTCGCCAATGTGCACGCCTTTGGGAAAGGTTAGGTCCGGCTTGGCACTAAGCGACATTTCTACTGTGGGATGAATGTCCATCTTCATCACCCCACGGAAAAGGCGCAGCCGTATTCCGGTAAGAAGCTTGCGCAAAACAGACAGTCGGGCGAGGTTCACCTTGTTCCTCCTTCAGACGCATCGAGCGCGATCGTACAGCGCCTTGACCCAAATCGCCTGCAGGCGCAATCCTGAGGGCGTGACAGCCCGGCCCCCTTTTCTGACCAGCGCAAAGAAAATCGCGCTGGCCGTGGCCGCGCTGTTGTTGGGCATGTTTGCCGCGCTTTGGCAAGAACTGCCGCAATGGCGATTAGGGGGCACGCAAAGCGCTGCGGCATCATCGGTTTCCCATCTGCTGGGTGATCTCGTCTGCCCTGCCAGGGGATCACACATCGCCATTATCGGAGACAGCCACGTTGCAGGAAGCCGAATGGGCGAAGGCGGCGCGCCATTTGGCGTGGTGCTCGAACAGTCGCTGGCAAGCCGCGTCAAGGTCGTGCGCTATGGAGTCGGAGGCGAGACAGCAATCGACGGCGAGAAACGCTGGCGAGGGCGAGACTTACCCGAGGCGGATCTGGTAATTCTCGTCTATGGCACAAACGATGCCGCGCCGCGTGGGTGGCTGGGCGACAAGACCACTGTTCCGGTTGACGATTACAAGGCCTCACTGAAACGTCAGATCGCAGGATGGCGCAATCGTGGGGCGCAGGTCGTTCTGCTCGCCCCGCCGCCAGGCGGCAGCACCGCGATCACCCGCAGGCTTTCCCCCTATCGCGAAGCAGCAGGGGCGGTTGGCCGGTCGGCGAAGGTTGCGGTGCTTGATCCTGCCGATGCCTTCACATCCTGCCCTTCGGCCCAACCCGTGTTGGTTGGCGACGCGCTCCATATGAATGCCGCCGGGCATGAGTGCCTTGGGTCATGGATGGCGCACCAATTCTGTCCTGCGCCCGGCTGAGGTTCAGCGCGCCAACAGCGGGCGCCACCAACTTTCGTGATCGAGATACCATCGCAATGTCTGGCGGAGGCCTTCGTCGAAGCCGTGCTTCGGGGCGTAGTTCAGTTCGGCGCGGGCTTTGGTCTCGTCGATGGCGTAGCGGCGGTCGTGGCCGGCGCGGTCGGTGACGAAGGTTTTGAGGGTTTCGGTTGGTTCACCGCGCGCTGCGGGCGCTTGCGGGTAGCGCTCGGCCAGCCCTTCGATCTCGGCAAAGACGCGGTCGACTTCGCGGCAGATTGCGGCGATCACTTCGAGATTGGGCAGCTCTGCCCCGCCGCCAATATTGTAGGTCTCGCCCGGTATTCCGCGCGTGAGGCAGGCTTCGATCCCGCGGCAGTGATCTTCGACGTGCAGCCAGTCGCGCACGTTCATCCCGTCGCCATAGATTGGCAAGGGCCGCCCGTGCAGCGCGTTGAGCAGAAACAGCGGGATCAGCTTTTCAGGGTATTGATAGGGGCCGTAATTGTTCGAACAATTGCTGGTCGTCACCTCCAGCCCGTAGTTGTGGTGATAGGCGCGCACCAGATGATCGGACGCGGCCTTGCTGGCCGAATAGGGCGAGTTGGGCGCATAGGGCGTGACCTCGCTAAAGGCCGGATCATGCGGGCCAAGCGAGCCAAACACCTCGTCGGTCGAGATATGGTGGAAGCGGTGGGCGCGTCCATCGCCAGCCAGCCAAACAGCCCGCGCGGCTTTCAGCAGGCTATTGGTGCCAAGGATATTGGTGTCGATGAAGGCGTCCGGCCCGGTGATTGACCGGTCGACATGGCTTTCAGCGGCGAAGTGGACGATGGTGGTGATGTCGCGGGTCTTTAGCAGGCTTTCCACCAGCGCGGTGTCACGGATGTCGCCTTCCACCAGTTCGGCATTGGTGCCTTCGAGCGTCGAGCGGTTGCCCGCATAGGTCAGCGCGTCGAGCACCGTCACCCCGTCGTCCGGGTGCTGCGCATTCCAGTAATGCACGAAATTGCCGCCGATAAAGCCGGCGCCGCCGGTGACGAGCAGATTAGCCAAGCTTTGCTTCCTCTTGCAGCATCAGGCGCAGGTTGGTGCGCCAGTGAACCGGGGTGTCGCCCAGAAACGCTCGCGTGGCGCTGCAATCGAGCAGCGAGAATGCCGGGCGCTTTGCAGGTGTGGGGTAATCGGCGGTGGTGATCGGGCGGATGGTAGGCATGCGCGCGATCAGACCAAGCGCGTGCGCTTCCTCGGCGATGGCGACCGCGAAATCGTGCCAGCTGCACGCCCCGTCATCGCAGTGATGGAAGGTGCCGGTCGCGCCCTTTTTAACCAGTGCCCAGATGGTGTGCGCGAGCCCGCTCGCCCAGGTCGGCGCACCCACCTGATCGGCAACCACGCCCAGTTCATCGCGCTCGTTCATCAGCCGGATCATGGTGCGCACGAAATTCGCCCCGCCTGCTTCGTAAACCCATGCAGTGCGCACCAGCAGGTCGTCGGCGCGCAAGTAATCCTCGCCTGCGACTTTCGTTCGGCCATAGGCAGACAGGGGGTTGCGGGCTGCTGATGGCTCGTAGGCCGCGCTTGCCTCGCCATCGAACACGAAATCGGTCGATATATGCACCAGCTTGCCGCCGCTTTCCGCCATCGCTGCGACCATCGCAGCCACCGCATCGGCGTTGATCGCGCGGGCCAGGTCTTCGTTGCTTTCGGCCTTGTCCACTGCGGTATAAGCCGCTGCGTTGAGAATGATGTCGGGCGCCTCCACCGACAGCCGCGCGCGCAGCATCGGGATATCGGTGAAGTCGCAATCATCAGCGCCGATCACGCTCACCTCGGCCCAATCCGGGGTCAGGCGTTGCAAAGCGCCGCCCAGCTGGCCGTTCGCGCCGGTGATCAGTACTTTCATGCAAACACCGGCACATCGCCGAGCGCCAGCCCGCGCGCGTCCTTGTCAGAGATGATCGGATCGATCCCTGCCGCCGGCCATGCAACCCCCACCGCCGGATCATCCCAGGCCAGGGTGTGTTCGGACTGCGGGGCATAGGGAGCGGTGCATTTGTAGAGGAAGTCGGTGTCATCCTCCAGCGTCAGGAAGCCGTGGGCAAAGCCTTCGGGCACCCAGAACATGCGGTTGTTGTCCGCGCTCAGTTCCACTCCGACCCACTGACCGAATGTCGGCGATGAGGCGCGCAGATCAACCGCCACATCGAACACCGCGCCGCGCGTTACCCGCACCAGCTTGCCCTGCGCACCCGGGTTCTGGAAATGCAGCCCGCGCAGCACGCCCTTTTGCGAGCGGCTGTGATTGTCCTGCACAAAGGTGACATTCAGTCCCGCTTGCGCAAACGCGGCCGTATTCCAAGTCTCCATGAAAAACCCGCGCGCATCACCGAACACGCGCGGTTCGATGATCAGCGGGCCGGGAATGGCGGTTTGAACAACCTTCACGCCAGCACCGGGTTTTCCAGCAGGCCAAGCAGATATTCGCCGTAGCCCGATTTGCGCAGCGGCTCGGCAATTTCACGCAAGCGGTCGGTGGTGATAAAGCCTTGCCTCCACGCGATTTCTTCGGGGCAGCAGATCTTCAGGCCCTGACGTTCCTCGGTGATCCGCACATAGGTCGCCGCATCGAGCAGCGAGGCATGGGTGCCAGTGTCGAGCCACGCGAACCCGCGCCCCATGATCTCGACCGCCAGCGAGCCTTCATCAAGATAGAGCCGGTTCAAATCGGTAATCTCCAGCTCGCCGCGCGGCGAGGGCGCAAGGTCGCGGGCGCGGTCCACCACCGTCTCATCATAGAAATACAGGCCCGTGACCGCGTAGTTCGATTTGGGCAGCTTGGGCTTTTCCTCGATCGACACCGCCTTGCCGTCCGCATCAAATTCCACCACGCCGAAGGCTTGGGGATCATTGACCCGGTAAGCAAACACGCTCGCCCCGCTGGCACGCGCATCGGCATTGCCCAACAATGCGGGCAGGCCGTGGCCGTAGAAGATATTATCGCCGAGGATCAGCGCGCTCGGCCCCCCGCGCACGAAATCCGCGCCGATGTGAAACGCCTGCGCTAGTCCTTCAGGCTTGGGCTGCACTTCATAGGACAGCGAAACGCCAAAATCCGACCCATCTCCCAGCACCCGCTGAAACTGCGCGGCATCTTCGGGCGTCGTGATAATCAGAATATCGCGGATCCCCGCCAGCATCAGCGTGCTGAGCGGATAATAGATCATCGGCTTGTCAAAAATCGGCATCAATTGCTTGGAAACGCCCCGCGTCAACGGGTAAAGTCGCGTGCCGGAGCCGCCAGCTAAAATGATGCCCCGCCTGTTGCTTCCAATTGCCATAGCGGGTGACCGCTGCCTCTCTAAATCAACCTAAATCAACACGTACCAACTTGACGCCGCATCGCAGCACGGTTTCCGCAGGTCAATCGCAAAGTGCCCGTCCGGCTTGCAGTCGCTTCAAATTGCCTTATCGCGGGAATGCTTGCCATCTGGCAATGGCCGCGGGACAACCGGGCAGCGATTACGTCGCGGGCTGGAGACCGAAAGAGTGATGCGCCGGATCTTATCGCCATGAACATTGCTGCGCTCGACCAGTACCTTGCGCGCTGCGTTTCCAGCATTCTGCGCGACGAGCAGGTTCCACCATGGCCGACGGAATGTTCCGGCGATGTAGACGCAGCGGCGCACCGGATTGCCTTTCACGGGGTTGCCCTGCTGATCGCGCAGGCCCCGGTGGCTTTCGCCACTTGGCCACCGGCGCTCGCCCGTGCGGTGCGGCAGCAGGCTGGGGTGCAATCGTTCTGGGAGGATAGCCACCGCGCCGCGATTGCCCCGCTGCTCGAAGCCTTCGCGGCAGCAGATATCCGTGCGATCGTCACCAAGGGGACCGCGCTTGCCTATTCGATCTATCACGATCCGGCGATGCGGAAGCGCGGCGACACCGACATCTTTGTGCCCGGCGCGCGCCGCAAACAGGTGAGGCAGGTGCTGCGTTCATGCGGCTGGCGCGAGGCTGGTGATACCAAAGCGCTGCAGGAAAGCTGGTTATGCGACACCGCCATCGGGTTTATCCCGACGGTCGACATTCATTGGCGCATCAATGCCAGCGCCGCCGCGTCGCGGATGATCGAGAGAGGACTGCGCTTTGACCAAACCATCGCGCTTGACCGCTTATCCTCCCTCGCTCGCGGCATCGGGCCGGTCGACAACCTCATCCTGATCGCGATCAATCGCGCCGCACACGGCCTGTTCGGGTATCATGTGGGGGCAGATGAAGTATTTGAAACTGACCGCCTGATCTGGGCGGTCGATACACACTTGCTGACCGGAATATTTGGTGCGAGCGATTGGCAGGCGCTGGGTGAGCGCGCCGCGTCCACGGGCACGCAGGCGATGGTGCACAACAGCTTGGCCTTTGCGCAGCGCACACTAGGCACAGCCGTGCCTGAGGCGGTTGCCGACACAATGGCACACGCACCGGAAAATCACGGCGTTGCCGCCTATTTCAGCTCATCCTCGCATCTGTGGCGCTTACGCCGCGACCTTGCCGCCTGCTCTGGGTTGAGCGAAAAGGCGCGCGTGTTTCGCTATGCCGCCCTTCCCGATGATGCGTTTTTGCAAGCCCGCTTTCCTGATGCGGACGGCTGGCCACGGCCCGCGCTGCACCTGCGCCGCTGGACTGAGGGCATCGGCAAACTGCTGATCGGGAAACGCTGACATGCGGCTGGCGTTTCTGCGGCATTGGACCAGCCGGTTTCGGGGCGAACTGGCGCTGATCGGGGGGCTTTCGCTCGCCAGTTCGGCGGTCACGCTGGCACTTCCGTGGCTGGCTGCCCAGCTTGCAGCCAGCATGGTTGGCGAAGCTGCGGTCAATCTCGATGAGACGCTGATCCTGCTGGCCGTCGCGCTGACCGGGCTGGCCGGGACAACGATCATGGTTGCGATCCTATCCGAACGGGCATCGGGGCGAATTCTCGCCAATTTGCGCAAGGAAACCCACGAACGCATTGTGGCGATGCCGATGGCGTTCCATGATCGCAGCCGCGGCGGCGACCTGCTCAGCCTGATGAGCCACGAGGTCGAAAACCTCAGCACCTTCCTCACGGCCACGCTGGCGCGGGTGCCATCAATGGCGATGACGGCGGCTGGTGCCTTCATCATCCTGTTCATCATCGATCCGGTGCTGACCTTCACCATCCCGATCCTGATCCCGCCGTTTTTCATCGTGATGAAGTGGGTGGGCAGGCGGCTCAGGGTGCTGGGCAGGCAGGTGCGCCGTGCCGAGGTCGATATCGTCTGGATTGCCGAAAGCGATATCGAGATGCTGCCCGCGATCAAAGCCTTCGCGGTCGAGCGCGAACATCGATCGCGCTACGCAGCGGCGGTTGAAAAGGCGCGGCTGCTGAAGCTGAAACAGGCCCGGATCACCGCCTTTATCGGACCGATTGTGGCGCTGGTGGCGGCCATCGCGGCGATCGTCATTCTGGTTATCGGCAGTGCGCAGGTTCAGGACGGCGCGCGCAGCCCCAGCGAAATGTTTGCCTTCCTGTTCTACGCCGCGCTGCTGACCCGCCCGGTCGGCAGCCTGGCCGATACCTATGGCAGATTTCAAATTGCCAAGGGGACACTTGCACGGCTGGAGGCAGTGTTCGCGATGCGGCCCGAACCCGGTTATGACCGCAAGCGTCGGATCGAACGGGCAAGGGGCGCGATTGCGATAGACGCGGTGAGCTTTGCCTATCCCGGCCGGCCGGCGGTGCTAACCAATGCGAGCCTTGCCATCGCACCGGGTGAAACCATCGCGCTGACGGGTGACAACGGCATCGGCAAATCCACCCTCGTCAACCTGATCCTGCGGTTTTATCAGCCGGATCAGGGGCGCATTACGCTCGACGGCGTGGATATTGCCGATCTGCAAGTTCAGGATCTGCGGCGGCAATTCGGCTATGTGCCGCAACGCCCCTTGCTGGCTTACGGATCGATTGCCGAGAATATCGCTTTCGGGTGCCCCGATCCTGACCCTGCGGCAATCGAAAAGGCGGCGCGGCTGGCGCAGGCGTGGGAGTTTATCGAACGTCTGCCGCGCGGGTTGGCGACCGAAATCGGCGATGGCGGCGTGCGGCTGTCGGGCGGGCAACGGCAACGGCTGGCGCTGGCTCGCGCGCTATTCCGCGATCCGCCGATCTATATTTTTGACGAAGCCACCAGCATGTTCGATCTCGACGGGGAAACCGCATTCATTCAATCCTGCGCCGATCTGCTGACTGACCGTACGGTGATCATCATCACCCATCGTCCCGCCAGTCTTGCGCTCGCCGACCGCATTATCGAGGTCACACCACAGGGGTTCAAGGTAATCGAGCAAGCTGAAGAAAAGGCCCGGCGATGAGCGGCATCTGCGGCGTCGTGCGGCTTGGTGGGGCCGCGTGCGCCCCGGACGAGCTTGCCGGAATGCTCCGATCCCTCGCTCCGCGCGGCCCGGATGGCAGCGCGGTGTGGGCTGAAGGGGCGGCGGCTCTCGGCCATGCGCTGCTGGCGACCACACCCGAAGCGCTGGAAGAACAGCTCCCCTTTCACCACGCGCCAAGCGGCTGCGTCATCACCGGCGACATACGGATCGACAATCGTGATGAATTGCTCGCTGCGCTGGGCCTAACCAATGCCGGGCGGATGATTGGTGACGGCGAATTGGTGCTGCGCGCCTATCTGCGATGGAGCACCGCCTGCCTCGCTCACCTGCTCGGCGATTTTGCCTTCGCCATCTGGGATGCGCCAAGCCAGCGTCTGTTCTGCGCCCGCGATCAGGTGGGGATGCGGCAACTGATCTACCATCACGCGCCCGGCCAGATTTTTGCCTTTGCAACCGATGCCGATGCGGTGGCCAGTCATCCCGCGATCCCGCGCCGGATCAATGAAGCGCGGATCGGCGATTTTCTCGAAGATCTTGAGGCCTGTGATCTGATCTCGACCTTCTATCAGGGCATCTACCGCCTTCCGCCCGCCCATGCGCTGATCGTGGAAGGCGATGTGCTGCGGATATGGCGTTACTGGGAGTTGCCGCCCCCCTCCCCGCTGCGGCTGGCAGATGATCGTGCCTATGCCGATGCCTTTCTGGAAGTCTTTACCGAAGCGGTGCGTTCGCGGCTTCGGGCGCCTGCGGGAAAGCTTGGGTCGATGCTGTCGGGCGGGATGGATTCGGGATCAGTCGTGGCGGTGGCTTCGCGGCTGTTGCAAAAGGCCGGGATGCCCCCGCTCCCCACTTTTTCAGCCACCGGCAGCGCCCGAGGCTGCGCCGAAACCCGCACCATCCGCGCGGCGCAGACCATGGCGCACCTCGCCCCGCACGACATCGCAATCGAGGATTTCGCCGCCCATGCGAATGAATTGGTGCGCCTGTCACAGCAGAGCGGTGAGCCGTTTGATGGAGATATGGCCATGCTGCGGGCGGTCTATCTTGCAGCGCAGCAGGAGGGCGTCTCCATTATGCTTGACGGGGTGGCTGGCGATACGACGTTGATGGCCGATGACATGGTCGCTTGGCGGCTGCGGCGCGGCGATATCATCGGTGCATGGCGCGAAGCGGCGGGAGCACGCCAGTTCTGGGGAGCGGAAATGCCGCCTGCCCCAACCTTTATCAACGGCGCAAGGCACGTTGTGGTGCCCGAAGGCCTGCGCGCGCTGCGCCGCCGCGCCGGGGCAACATCGCGCCAACGCCGCGCCGATCAAGCCAGCATGATCGCCCCCGCGCTTGCCCGGTCGATCAACATGGCAGAGCGCCGCGCCGCCCATGCCCGCCATATCGCACTGAAACTCGATGGTCGCTGCGATGACCGCCGCGCGCTGGTGATGCACCCCTATGTCGTGGTTGCCCGCGAGCGTTATGACCGGGTGGCGGCGCAATTCGGAATCGAACCGCGCGATCCGTTCCTCGACCGCCGCCTGATTGAATTCGTGCTCACGCTGCCCGCCGATCAGATCGAACATGACGGCTGGCCCAAGATCATCCTGCGTCGGTCGATGGCCGGGCTGCTGCCCGATGCGGTGCGCTGGCGCGTCGGCAAAGAGCATGTTGGCTGGCTGTTTGGCGACGCGGTGGCTGTCCATTGGCTGGGCGGAGCGAAGCCGGGGTGGACTGATGTGCTGCATCCATTCGTCCGATCAGAACGACTAACTGCGGTTGACGCCGCGCGGCATGGCCAGTTAGCAGTTGCAACACAAAAGACCTTGAGCTACCTGTTTTGGTGGATGTCCCGTTTTCGGGATAGGTGATTTTATGGGGATCAGACATGGCGCAGCGCAATGAGACCGCGAACGGCAAAGTCGAGTATTCACGCCCAAGGCTTGTAGTCTATGGCGAATTTGCCAATCTGACCGCAGGTGGCGTCGGATCGACCATCGAAGTGGGCAACAACGGCTCGAAGCGTCGCGCGTAAGATCGCAGGCGATCAAAGGGCATAGTCAGCATCATAACGACTGATTTGTTTGAAGAAATTATAGAGCGGGGTCCGTTTGTCACGGGCCCCCTTTCTGTTTGGCGGTTCGTGAATCTGGGCGCCCATATTCCTGTCGGCATCAACCTACCCGACCGACCCGCACTTTCCGATAAAGATCAGACCCCGCCGCTGCTGATCGAGCGGGACGGGGACGTGGTGTCATTCCATTTCCACGATGTCGCCCGCTTCCGGATCAACTTTGGCGATCGCTCCATTACCGGATTCGACATTAGCCCGGAAACCTCCAAACCCGTTCTCATTCACATCCTGCACGATCACATCGCGCCGCGCCTGCTGGCTGAACTGGGCGAATTGGTGTTGCACGCCAGTGCGGTGCGCTTTGGTGATCGACTAGCGCTGTTTCTGGGGCAGTCTGGTGCCGGCAAATCAACGCTTGCGACCAGCCTTCATCAAGCTGGCTGCGAGCTGCTGGGTGATGATGCGGCAATTGTCACGCCAGGGGTGAACGGTTTTCTTGCGCAGACCGTCTATCCAAGCCTGAGATTGTTTCCCGAAGCAATCACCAGCCTGCTTGGAAATGATGCAGCAACATCGCCGATGGCGGATTATTCGGACAAGCGGCACGTTCACCTCCCGACCCTTCCGAAATCAGCGGGTCAGCCAATGCCGCTCGCCGCCATGTTCTTTCTTTCTGGCGAATGCGGCGCGACCGATGCCGTTGCCACACCTATGAACAGCACCCGCGCTTGCATCGCGTTGGTCGAACAGAGTTTCTCGCTCGACCCCAAAGACCCGCGATGCGGTGCCCGGCGGCTGGCGGGGCTGTCGCAGCTGGCACTTAAGGTTCCGGCTTACCGGCTTTCCTATCCGCATGATTTCAACCGTCTCGGTGCAGTGCATCAAATCATCAAAGCCATCATGGATAACCGCAGACCAATACCGCTGGCCGAACGGCAAGGAAGCCTTTCGTGATGATCCGTGCCTCCAGCTAAGACATCGCCGCCTACGGCCAACCCGAACTTGTCGATGGCCGGTGACTGGATCAGAGCCCGGATCAAAGGCAAACTTAGCCGATCATCACTATGTGTGGTCATGGGACGGCGAAGTGATCGATTCCGCGACCGGTGAAACGCGCGGCGCATTCCGGCAGTCGACCTTTCTCAGCCGGGTCATTTCTGCCGATGATGCGAAGGCGGGGTCAAGCCAGCGCGTCCCGGCGCACTCACCCAAGGTGCAGATCGATACCGATTGCCTTGCGATAGCAGGCAGCGGATTTGATTTCGGCGGCATTGCCAAGGTGATGATGGAGCGTTACCCGCATCACCTGCCTGACTATCGCTCTGCACTCGATCATGTCGTCTCACTATTTTCCCGCTATCGCGAAAATTAGGGTCTGAGCCTTCCGCCGGCAACGCCCCGCGCACTGGCGGCGCGGGCAAGCATGATCCGGAGATTCTGTGTGACTGATATCCTCAATTCCCGCTGGACAATCAGCGATCAGGCGATCGCAAATCGCGTTGGCGATGAAATGGTCGTCTTGCACCTCGCCAATGGCACCTATTTCGGGCTCGATCCGGTCGGGGCACTGTTGTGGGAAGGCCTTACTGCTGGCAACCTCCCGAGCGAGGTGTGCGACAGAATCCTTGAACACTACGAAGTTGATCGTGATACGGCAGAACATGACCTGCGCACGTTTCTTGATGAATTGGCCGCAAGCGACCTTATCGCGCAGGCGTGATACGGCGTGCGTTAGCCCGTGATCTACGATGCGTAGCGCGTATTCTCTCCCACGCTTTTTGGTGCTTGCTCTACGCGGCTTGATTGACCTTGGCACCGCAAGGATCGGATTAGCCCGCATCAGGCCCCACGGCGTGATGGAGCGCAACCGCAAGGTGGCGATATTGCGTGCAACGGAAAATTCACCCGCCGAAATCGTGCGCCGTTGCGACGAGGCGGCGTTCTTCATCTCCCGCATGGCGGCGCGCGTGCCGTGGCGATCAGATTGCCTCGTTCAGGCACTGGCGGGGCAGCGCTGGCTAGCCCGCCTGAGCATCCCAAGCGAAATCGTGGTCGGGACAGCAAAATTGGCGAATGGTCAATTCGATGCCCACGCTTGGCTTCGTCACGGCGACCGGGTCGTATTGGGCGGTGATATATCCCGATTCCAGCCTTTGCTCAAACCGGATGCAACGGTTTTCAAGCAGGATTGAAATCGTCGAGCCCGTCAAGTTTTGCAAAACCCAATAAGCGCAGCTTAACGCGCTTTGGCAGCAGAAACACGCTTCGTTTACCGTTCCACCCTATCGAGCGGGTTGCCATGTATGTTGCAATGCACTAAGTATTAATACGAAGAAGTTTCACGAGGATTTGCCGATGATCAAATTTGCCGCTCGTTCCGTGATGGCAGCCGCAGCCGCCACCATGGCGCTTGCACCGGTTGCCGCTCAGGCGAACACGCGTGCGGGCGATAGTGCATCGGTGTACCGGGTCTCGGCGTCGAAGCCGGGTGTTGGACGCGCTGCGCAAGGCGAATCGAATTCAGACAGAGAAGTGAATGCAGAAACGATCATCATTGCTCTGCTGGCTACCGCTGCGATCATTGGCGCAATCATTATTGCCGCCAGTTCTGGCGATAACAACCAGTCGCCGGGCACCTGACCGCCTTCAGTTTTCTTGAAAAACAAGCTCCATCGAAAAAGTACCCGGCACGCGATGCCGGGTTTTTTCTGTGGCCCTTTGGCGTATCGTCAGGACAGGAACAGCTTGGTGTAAGGTAACGCCATTGGACAAGAACCTGACAGAGCGTACGACCTTTTCCGGCCTAGCAGCACTCTTGTGTGTCGCCTTTGTTCTTGGAGGGGGCGGAAGTTATTTCGGTCTTGCCAACCTTGCCGTCAAATTGGTCGCTTTGGCGATACTGTTACCAAGTCGCGGAGCGTTCTTGCAATTCTGGGCACAATCGCCGGTTCTTCTGCGCATCCTGGTGTCTGCGTCACTACTTTTGCCGCTGATCCAGATTGTGCCGCTGCCCCCCAGCTTGTGGGAGGAAATTCCGGGCCGCAATCTTGTCACCCGCTCGCTTGAATTGACCGGGGTCGTCGGCTGGATGCCGTTGAGCGTCAGCCCGCTACGCACGCTGCTTGCGTTTACAGCATTGATCACACCGATGGCGATTCTGGCTGCAGGCTGGACGCTGCCGCGCCAGCGCCTCATCGGGCTGGGCTGGTTAGTGGTCGGGTTTGGCATAGCCACCACCCTGCTTGGCGTGTTCCAACTCGGAGCAACTGGCAACGAGGCCACGCTGTTTGGTGCACGCAATCCCGGAGATGTCCTGCTCGGCACCTTCGCCAATCGCAATTCAACCGGCTTGCTGCTTGGGTTTAGCCTCACGCTTGCAGCGCTGTTGCCTGCTCCCAAACCGCACTTGGCAATGGTGGCCGTCAGGCTGGCCGTGTGTGCGGTTCTGTTGCTGGCCATCATCCTGACCCGATCACGCACTGCGGTGGTGCTGGCAATGCTGCCCCTGGCAATGGCTGGAATCAAGGCCGTTTGGTGGTTCGTGCGGGAACGCGAAACGGTTGATGCCCGCGGAATTGCTGCACGACCACTCGCCATCATGCTGGGGGCCATTGGCCTCGTGGCGGTCAGCACCGCAGCGTTGACCGTCACCGCGCCCGGCCCGATCGAAAAAACAATTGAACGGTTTGAGGCGAAAGATGATCCGCGCCGCTATATCTGGGATGATGCCAGCTACACCGCTGCGCGCTATTGGCCTGCCGGTGCGGGGATGGGAACCTTCGACGAGGTGTTCCAAGTCGACGAATCGCTTGAAAACCTGACTCAACGCACCGCTGGGCGGGCGCATAATGATTATCTGGAACTGGCGATTGAGGCTGGTTTGCCCGGACTTGTGCTGGCGGCGCTGTGGCTGCTGCTGGTTGCCTTGCTCAGCTGGCGTGCCCGGCATTCGCCGCAGCGCTGGGCTGCGTGGTCGGGCAGCGTGTTTCTTGTGATGATCGCCCTGCAATCAATTTCGGATTACCCCCTGCGAAGCCAGACCTTGCTTGCACTGGCGGGATTCGCCTTGCTGATGCTGGCGCGCACCGCCGATGATCAGGGGAGAGCGCGGCCATGATCGCCAGAGTGGCATGGTTCGGCGCGCTGTTTGCGCTCGCGCTGATCACCACCTTCGTCCAGATCGACCGGCAGGCAGCGACCACGTCGGCGCTGGCATCTGCGGTGCCGGGGCCGCTGCGCAGTTCGGCGCAGGCCGTGGTGGCCGCGCGCGCAATCGAGGGTAGTGACCCCGCGCTTGCGCTTGAAGAAGCGCAAAGGCTGGTTCGCCGACGCCCGATCCCGGCTGAAAATCTGACCTTGCTGGCTGTGGCTCAGACCAAGGCAGGCCTTATCGAGGAAGCCGGCGTCACGATCCAGATCGCCGGTCAGCGGGGCTGGCGCGAGCCGGTGGCCCAGGAAACGGTGTTGCGTCTCGCGCTTGCAGCCGGTGATGAAGCTGAGGCGGCGCGGCGCTATGCAGCGCTATTCCTCAAGGCATCCACGTCCGATACATTGCTGCAAGAGCTGGGGCCGGCGGTGCTCGGCGAGGCGGGCGGTGTGGGGCAGCGCACCCTGATCGACATCGTCAGCGGTACAGACCGTTGGAACGACACCTTCCTGCGGCGCGGAATGCGGGTGTTGCCCCCCAGCACTTTCAGCGAAATTACAGGAGCCGCGATAGGACGCGGTGCCCGGTTTGACTGCAGCGTGATCGCACAGACCATCGAGGCACTACAGCGGAGTGACGAGCAGGCCGCAGACCGGCTGAAAATCGCTTCAGAGGGCCAATGCCCCTGATTTCGGCAGCAGCGCATTACAGCGTGCGGATGATCCCTGAAAAATCGACCCCGGCATTGTCCTTGGCAAAGGCTTCGTAGATCGCGCGGGCGTGTTCGCCGAGTTCAACCTTGGCGCCTGCAGCCTTCGCCGCCTCGATCGCCAGCCGCAGGTCTTTCAGCATCAGTCCTGCAGCAAACCCGCCCTGATAGTCGTTGTCAGCAGGCGTGACCGGCCCGACGCCGGGGACGGGGCAGTAAGACGTCATCGACCAGTTCTGCCCGGATGAAACACTGGAGATATCGTAGAACGTCTGCGCGTCCAGACCCAGCTTTTCGGCCATCGTGAAGGCTTCGCAGGTGCCGATCATGTGGATCGCCAGCAGCATGTTGTTGCAGATTTTGGCGGCCTGTCCGTTCCCTGCGTCGCCTGCGTGGATCACCGCCTTGCCCATCGCGGCGAGGATCGGCTGGGCGCGGGCGAAGGCTTCAGGGGTGCCGCCGACCATGAAAGTCAGCGTACCGGCATTGGCGGCGGCAATCCCGCCGGACACCGGCGCGTCGACCATTTGGTAGCCATGCGCCTCCGTGACCGAGATCACCTCGCGCGCGGTGGCAACGTCGATGGTCGAACAATCGAGCAGGATCGCACCTTCGGGCGCATGGCCGATCACGTCGTCCCAATAGACCTGTTTGACGATCGCCCCGTTGGGCAACATCGAGACGACCGCATCTGCACCTGCGCAGGCTTCCTTGGCAGTGGCAAAGGTCGTGCACCCTGCCTCGCGTGCGGCGGCGAGCGCGGGTCCGGAGAGGTCGAAGGCGCGGACGTCGTGCCCAGCCTTAACCAGATTGGCAGCCATCCCGCCGCCCATGTTGCCGAGACCGATAAAGGCGATTTTCATGTCAAACCCGCTTCCTCAAGGAGACCATAGATGCTGACTGCAACCAGCAGAATTCCGAAGAGCCCTGACATCACCATCTGAAAATCGTGAAGCCAACTGTCAAACTTGGTGCGAGGCAGCGGCTCTTCCCCGCTCGCCTTGAGGATTGCGGCCTCCAGAAGACTGATCGAGCCGCCATCGCGGTACTTCCACAATCGGCTCGCGAGCCAGCAGAAGAACAGGCCGACGGCAAGCAGGCCGAAGCCGAAGATCACCGCCCCTTCCACTGCCCCTCGCGCTTTTCGATAAACGCCGCCATGCCTTCGGCCTTGTCCTCACTCGCAGTGAGGATCTGGAAGATCCGGCGCTCGACGATCAAGCCCTGATCCAGCGTCATTTCAAACGCCGAATTGACCATCTCCTTGTTGGCGATCACCGCCATCGGCGGCATCGCGGCAATGCTTGCTGCGGTCTTCAGCGTCTCGGCGATCAGTTCCTCATGCGGCACCACGCGGGCCACCAGATTGCTGCGCTCGGCCTCCTCGGCCGCCATCATCCGGCCGGTGAGGCACATTTCCATCGACTTCGATTTGCCGATCGCGCGGGTCAGCCGCTGCGATCCGCCCATGCCCGGCGCGACGCCCAGCTTGATCTCGGGCTGGCCAAACTTCGCCTTGTCGGAAGCGATGATGAAATCCGCCATCATGGCAAGCTCGCAACCGCCGCCCAGCGCAAAACCATTCACGGCCGCGATCCAAGGCTTGCGGGTCTTCTTGACGATCTCCGCCGTCCAGGGGCTAAAAAAGTCGTCGAGGTAGAAGTCGGCGGCCGCCTTGTCGCTCATTTCCTTGATATCCGCGCCCGCCGCAAAAGCCTTGTCGCCGCTGCCGGTCAAAACCGCGCACAGCTGCGAGCCATCGGCCTGATAGGCGGCGAAAGCATGGATCAGCTCTTCCAGCACTGTGGAATTAAGCGCGTTCAGCGCCTGCGGACGGTTGATCGTCAGCAGCGTGACGCCCTTGTGGCCCTGTGCGTCGGTTTCGACGGTGATGGTTTCGTAATCAGCCAATTTCGGTCTCCATTTTCGTCATTGCGAGGAGCCGCAGGCGACGCGGCAATCCAGATAGCGCCGGACTGGATTGCTTCGCTTCGCTCGCAATGACGAAGGAAACAATCCATAAAATGGTTCACTGCAGGGGCACCCACTCCTCGCCTTCGGGCAGGGGTGCGAAAATTGCGTCGAGCAGCTCCTCGGTCACGTCCTCGGGCGTTGCCGGGTTCCATTTGGGGTCGTTGGTCTTGTCGGTGATCACCGCGCGCACGCCTTCGGCAAAATCGGGGCGGGTCAGGACACGACTGGCGATGCGATATTCCATCCGCATATTATCGGCAAAGTCGGTCAGCGCCGCGCTTTGTGCCAATTGCCGCAGCGCGACCTTGCAGGTCTGCGGGCTTTTGGTGCCGAGCGTGTCTCGCTCCTTCATCGCCCAGTCGTCGCCTGCATCAGCGGCAGCGTCGAGACTGGCCAGGATGTCCTCGTAAGCGTCAGACGCGAAATGCTTGGCTATCTTGTCAGCATTGGCTTCGATCCGCGCCTTGGGCGGGGTGCCAACCGGTTCGGACAGGATGCCTGCGATCCGATCAGGATGATCGTGGATTCGCGCCTTGATATCCTCCAACATCTCGGCCGGGACGTAATGCGTGGCAAGACCTGTCCACAAGCATTCCGCCCCATCAAGCCGCGCGCCTGTGAGTGCGAGGAACTGACCCAGCCGCCGACCGAGCCGCGACAAATACCAGCCGCCGCCAACATCCGGGAACAGGCCGATCCCGGTTTCGGGCATGGCCAGCCGCGTATTCTCGGTCGCCACGCGGTGCCTGGCGGGCTGCGAAATACCCACGCCCCCGCCCATAGTGATGCCGTCCATAAAGGCGACGATCGGCTTGCCATAGGTGAACATCTGGTGGTTAAGCTGGTATTCGTCGTGGAAGAACTTGCGTCCCGACACACCCCCATCATTCAGCGCCGAATCACGCAGGAATGCGATGTCGCCGCCGGAACAGAACCCGCGTCCTTCTGCATGATCGACGATCACCGCCTTGATATTGTCATCATTCGCCCATTCGGTCAGGCCTGCGCTCATCGAATGGCACATTTCCAGTGTTAGCGCGTGCAGCGCCTTGGGACGATTGAGCGAGATATGGCCAATCGGGCCATTGGTTCGGATGAAAACATCGTCGGTCATTGGGCCGGTTCTTTCGGTTCGATCAGATCCCAGCGATTGCCAAACGGATCGCTGAAGACCGCAACAGTGCCGAAGCTTTCGTGGCGCGGTTGCTCGTGAAAAAGTATCCCTGCATCGACAAGGCGTGCCTGAGTGCCTGCGAAATCATCTGTGTGCGCAAAAAAACCGACACGACCACCAGTCTGGTTACCAATCGCGGCGGACTGCGTCTCGGTCGTTGCCTTAGCGATCAGCAAGCGGCCGCCGTCCGCGCCGCCGACCACGACCCAGCGCTTGCCTGAACCAAGATCGCTGTCTTCGATCAGATCGAAGCCAAGCGTGCCGACAAAGAACGCGATGCCCGCATCATAATCAGGCACCACGAGCGTGGTGAGTGCAAGTTGCATCGCGCTCACTGCCGCAACAGGTCCCGGCCCACGACCATGCGCATGATCTGGTTGGTGCCTTCAAGGATCGAATGCACCCGCAAATCGCGCCAGAAGCGTTCGATCGGGTAGTCCTGAAGATAGCCATAACCGCCGAACAATTGCAGCGCGCGGTCGACCACGGCGCTGCCGTTGTCGGTCGCCAACCGCTTGGCCATTGCAGAAAAACGCGTTTTGTCGGGCGCGTTGTCGGTCACTTTTGCTGCCGCCAGATAAAGCAGCGCGCGGGCAGCTTCCAGGTCGGTCGCCATATCGGCGAGCATGAACTGGGTGTTCTGGAACTCGGCGACAGGCTGGCCGAACTGGGTGCGTTCCTTGGTGTATTTGATCGCTTCGTCGAGGCACCTTTGCGCCCCGCCGAGCGAGCAAGCGCCGATATTCAGCCGCCCGCCATCCAGCCCCATCATCGCGATGCGGAAACCTTCACCCTCGCCGCCGATGTGATTTTCGACAGGCACGCGCACATCCTCAAGGATCAGCTGCGCGGTCGGTTGCGAATGCCAGCCGAGTTTCTTCTCATTCGCGCCGAAGCTGACACCGGGCATGTCCTTTTCGATCACAAGGCAGGAAATGCCCTTCGGCCCATCCTCGCCGGTGCGCACCATCACCACGTAGATCTCGTTTGCGCCCGCACCCGAGATGAACTGCTTGGTGCCGTTGAGGACATAGTAGTCCCCGTCCCGGCGCGCGGTGGTTCGCAGCGCGCTGGCGTCTGATCCGCTGGAAGGTTCTGTCAGGCAGTAGCTGGCGATTTTGTCCATCGTGATCAGCTGGGGCAGATACTTCGCCTTCACCGTCTCCCCGCCGAAGCGGTCAATCATCCACGATGCCATGTTATGGATCGAAATAAACGCCGATGTCGACGGGCAGCCATAGGCCATCGCCTCCATGATCAGCGCCGCCTCCAGCCGCCCAAGGCCGATCCCGCCCGATTGTTCCGAGACATAGATCGCGCCGAAGCCGAGTTCGGCGCTTTGCTTGATCGTCTCGCGCGGGAAGATGTGTTTTTCATCCCACTCGGCCGCATGGGGGGTGATGTTGTCGGCGGTGAACCGCTGGGCCACCTCGCGGATCGCGAGCTGATCGTCGGTGAGCTGAAATTGTCCGTACATAGCCAAGGTCTCTAACCGGGTTGCGTGGGTTAGAAAAGTCTGGCCCATGCAAGAGCCTTGCGCATTTTTGCTAAGCGCGGCGCGATTGTCGCAATCTGTCGGTCTGTGGCATGCGTTTCATCGGTCTGTGGCATGCGTTTCAAACGCTGTGGCTAGCGCCGATTGCCGCCTCAGCCTCAATCTCGACTCGCCATTCTGGGCGGCATAGCCACGCAACCCCGGCCATTGTCGCTGCCGGGCGCGCTGCGCCGAAAAACCGCGCGTGCACTGCGCCAACCGCTTCTTGGTCGGCGGGGTCGGTCAGCAAC
This sequence comes from Porphyrobacter sp. MBR-49, assembly GCF_053628655.1. NCBI lineage: Bacteria > Pseudomonadati > Pseudomonadota > Alphaproteobacteria > Sphingomonadales > Erythrobacteraceae > Porphyrobacter > Porphyrobacter sp. MBR-49. The sequence goes on from NZ_JBRJGU010000002.1 coordinate 422,107, forward strand.
ATCCGGGTTCGCACGACGTCTGCGGCTGAACCGCCGAGTTCCTCAATCGCGGCGCGGATGATGGTGCAGCATCGCTCCGCCTGTGCCGCCGCGCCGCCGGGGGTAGTGCTCCCGTCAGGTTCGACCGGGCCGGTTCCTGCGACTATGATCCGGTTCCCCTCACGCACGGCGCGGGCAAAGCCGAAGGTGGTTTCAAACGGCGAACCCGATGTTGCCCACTGCCGCTCACTCATCCGCAGGTGATCGCGATGATCTTCATTTGGTCGTCGTATTGCACATTTACCCGGTCTTGCCGGTAATCCATCGTCCATGCTGAGCGGGGCGGGCCCCAGCGCAGGGTGCGCGCGCCGCTTTCTTTCAGAATTGCGGTGCCCATTGCTTGCGTCGCATCATGCCCGATGTGGTACTGCACCGGCTCGGCATTGCACATCATCGCCTCAGGCGCGGGCGGCGCAGCGGCCTGCTCCGGCGCTGCATCCGCGCCATATGTCGCACAGCCTGCCAGCCCGATTGCGGCCAACCCAATCACTGCCTGTTTCATTGCACCCTCCCTTGCTGGCACCGGTAAGAATCGGCGCGCACGGCAAAGGTATCAGGCGGGATGCAAACGTCCAGCCAAAGCCTACTCCGCGTGCTTGTCCAACTCATCACCGGTCACGGTCACAACATGCAACAGATTGGTGCTGCCCGGTGTTCCGAATGGCACGCCTGCCAGCACGATCAACTTGCTGCCTGCCGTGCCAAACCCATGGCGCAGCGCCATGCGGCGGCCCTTGCCGATCATTTCTTCGAAGCTGCCAATATCCTTGGTCGCCACCGCGTGCGCGCCCCACAGCAGCGCCGTGCGGCGTGCGGTGCGGATCGACGGGGTCAGCACCAGCATCGGCGTGCCGGGCCTTTCGCGCGCCACACGCCGAGCGGTTGAACCGCTGGAGGTGAACACGGTAATCGCGCTGATCGGCACTGTATCGGCGATGGTCATACAAGCATGGGCCAGCGCATCGGACGTGGTCGCATCGGGCGTGGTTTCGAGGAAGCGCACGCGTTCCCTGTAACCCTCATCGCGTTCAACCTGAGCAGCGATGGCGTGCATCATCGCTACCGATTCTTCCGGCCAAGCGCCCGCTGCGCTTTCAGCCGAAAGCATCACGGCGTCCGCCCCATCATAAACCGCATTAGCCACGTCGGAGACTTCTGCGCGGGTCGGGGTCGGGCTTTCGATCATGCTTTCCAGCATCTGGGTCGCCACGATCACCGGCTTGCCCGCACGCCTGCTGGCAGCCACGATGCGTTTTTGCAGCGGTGGGACTTCGTGCGGTTCCAGTTCCACGCCCAGATCGCCGCGTGCGACCATGATGCCATCGGCGAGTTCGATGATCGAATCGAGGCGGTGGATGGCTTGCGGTTTTTCGATCTTGGCGCACAGAGCGATATCGCGGCTGCCGATCAGCTTGCGCGCTTCGGCGATGTCCTCGGGCCGTTGCACAAAGCTGAGCGCGATCCAGTCCGCTCCGTGTTCGGTGGCAAAGGCAAGGTCACGGCGGTCTTTTTCGGTCAGCGCCGGGATCGGCACTTCGGCATCAGGGACGTTCACGCCCTTGCGATCCGAAATCACCCCGCCAACTTCGGCAGAGCATAGGATGCGATTTTGGTCTGCCTCCAGCACCTTCAGCCGGATTTTGCCGTCATTGATCAGCAATCGCTGCCCGCGCTCCATAATGCCGAACAATTCGGGATGCGGCAGACATACACGGTTTTCATCGCCGGGCGTCTCATCGCGGTCGAGCACGAAGTGGCCCGAATGGCGGATCACCGCCTCCCCATTCTTGAACACGCCGACGCGCAGTTTCGGCCCTTGCAGATCGGCCAGGATCGCGATCGGCCGCGCAAACTGTTTTTCCAACGCGCGGATGGCGTTGATCGCGGCCTCGTGATCGGCGTGATCGCCGTGGCTCATATTGACGCGGAACGCATCCGCTCCCGCCAGCAACAGCTTTTCGAGCATCTCCGGAGATCGGCTGGCCGGGCCGATGGTGGCGAGAATCTTGACCTTGCGGCCGCGCGGGTCGATCCTGATCTGATCGCGTCGTGTCATGGTGTTGCCTATCCCTCGTTACGGCAGGCTATGACAGACCCATTTTGCAACTCAAGGAAAAGCCGCGATGAATAGCAATGCCGACCCGCTAGATGATCTTGACGATGTGCAGGCTGCTGCCGCGTTTCGGCGGTTGGTGCGTCATTTGCGCCATCGTCATGACGCGCAAAACATTGAATTAATGGGGCTAGCCGGTTTCTGCCGCAATTGCCTGGCCGACTGGATTCGTGATGCGGGGTATCCCGGCGACAAGGAAGCCGCGCGCGCGGTGATCCACGGAATGCCAAGCGCGCGGTGGAAGGAACGCTTCCAATCGCCCGCCACGCCGGAACAAATCGCCGCGATGGAAGCGAGTTTGGCGAAGAACACACAGGATTAATTTGCGCCGCCGGTTCAATCGGCGCGGCAGTCTGGCTATCGCCCGCTCCAACTGATTCTGTTTCCACTGGAGATTACCCGATGGCCGAAACCACCGACGACCGCCTGCGCCTGCTGATCGAACGCATCGAACGCCTTGAAGAAGAAAAGAAGGGCATCGCCGACGATATCCGCGACGTCTATGCCGAGGCGAAGGCAGTGGGTTACGATCCCAAGATCATGCGCCAGATCGTGCGCCTGCGTAAAATGAAGCCCGATGATCGCAGCGAACAGGATATGCTGCTGGAAACCTACAAGAACGCGCTCGGGATGGCGTGATTTTCTGCGTTGCAGACCGGCCTGTCATTGAGTTTTTATTCGCCTGTGTTATCTCTCTAATACAGCAATAGGAGAAACCCGATGGCATCCCCATGGAAAGACGCGCGCGGCATCACCGTCACCACCACCCCCACGATAGAAGGTCACCCGATTCAGGAATACCTCGGCATCGTCACCGGCGAAGTGATCGTCGGCGCGAACATCTTCCGCGATCTGTTCGCCAATATCCGCGACGTGGTTGGCGGGCGTTCGGGCAGTTACGAACGAATCCTGGCCGACGCACGCAAGCAGGCGATCGAGGAATTGCAGGCCGAAGCGGCGGCAATTGGCGGTAACGCGGTGGTCGGCATTGATCTCGATTACGAAGTGATCGGCGCCAATGGCTCGATGCTGATGGTCAGCGCCAGCGGTACGGCAGTTAAAATTTGAACGGTCACCACTACCCGTAATCGGTCCCGAGAAACACCGCGTTATAGGCCGCGTGATGCGCCATTGCTGCGCTCGCCGCGGCATCGCGCCTGCCACGCGCACCCTTGCATCCCCGTCCGCCATCGGAGTAAGGCCCGCGCCACCATTTCCAACATTCCGGTGAAGTTCATCCAATGGCAGGCCATTCCAAGTTCAAGAATATCATGCACCGCAAGGGTGCGCAGGACAAAAAACGATCGGCAATGTTTTCCAAGCTGAGCCGCGAAATTACCGTGGCGGCCAAGATGGGCATGCCCGATCCCGACATGAACCCGCGCCTGCGGCTGGCAGTCAACGCCGCCAAGGCGCAGTCGATGCCCAAGGACAATATCCAGCGCGCGATCGACAAGGCGAGCATGGCGGGCGGCGAGGATTACGTCGAGATCCGCTATGAAGGTTATGGCCCCGGCGGGGTGGCGCTGATCGTCGAGGCGCTGACCGACAACCGCAACCGCACCGCTACCAATGTCCGCACCGCGTTCAGCAAGAACGGCGGCAATCTTGGCTCGGAAGGCAGCGTGTCGCACGGCTTCGAACGGCGCGGACTGATCGAATATGGGCCGGACGCGGGTGACGAGGAAGCGATGTTAGAGGCCGCAATCGAAGCAGGCGCGGATGATGTCGAATCATCAGAAGACGGCCACACCATCTGGACCGCCGCTGACGCGCTCCACGGCGTGGCTGGCGCGCTTGAACAGGCTCTGGGAGCGGCGGATAACGTCAAACTGGCGTGGAAGCCGGTGCTCACCGTCGATGTCGACGAGGCGACAGCGGGAACGCTGATGAAGCTGATCGACACGCTTGACGATGATGATGACGTGCAGACCGTGTGGGGTAATTACGAAATCTCGGACGAGGTGATGGAGAAGCTGGGCTGATCATCCTCGGCCTTGATCCGTCGCTGACCTGTACCGGTTGGGGCGTGATCCGTAGCGAAGGTGCGCGGATCAGCCATATCGCCAATGGCCAGATCAAGACCGATGCCAGCGCGCCGATGGCAAAGCGGCTGGCGGTGTTGCAATCCGGGCTTGCAGCAGTGATCGCCTCCCACCATCCCGATCGCGCCGCTGCCGAGGAAATTTTCCTCAACACAAACCCGCAATCCACTTTGAAGCTGGCACAGGCGCGCGGCGCGGTGCTGGCGGCGTGCGGAGCAGCCGGGTTAGCAGTCAATGAACACGCCGCAAGGCTGGTCAAAAAAGCAGTCACGGGCACCGGCGGGGCGGAAAAGACGCAGGTCGCCGCGATGGTCAAGGTGCTGCTGCCGGGTGTCTCCATAGCGGGCAGTGATGCGGCTGATGCGCTGGCAGTGGCGATTGCCGACGCGCATCTGGCCCCGCGGATTTGAACGGAAACAGCAATGATCCACCTTTTCGGTATCCCCAATTGCGACACGGTGAAAAAGGCACGGGTGTGGCTCGACGCGCATGACCAGCCCTACACGTTCCACAACTACAAAAAGGAAGGCGCTGATCCGGACAGACTCGCCTTCTGGATCGCTGCCGCTGGCCTTAATGTGGTGGTAAACCGCAAGGGCACGACTTACCGTGCGCTGTCCGAAGCCGACAAGGCACTTACATCTGACAGTCACACGGCTGTCGCTTTGCTCGTTCAGCAACCAAGCATCATCAAGCGGCCAATCGTCGAATATCCCGGCGGTATTCTGGTCGGTTTCAGGGAAGACGAATGGTCCGCAGTCTTGCTTTGATCGCGCTGATGGCGCTGGCCCCGGTGGCCACCGGGGCTGAGGATATGCTCATCATCGCCCACCGCGGCGCGAGTGCCGAGCGGCCCGAGCATACGCTCGCCGCTTACGAATTGGCGATCGATCAGGGCGCGGATTATATCGAGCCCGATCTGGTCGCCACGAAGGATCTGGTACTGGTGTCGCGCCACGAAAACGAGCTGTCGGGCACCACCGACGTCGCCACCCGCGAAGAATTCGAAGACCGCCGCCGCGACAAGACCATTGATGGGCAAAAGGTCGCAGGCTGGTTCGCCGAAGATTTCACGCTGGCGGAATTGCGCACCCTGCGCGCGAAGGAGCGCATCCCGTCGCTGCGGCCTGCCAATGCGCGGTTTGACGGGCTGTATCAGGTGCCGACCTTCGCCGAGATCGTGCGGTTGGTGCGCGCCAAGGAAGCGGCAACGGGGCGCAGGATCGGCCTCTATCCCGAAATCAAGCATCCGGAATTCCTGTTGCAGGACGCAGGAATAGACATGGTCGATTTGCTGCTGCGCGAACTGCGCACGCTGGGCATCACGCCCGCAGATCCAGTGTTCATCCAGAGCTTTGAAGTCGGCCCGCTCCAGCGGCTCGACAAGCGGGAAGACTTCAAGCTGGTGCAGCTAGTGGCGCCCATTGGCGGCCCAGCGGATGAACCCGCCATGCGCTATGCTGAAATGGTGACGCCGACGGGGCTGGCCGAAATCGCGAAATATGCCAATGCGATTGGCGCGCATATAGGGCTGGTACTGACGCCAGAGGGCACACTGACATCGCTGGTTGCCGACGCCAAGACGGCTGGGCTGGAGGTGCACGCGTGGACGGTGCGACCTGAGAACGAGTTTCTGCCGCCGATGTTGCGGACGGGCGATGACCCCAAGGGCAAGGGCTGCGGCGATGTGCAGCTGGCCCAGTTGCTCAAGAAAGCAGGGGTGGCAGGGGTGTTCGCCGATGGGCCGCTGAAGAGGCGGAGTTGCCCTTCCAATTAATCGTCATCCCGGCGCAGGCCGGGACCCAGAGCCTCACGCGCCGCGCCCAGCCGCCATGGACCCCAGCCTGCGCCGGGGTGACGATGAAGATTAAGCCCGCCGGGCGCTCAGAATATAATTCAGCGCCATATCATCCGACAGATGCAGCCCCTTGCCCGGACGCCATGCGATCCCGCGCTGTGCCGTTACCGACAGCCCCGCGTCCGCCAGCAGCACCTCGAACTCGTCCGGGGTGATGAAATCCTCCCAATGGTGAGTGCCTTTGGGCACATAGCCCACCGCCTCAGCCGCACCGACCAGCAGCACGCGCGAGGCCGCCGTGCGGTTGGGGGTGGACATCACGAGCAGACCATCTGGCGCCAACCGCGCTGCAACATCGCGCAGGAAGGCGGGCTTGTCCGCGACGTGTTCGATCACCTCAACGCAGGCGACCAAATCGAAGGTGCCGATGTCCAGCCCCGCCACTTCACCCGCCATGTAACGGATATCCAGCCCGACGGCCTCGGCATGGGCGGCAGCCGCCGCAACATTCTCCGCCGCCGCGTCCACGCCTGTCACCGCCGCACCCAACCGCGCGAGCGGCTCGCACACCAAACCCGCGCCGCAGCCGATATCGAGCGCACCCTTGCCCGCCAGCGGCTTCGCCAGTGTCGCCGCACCTGGCCAATGCGCATCGATTGCGTCCCTGATAAACGCCATCCGCACCGGGTTTACCTGATGCAGACTCGCCATTGCCCCTTTGGGATTCCACCAATCGCGTGCCAGCCCGGCAAAGAAATCGGCTTCCTCAGGACGGATAGTTACATTCGATACGTTTGCGTTTCCCATAAACGCCCCTTAACAGCGCCCGCGAACACTCACCAGCAGGAGCTTCCTTTTGGCCCGCATCGTGATGAAATTTGGTGGCACATCCATGGCCGGAACCGAGCGGATTCGCCGGGTGGCCAATATCGTGCGCGCGCAGGCGGCCCCCAAGCCCGACGGCACGCGCGATTCTGTCGCCGTGGTGGTTAGTGCGATGGCGGGCGAAACAGATCGGCTGGTTAACTTTTGCCGAGAAGCCAACCCGCTATACGATCCGGCGGAATATGACGTGGTGGTCGCCAGCGGAGAGCAGGTGACCAGCGGGCTGCTGGCACTGACTCTGCAAGCCCTGGGTTGCAAGGCGCGCAGCTGGCTCGGCTGGCAATTGCCGATCCAGACCATCGAAGCCCATGCCAAAGCCCGGATCGACATGATCGACGCCCCCGGCCTGATCGCCGCGATGGAAGCAGGCGAAATTGCGGTGATCCCCGGCTTTCAAGGCGTGTCGGAAGATGGCCGGGTGACAACTTTGGGCCGCGGGGGATCGGATACCTCCGCCGTCGCTGTGGCTGCGGCAATCAAGGCGGATCGCTGTGACATCTACACCGACGTGGACGGGGTCTACACCACCGATCCGCGCATCGTCGCCAAGGCGCGCAAGCAGAAGGCGGTGACCTACGAGGAAATGCTCGAACTCGCGTCGGTCGGCGCCAAGGTGCTCCAGACCCGCAGCGTCGGGCTGGCAATGAAAGAAGGCGTGCGGGTGCAGGTATTGTCGAGCTTTATCGGCGAAGGCGCTTTGCCAGCCGATGATCTTCCCGGCACGCTGATCGTCTCGGACACGGAAATGGATGAATTGGTGGAGAAGGGCCTGATGGAACGCCAGCTTGTAACCGGCATTGCGCATGACAAGAACGAGGCCAAGGTCATCCTGACCCGCGTGCCCGACCGGCCCGGCGCGGTGGCGAATATCTTTGAGCCGCTGGCGGCGGCCAGCATAAACGTCGATATGATCATCCAGAACGTCGGCCGCGACAAGGGTGAGACCGACGTGACCTTCACCGTGCCGCAATCCGATCTGGCCCGCGCGCAGGCGCTGCTGGAGGATCGCCGCGACGCAATCGGCTTCAATCGCATCATCACCGACAGCAAGATCGCCAAGATCAGCGTCGTCGGCGTCGGCATGAAAAGCCACGCCGGGGTGGCGAGCACGATGTTCCGTTCACTGTCCGACCGCGGCATCAACATCCAGGCGATCTCCACCAGCGAGATCAAGGTCAGCGTGATGATCGACGAGGACGAGACCGAACTGGCCGTGCGCGTGCTGCACACTGCCTATGGGCTGGATGCAGTTAGCTGACAGCCGGGCCGCCCCGCCTGAATTAACCATTTCCGGTAACGCAGCTTTTACTTTTTGGGACGGACTGTGCCCGCTCTCCCCCGAGAGCGAAAGGCGCGTATTATGGCCATCAAGGCCCATCTCGATCCATCCAAGTCCGGCGACCCCCAGCGCGCTGCTCCCCGGCGTGAGTTGCGGCTGGAAACCAGCGGTTTTGTTCCGGGCGCAGGCGAAGCCAATGTGACGATCCACAATATCTCGGCCACCGGGCTGCTGCTCGAAACCGGACTGGATCTGACGCAGGGCGAACGGCTCACGCTCGACCTGCCCGAAGCCGGGGCGGTCATGGCGGTGGTCGTGTGGCGCAGCGAGCGTTTATTTGGCTGCACGTTCGAACAGGCGCTTGGCCCAGCGGCACTGGCCGCAGCGCAATTGCAAGGGTTTGCGTCAGAAGCCGCTCAGGCGGAAAGCCGTTCGTCTAGGCCGCCAATCGCCCAAGGCGAAGCGCTCGGCCCAAGGTTAAACCGTTTGCGGCGCGAAGCGGGGCTGACGCTTTCCGATGTCGCTGCTGTGCTGGGCGTAAGCAAGCCGACGGTGTGGGCATGGGAAAAGGGCAAGGCCCGCCCGCTGCCTGAACGGCTGGATGCCATCGCGGCGGCACTGGGAGTTCCGCCTGAAACACTGGCCGAAACGCCCGTCACCCCTGGAAACGCGAGCGCAGTGATCGAGGAATGCCGCACTCGCATCGCAGAAGCCTGCGGTGCCACCGCCAAATCGGTGCGGATCATGATTGACCTATAGCAGCGTCAACTCAGTTCAACGCCAAAAATCATCATAAACACGACAAAGCGACATGAATCGCTGGTTCAACTGAAAAACATGGTAAACGAAATCTGTGAATGATTCGTTTTTTAGTCAGTTATATTTATATAACTAACAAAATTATTAGCAATTGTGGCAACGAAAGGGGATTTGTTGTTTTTAATTGCGATAATCCGACTAACAAACTTACTTTTCGCAAGACAGTTGTGAGCCTGAGTTTGGACTGTGGGGCATTTTTGACATGAAATTCGGTTTGAGCGATGTGGAAGGCCGCGTGTTGCACGGCCTGCTGGACGAAACCTCAAGCGACATTGTTATCAGGCTGGACCGGCACGGGTTCATCCTCCACGCCTCTACCAACATGGCTGATCTTGGCTTTGATTTTTCTGCTGCGCTGCTGCTCCCGCATATCACCGACCTGGCCGAGCGCGATCACGCCTCGTTTCTGAGCGAACACGTCGCTGCCGGGCTCACCAGACAAGCGCATGGAGGGTGGGTGGAGTTCCCGGTAATTACCTGCCCTGAACGCGATACCTGCCGCGAGGCGGATTGCCAGCGCTGGTATGCGCTCAGCCTCAGACCCGTGCTCGATGATTCCGGCGCTGTCGAAGGCGCGCTGTGCCTGATGCGATCGGTGCAGCAATTGCGCAGCCTTGAAGGCGAATTGCACGCCCGCACAGTAACCGATCCGCTGACCGGCCTCGCCAATCGGCAGGCGTTCTGTGCCAGCCTGCGGCGACATCTGGCAGGCGGGGGCGGGCAGATGATTACTGTGTTAGCGGTTGACGGAATGCGTGCGCTGCTGCTGCGTTACGGCCAACGCACCGCCGATGAAGTGCTGTGGGGGTTTGCGCGGTTCCTCGAAACAATGGCGCTGCCGGGGCATGAAATAGCGCAGCTTGATGGCGAGCGGTTCGGCGTGCTGCTGCCTGACATGAAATTGCGCCATGCACGCGAATGGGTTGAAGATGTGGTGCAGACCTTCTCGGCGCTGGCGGCCGCTGCATCGGCCAAAGCGCCGCAATTGACCGCAAGCGCAGGGCTGGCGCGGGTCGAATGCACGGTCGACTGGACTTTGCGTGAGGCGGAGCTGGGTCTGGTCCTGGCGCGCGCCGGAGGCGGACGGCAGGTTGCCATGGCGGCGCATCGCCGCGCGGCATAATCGCGCCTCTGGACTTGGGCTCGCGGGCGGTTAAACCGCTTTGATGAGCCACATTGCCACCATCCTGCTGCTCGGTTCGGGCGAGCTGGGCCGCGAATTCGTGATTGCCGCCAAGCGATTGGGCGCACGGGTGATTGCTTGCGATTCCTATGATGATGCTCCCGCGATGCAGCTGGCCGATGGGCGCGAAGTGTTCTCCATGCTCGACGGCGAGGCATTGAGGGCGGCGGCGAAAAAGCACCGCCCTGATTTGATCGTGCCGGAAATCGAGGCAATCCGCACCGAGGTGCTCGCCGATCTGGAGGCAGAGGGCTTCACCATCGTGCCATCAGCGCGCGCGGCACAACTGACCATGAACCGCGATGCGATCCGCGATCTGGCGGCGGGTGAGCTGGGGTTGGTGACGTCGGCTTATGGTTATGCGACAAGTTTGATCGAGGCTGAGGCAGTCGCTGATAGAATCGGCTACCCGCTGGTGATGAAGCCGGTCATGTCATCGTCCGGCAAGGGCCAGAGCAAGGTCGATGATACCGCAGCGCTGAAGGCCGCGTGGGATTACGCCGTCGGCAATATGCGGGGCGATAGGGCGCGGGTGATTTGCGAGCAGTTCATCGCCTTCGACTATGAAATCACTCTGCTGACTGTGCGGCATAAAGACGGCATTTCTTTCTGCCCGCCCATCGGCCACCGGCAGGAACGCGGCGATTACCGCGAAAGCTGGCAGCCAGCCGCGATGTCGTCCGCTGCGCTCGCCAAGGCGCAGGACATGGCCGCAAAGGTCGTGACCGCGCTGCAAGGCGGCGGTCGCGGCTGGGGGCTGTATGGCGTCGAGTTTTTTGTGAAGGGCGAAGACGTGATCTTTTCCGAACTCTCACCCCGCCCGCACGATACTGGAATGGTGACGCTGGCGTCGCAAGACGTCACCGAGTTTGATCTTCACGCCCGCGCCATCCTTGGCCTGCCGGTGCCGCAAAGCATCACAGCCCGCCCCGCCGCCTCCGCCGTGATCCTCGCCGACCGTGATTGCGCCGACTTCGCGTTCGAGGGATTGGCCGAGGCGCTGGCGATTGATCCTGCTGTTGATGTGCGGATCTTCGGCAAGCCCGTCACCCGCCCTTATCGCCGCATGGGCGTGGCGCTCGCCCGTGCTGACACAGCCGTGGACGCCGTGTCCCTCGCCAAACAGGCCGCCGACGCCGTGCGGATTGTCTATCGCTGAACCCAAGCGGAGCGGCCCCGCTTGTGCGAAACCGCTCCGCCTCGGCAGCACTCTGGTATTAGAAGCTGGCGAGCATCCCCAGCTTGTCAGCCAAGACCGCGACGCGGCGGGCGTTTGCATTGTCAAGCGCGAGCCCAACCTGCGGCTGATAGGTGGCGCGCGCCTCGTCGACGCAGGCCCGATAGCTGCGCAACACTGAGATGTCGCGGGCGGATGGAGAACCGCACGCCTTGTGGGTAGCGCGCGCAAGTCGGCGATCAAGCGCTGCACGATCAGTCTCTTTGGTCAGATCAAGGTCGCCAAAAGGCACTTTTACAGTAACCGTTTCTGCAGCAGCAGGAACGGCAAGAGCAAAGGCAAGCACGGGCAGGAAAAAACGGATAGTCATGGCGTTGTTCCTTTTAGGATTTGTCCAATCAATCAGCCAAGCGGAAAACGGAGAGGAGCTTGGCTGACGCGAAGGTTATGGCAGAAACGGGTTACACCTTGCGGACGCGCGTAAGAAAATCTCGTTATTTAGTAATCATAGTTCAGTCGTCTGCCAGACTTTGAACCGCCGTAGATGTAATTCTGGCGTAACTTCACACGCTATTGTGCCGCTTGCGATGGTTCGCGCTTGCGCCTAAGCGCCGCGCCATGACCAAATATCCCAACACCGCTGCCCTGATGCAGCGCGGCACTGATTTCCTCGGCTGCGATACCGCGATCCTGTGCGGCGCGATGAGCTGGGTGTCGGAACGCAACCTTGTTGCCGCGATCAGCAACGCGGGCGGTTTCGGCGTGATCGCCTGCGGGGCGATGACCCCCGAACTGCTCGACACCGAGATTACGGCGACCAAGGCGCTGACGTCGAAGCCATTTGGCGTCAACCTGATCACCATGCACCCCGCGCTGTTCGATCTGATCGCGGTGTGCCGCAAGCATGGCGTGACCCACGTGGTGCTGGCCGGCGGCATTCCGCCAAAGGGTTCGGTCGAAGCCATTAAAGAGGACGGCGATACCAAGGTGATTGCATTCGCCCCCACGCTGGCGCTGGCGAAAAAGCTGCTACGCTCCGGAGCGGATGCGCTGGTGATCGAGGGAATGGAAGCAGGCGGCCATATCGGCCCAGTGTCCACCAGCGTGCTCGCGCAGGAAATCCTGCCGGAATTGGCCTACGACCACCTGATCTTCGTCGCAGGCGGGATTGGCCGGGGTGAGGCGATTGCCAGCTATCTGGAAATGGGCGCGGCGGGCGTGCAACTCGGCACGCGATTTGCCTGCGCCACCGAAAGCATCGCTCACCCCGATTTCAAGAAAGCGTTCTTCCGCGCCAGCGCCCGCGAGGCGGTTGCATCGGTGCAGGTCGACCCGCGCCTGCCGGTGATCCCGGTGCGCGCCTTGAAAAACAAGGGCACCGAGGAATTCACCGCCAAACAGCGCGAAGTCGCCGCTCTGCTCGATTCGGGCGCGGTCGACATGGGTGAGGCGCAATTGCAGATCGAACATTTCTGGGCCGGCGCCCTGCGCCGCGCGGTGATTGACGGCGATGTCGAAAACGGCAGCGTGATGGCGGGGCAATCGGTCGGCATGGTCAAGGCCGAAGAACCTGCCGCCGACATCATCGCCGAACTGATGGCGCAGTGCGAGGCGGCGCTCGCCAAGTAAGGTGGGCATGATGCGCATGGCCCCGCTGATCCTCACCCTCGCCTGTCCCGACCGGCCCGGTATCACCGCGCGGGTGACGGGGTTTCTTTTCGAGCGCGGGTGCAACATTCTTGACGCGCAGCAGTTCAATGATCGGGCGGAAGCGGGGGGGACTGACCGGTTTTTCATGCGGGTGGTGTTCGATCCCGACGGCGCGACCGCCGAGGGGTTGCGCGCCGACTTTGCTGCGCTGGCGGTCGAATATGCGTTTGAATGGAAAATGGCGCGCGAACAGCGCCCGCGCCGCACCATCATCCTGGTCAGCAAGTTCGATCACTGTCTGGTCGATCTGCTGTATCGCTGGCGCACGGGGGAATTGCCGATCACTCCGGTGGCGATCGTCTCCAACCACCCGCGCGAAACCGCGATCCGGGTCGATATTGGCGATATCCCGTTCCACCACATCCCGGTAACGCCCGAAACCAAGCCGCAAGCCGAGGCGCAATTCCGCGCACTGGCTGATAAGGTGAACGCCGAATTGGTGGTGCTCGCACGCTACATGCAGGTGTTTTCGGACGAACAATCGGCCCATTTCGCGGGGCGCTGCATCAATATCCACCACAGCTTCCTGCCCGGCTTCAAGGGTGCGCGGCCCTATCACCAGGCGCACGAACGCGGGGTCAAGATTATCGGTGCGACAGCGCATTTCGTCACCGCCGACTTGGATGAAGGCCCGATCATCCATCAGGATGTCGAGCGCATCACCCATGCCGATGCCCCCGCCGATCTGGTGCGCAAAGGCCGCGACATCGAACGCCGCGTGCTGGCCGAAGCCGTGCGTCTGTTCGCGCAGGAACGGGTGCTGATGAACGGCTCACGCACGGTGGTGTTCAGGGGTTAGGGGTGTTCAGCGGCTGGATGAGTAATTCACGCCACACCGCAACGCGGGGATCGTCGCTTTCCAGCGGGTTCCAGACCGCCGCCATCCGCGCCAGCGCCTCACCTTCAGGTACACCCGCCGCGCAGTCGATCAGATAGAAAAACGCTGTGACCCGGTAATTCGCGATGCAATGAACATGATGCGGGCCGTGATGCGCTGCCAGCGCTTCTTGTAACATTGCCACATGATGCAGCGTCGGTGCGTCGAACGGCACCGGGATGTGGGTGTAGGCGATACCCTGCGCAGCCAGCAGCGCGGCTTGATCGCTGAGTGCCTCAGGATGATCGTCGAGCGCGAGGTTGACCACATGGCGCACGCCGATGGCCGCCAGCCGCGCCGGATCGCTTGCCTCAAGCTTTCCCGAAGTGGTGATCCCGTCAGGCCGCCGCTGCCAGTTACGGATGTCGGTAGGATCACCCACCGCCATCATCGCCGCGCGACCTTCTTTGCCCTCTCGATCGCCTTGTCCTCGTTGGCGCGGTGGATCACGTAGGCACGGATGGCCTCGATCTCGTCCTTGCTGAGCGATCCTGTAAAGCTCGCCATGCCGTTGTCCTTGAGCATCCCGCCTTCGACCACCGCGTTCCACGCACTCGCGCTTTCCAATGATCCGGCGCGGCGCAGATCGGGCAGCACGGTCGATCCAACCGCGCCCGGCGCATGGCACACCGCACAATAGCGGCCATATTTCGCCTGCCCCAATGCGATCACTTGCGGAGAAGCCTTGCTTGGCGGCGGATCGAGCGGGAGCGCGGCGAGTTCGGGCGCAGGCGGCAATTGCGCCTTGCCCCCCAGTTTGAACACCAACAGGCGCGAGACATTGCGCACTGGTGCCTTGTCCGCGATCAGCGCGCCATCCACGCTCAATGCATAGGCCCCGCCCCAGCCTGCCAGCACGGCGACATATTGTTCGCCATCAACGGTGTAGGTGACCGGCGGCGCAACCACCCCGGTTTGCGCGGCAAAGCTCCATAGCTTGTCGCCGGTGGCCGCGTCATAGGCGTTGAACTCGCTGCCAGCCGTGCCCTGAAACACCAACCCACCGCCGGTTGCCAGCAACCCGCCGTTCCACGGGCCGGGATGCTCGACCGTCCAGCGCGGTTTCTGCGCCACCGGATCCCATGCCACCAGCATACCCTTGAGCGTGCCCGCCACCTGTCTGCGAATACCGAGATCAGGCGGCAGATCGCCCGCACCAAGATTGAACCCGACGTTGAAGCCGCGGGCGCTGTCGGGCTTCCATCCGGCTTCGGGGGCATACATCATGCTCGCTTCAAAGGCTGGGATATAGACCAGCCCTTCGGCCGGGTGAAACGCCATCGGGTGCCAGTTGTGCCCGCCCAGCGCGCCGGGGGTGACCAGTGCAGGCTTGCCGGTCTTGTCCACGCGCGTTTCGGGGTTTTCAATCGGGCGGCCCGTTTTGGGGTCAATCCCGCTCGCCCAATTGACGCTGACATAGGGTTTGGCGCTAATGAATTTTCCGGTTTCCCGGTCGATCACGTAGAAGAACCCGTTCTTGGGTGCCTGCATCAGCACCTTCCTGACCGCGCCATCAATCGTCATGTCGGCGAGCATGATGTGCTGCGTGGCGGTGAAATCCCAAGTTTCGCCCGGCGTGGTCTGGTAATGCCAGACATATTCACCAGTGCCGGGCCGGATCGCGACGATGCTGGAAAGGTAGAGGTTGTCACCCTCCCCCGTCCCGTCCGCGCCGGGCGAACGATAGGCGCGGTTCCACGGGCTGCCATTGCCCACCCCGATATAGAGCAGATCAAGCTCGGGATCATAAGCCATCGAATCCCACACCGTCCCGCCGCCGCCAATCGCATCCGACGCGCCCAGCACGTCCATGTTCCACGTTTCGGCGGCCTTTTGCAGGTAAGCGGGCGCGTCTTTCGGATCGCCACCCTCTGGCACGGTATAGAACCGCCACAGTTCATCACCATCCGCCGCATCATAGGCGGCGACGTATCCGCGCACGCCGAACTCCGCCCCGCCATTGCCGATGATCACCTTGCCATCGATCACGCGCGGCGCGCCGGTGATGGTGTAGCTTTTGGATTGGTCGACCGTGACCTTTTCCCACGCCACCGTGCCAGTATCGCGATCAAGCGCGACCAGGCGGCCATCCAGCGTGCCAAGGAACAGCTTGTCGCCCCACGCCGCCAACCCGCGGTTCACCACATCGCAGCAGGCTTTGACTGCGGTTTCGCCGGGAACCTTGGGATCATATTCCCACAGCGATTTACCGGTGGCGGCGTCAAACGCCTTCACCTTGCTCCACGCGGTGGTGAGATACAGCTTGCCGTCGATTACAAGCGGAGTCGCCTCCTGCCCGCGCGCGGTGTCCATATCGGCAAACCACGTCAGACCCAGATCGCCCACCGTATCGCGGTTGACTGCATCGAGCGGCGAATAACGCTGTTCGGAATAAGTGCGCCCGTGGCTGATCCAGTTGGCGCTATCCGCGTCCGCGCCGACCAGCGCGGCATGGGTAATGCCATCATTCCCGCTGCCATCGAAAATCTGGCTGCAATTCGCCAAGGTTCCGGCCGACAGCAACAAGGCTGCGCCGCACGCCCACCGTACAAGGTTCATTGATCCCGCTCTCCCCGTTTTGTTTTGCGTATGTTGGCGCGTGAAACTCTGCTTGTCCATGCCTACCGCTCCCGACTATCACAGGCGCAAGGGGTCAGCAGGAGAACGACGAACATGTGCGATGAAAGCAAACTGGCCGAATGGGCCAAGCAATCTGTCAACCGCCGCCAGTTCGGCGCACTCAGCGGCGCTGCGGCGCTGGCAGCGTGCGCATCGGGCGAAAGCGCCAGCAATGCGCAGCCTTCGACCGCTGGCCTGACCGAAAGGGTGATCGGTTTCGATACCGCTGATGGGACGATGGATGGGTTTTTCGTCCATCCCGAAGCCGGCAATCACCCCGCCGTGATCCTGTGGCCTGATATTGGCGGCCTCCGCGAAGCCAAGCGTAACATGGCCCGCCGCCTCGCCAGCGAAGGCTATGCGGTATTGGTAGTGAACCCCTATTACCGCGACGTTGCCGGCCAGCAATTTACCGATTTCGCCGATTTCATCACCAATAGCGGGTTTCAGAAAGTTGGCCCGTGGCGCGGCAAGCTCGATGCCGAAGCGATCATGCGCGATGCCGCCGCCACGGTCGGCTGGCTCGATCAGCAGGAGGGCGTCGATCAGGAGCGCGGGATTGGCACGCAGGGCTATTGCATGGGCGGGCCGTTCACCATCTGGAGCGCGGCGGCGGTGCCAGCGCGGATCAAGGCTGCGGCGAGTTTCCACGGCGGCGGGCTGGTGCGCGCGGATAACCCGATGAGCCCGCACGCGCTGCTGGACAAGGTCGACGCGCAGCTGCTGATCGCGGTCGCCCGCAATGATGATGCCAAGGCCCCGCAGGACAAGGTCATTTTTGGTGAAGCGGCCAAGGCGGCAGACGTGCCCGCGACAGTCACCGTCTATGATGGCGATCACGGCTGGACCGTGCCGGACAGCCCGGTCTATGCCGAAGCCGCCGCTGAGCAGGCCTATGCCGATCTGAAAACGCTGTACGCAGCGGCGCTCTGACTTTGCGTATCCAACGGCAGGCGGGAGCAATACGGCTCCCGCCGATGCTGATGATGGGGTCAGCCCGCCGCGCTGCGCGCCTTGGCGCGGTCATTGCTGAGGCCAAAGCGCCCATGCTTGCGGAACCGCGTCATCCACTTGTCGAGGAACAGGCCCAATGGCCTGGGTTCGATCCCCAATTCGGCAAATCCGCGCGCGCCGTCCGCCACGGTGCTGCCGGGTTTCAGCAGCGCCCACTGATCGCGGCTTATCGGGGTACCGGGCAGCGCCGCAAAGGCAGCTGACAGCCCATCGGGCACCGCGAAAAAATGCCGCTTTCGCCCTTGGGCTGCGGCGATCCGTTCATGGATTTCCATCATCGAAAGCTGCTCCGGCCCACCCAGTTCATAAGTGTGCCCGCCGTGTGCATCGGGATATTCCAGCGCGGTCGCCACCGCTTCGGCAACATCATCGGCATAGACCAGTTGCAGCTTCGCCTCTGGCCCGAACACCGGCAACACCGGGAGCATCTCGATCATCCCGCCAAACAGGTTGAGGAAGTTATCGTCCGGGCCGAACACGATCGAGGGCCGCAGGATCGTCGCCGTCGGGAAGCCCGCCATGACGCGCTGTTCGCCCAGCGCCTTGGATTTGGCATAGGCGGTTGGCGATGCCGCATCGGCGCCAATGGCGCTGATATGCACCATCGCGCGCACGCCCTTCGCCGCTGCCAGCCGCGCGATCGTGCCGGGTGCCTCGCCCATCAGTGCGGTCAGATCGCCATCAAACGCGCCGACCAGATTGACGACGTAATGCGCCCCATCAAGCGCAGCGGCAACGTGGTCGTCTTGGGTGATGTCGCAGGGAAGGAATTGCAGCTGGCCAAGATTGGCGAGCGGTTTGAGAGCTTGCGCCTTGTGCGGCGCACGGCTCGCCAACCGCAAGCGCGCGCCGCGTTCCAGCAGGCTCTGCGCGACATAGTTACCGATATAGCCGCTGCCACCGAAAATCGTGACAAGCTGGCCGGAAAGCGGGGATGAAGTGGGCATGGGTCAGGGTGCTCTTGGTGGCTGTCCAGTTGCTGGCAGCGCTTTGCGGCAACACGAGCCCGCAGGCAAGGGCCGCGATGCGTTGATCAGCATTTGCGGCATTTCCGCTTGCATTCGCAACACATCACTTTAAGTGCGTGATACGTTATCTCATTAAAGCAACGGGACCCCCATGATCAATCGCAAGAACCGCCTTGCCTCATCCCACCTCGCCCTCGCCGCCGTTCTCTGCGCGGATACTATCGCCGCCCCGGCGCTGGCAGAAACCGCGCAAGCTGAACAGCAGCCCGCGACCAGCACACCAGCCGGTGCCAAGATCGAGGATGACGTCCACAATCGCCAGACCGATGAAACCGGCAACATCATCGTCAGCGCTTCGGGCCTCAAAGAACTCGACTTGCTGGCAGGCACCAGCGTGCTCGAGATCGGCGACATTCAGCGCGATATGGTGACCGGCCAGATCGGCGATCTGCTGTCCAAGGTCCCCGGCGTGTCTGCCACCAGCTTTGCCCCCGGCGCCTCACGCCCCGTTTTGCGCGGCCAGCAGGGTGAGCGCGTGCGCGTGCTGGTCGACGGGATCGGCACGTCAGATGTCTCAAACACCTCTGCCGATCACGCCACCACCATTGATCCGATCACGGTTGAACGCATCGAAGTGCTGCGCGGCGCGGCGGTGCTGCTTTACGGCAGCCAGGCGATTGGCGGCGCGGTGAATGTGATCGACAAGCGCATCCCGACCAGGATGCCGGATGAAGCGTTCCACCTCGATGCGCTGGGCGGTATCGATAGCGCGACCAATATGCGCACCGGCGCAGCCTCGCTCGATGTCGGTGTCAGCTCGAACCTGGTGCTGCATGTCGACGGTTCGTGGCGCAAATCGGGCGACATAGAGATCGGCGGGTTTCAGGTATCCAACGCCCTGCGCGCTGATCTGCTTGCTGACGCCGCCGCGCAGGAAGATGACGGCGCGCTTGATGAAGCGGCGGCGCTGCGCGACGCTGCTGGTCAACGAGACCGCGTGGCCAATACCGCGATGGAAAGCTGGACGCTCAATGGTGGGCTTGGCCTGATCCTTGGTGACAGCACGTTTGGCGCATCAATCGGATACTACGACACCGATTACGGCGTTCCCACCCGACCCGGCGGAGCGGAAGGGGATGCGTTTGTCACCATCGGCCTCGAACAATTCCGCGCCGACTTCAAAGGCGACATCTACCTTGGCGAAGGCGCGGTCGAGCGGCTGAAATTGCGGGTCGGCTATTCCGATTACACCCATACCGAGTTTGAAGGGGCCGACATCGGAACCACCTTCGATTCCACCAGCATCGAAGCACGCGCCGAACTGGTGCAGAACGCCCAAAGTCTGCTGCGTGGGTCAACCGGAGTCCAGTTCATGCACCGCGATTTCTTCGCCCAAGGCGAAGAGGCCTATGTTCCGCCCAACCTGACAGATCAGCTGGCAGTGTTCACCTTGCAGGAATTTGGCACCGGCCCATTCCAGATCGAAGCTGCCGCGCGCGGCGAGTTCACCAATGTCGAAGCCCAGACGCTGGGCATCAAACAGAATTTTGACACCTTTTCGGGCGCGCTTGGCGTGGTTTACGAAGGCGTTGAGGGCGTCCGCATCGGCCTGAATGGTTCGCGCGCCGAACGTGCGCCGAGCGCCGAAGAACTGTTCGCTGACGGCCCGCACATCGCCACGCAGGCGTTCGAAATCGGCAACCCTGACCTCAAGACCGAAAGCGCGTGGGGGCTGGAAGCCTATGCGCGCGGCAATATCGGGGCGGGCACATTCAGCCTGACCGCATTCCGCCAGTGGTTTAACGACTACATCTTTCTCAACGAAACCGGCGAGGAGGAAGATGATCTGCCGGTGTTCGAATACCTGCAGCAGAATGCAGACTTTTACGGGATCGAAGCCGACCTGTCCTATCCGGTGATCGATACCGGAAGCTTCCGTCTGCTGACCGATCTCCGCGCATCCTATGTCAGAGCGGAACTGGCCGATGATACGGCTATACCGCGCATCCCGCCGCTGAGCTTGCTTGGCGCGTTGGAAGCGCAAACGACAGCGTTCGACGTGCGCGGCGAAGTGCAGTGGTTTGACCGACAGAACCGGGTGACCACGTTTGAAACCCCAACTGACAGTTTCACGCTGGTCAACGCGCTGATCGCATGGCGACCCCTGGCGGATAACAAGAACGTCACGGTGCAAGTCGCGGCCGACAATATCTTCGACGTGACCGGCCGCCGCCACGCGAGCTTCACCAAGGAGTTTGTCCCGTTGGTGGGCCGCAACTTCCGCGCGAGTGTTCGCCTGAGCTTCTGAGCCCTGTTGTGAGTCCCCCGCGCAGGCGGGGGCTCACCATCTCAGCTTTCAACCGCGAAGGTCAGTTCGGCGTGATCTTCCAGCCGCTTGACCAGATCTTCGCCCAGAAATGCGCCGGGCGTGCCGATCCCGCCCGGTTTGGCGCAGGAAAGCAGCGCGATCCCGGTCTCGCTCAGCATCCGGCTGGTTGAACCATAGCCCGGATCATAGCGCCCCTTCACGCCATATTGCAGCCGCCCGCCATCCGCCATATCGGCCACGAACACGACATCGTAGAAGCCGTTTTCGCGTTCTTCCTTGGTCGGACCCTCGCCGGGCTTGGGCGGCTTGGCACCGAACGGGTTTTTCATGAATTCCAACGCCGCATTGGCCGCTGCCTTGCCCGCTTCTCCGGGGCTGGTCAGCATCATCTCGTCATACTTGAAATCGGTGCCGTAAGGGTGGCCAAGCAGGAAGTTGGTGCGGTGCACGTTCTTGGTGTTGATCGGCGCCATCACGAACGGCGCGGCCCATTTGCCGAGATCCTCCTCGTGGCTGGGGATCATGCCCGAAGGCTGATCCGGCCCTTCAAACCCCGGCGTCAGCGCGAACGGATTGCGCAGCACGTTGATGATCGAGGGACTTTTGGCCGCCGCCTTCATCGTCGCGCCGAGGCTGGCCGCGGTGCCACCCGAAAACGTCCCCTGCATCGCCCGCACCCGCCCCCGGATGCGCGGGGCAGGCTTGTCGAAGCGTTCGACGCAGGCCTTCTGCGTCATCAACACGCCAAGATCGAAGGGGATCGAATCGAACCCGCTGGAAAAACAGATGCGCGCGCCGCTGGCTTCGGCGGCGGCCTGATGCTCGGCGATTTTCTGCGCCATCCATGCCGGTTCGCCGCACAGATCGGCGTAATCGGTGCCAGTGGCAACACAGGCGGCCACCAGCTTGTCACCATAAAGCTGATAAGGGCCGACCGTGCTCAGCACCACCTTGGTGCGCGCGCACATCGCTTCGAGATCGGCGCTGTCATCGGCATTGGCGACCACCAGCGGGGTGGTGGCAGGCGCACCAATCAGGTCGCGCACTTCCTCAAGCTTGGCAAGGTTGCGCCCCGCCATTGCCCATTTCGGGCCATCAGCGCGGCTGCCATAATGGTGGGCGAGATATTCAGCGACGAGCCGCCCAGTATAACCGGTGGCACCGTAAACGATGATGTCGAATTCGCGGGTGGCCATATGATCCCTCTTGAAACGGTCATTCCAGCGAAGGCTGGAACCTCAAGTGGATTAATGCCGCATTTCCGCCCGAGATGCCAGCTTGCGCTGGCATGACGTGAAGGGTTACAATCGCGGCAACGTCACTCCGCGCTGGCCCATATATTTGCCCGCACGGTCTTTATAACTGGTCTCGCAGCGTTCGTTGCCCTGCAGAAACAGGAACTGGCACGCGCCTTCATTGGCATAGATTTTGGCAGGCAGCGGGGTGGTGTTCGAAAATTCGAGCGTGACGTGCCCTTCCCAGCCCGGCTCCAGCGGCGTCACATTCACAATGATCCCGCAGCGCGCATAGGTGCTCTTGCCGAGGCAGATCACCAGCACATCTTCGGGCACACGGAAATATTCGACGGTGCGGGCCAGGGCAAAGCTGTTGGGCGGAATGATGCAAACATCGGTTTCGCGGTCGACAAAGCTATCGGGATCGAACGCCTTGGGATCGACCACCGACGAATTGACATTGGTGAAGATCTTGAACTCCGGCGCCACCCTTGCGTCATATCCGTAAGACGATAGGCCGTAGGAGATCACCCCGTCACGCCGCTGGGCTTCGACGAAGGGTTCGATCATGCCGTGTTCCTGCGCCTGTGCGCGGATCCATTTGTCCGAAAGAATCGCCATCCGCGATGGGATTCCCGATGGCGCGGGCAAGGGCAAGGCCGGGGGCGGAAATATCCCCCCTTCGCTTTGGTCAGCGCAACATCAACCCGTCACAAACCGAAGCTGCCTTTCAGCCCGTCGATCACATATTGCGCCGCCAGCGCGGCCAGCAACACGCCGAGCAGGCGGGTGATCACGGCTTCGACCTTATCGCCCAGCAGCCGGATCAGCGGGCCTGCCGCGACCAGCGCCGCTCCGGTAATCACCAGCACCGCTGCGAGCGCGCCGAGCACTTCGAACGATTGTGCCAGCCCGTCCGCCTCGTTCATCAGCAGCATCACCGCTGCGATCGCGCCCGGCCCGGCCAACATCGGCATGGCCATCGGAAACACCGAGACATCCTCAATCTCTGGTGAGGCGGCGACTTTTTCGGCGCGTTCCTCGCGGCGCTGGGTGCGTTTTTCGAATACCATGTCAAACGCGATGAAAAACAGCATCAGCCCGCCTGCGATGCGGAATGAATCCAGTTCAATATGCAGCGCGGCCAGCAATTGCTGGCCGAACAGCGCAAACAGCAGCAGGATCAGCGACGCAATCACCGTCGCCCGCAGCGCCATGCTGCGTGCTTGGCTAGCGCTCGCGCCCTTGGTCAGCCCGGCATAGATCGGCGCGCACCCCGGCGGGTCGATCACCACGAAGAAGGTGACAAAGGCGGAGAAGAACAACTCGGTCAGCACCATCACTCTCCGCTTGTCGGCGCAAGGTTTTGCTCAAACGCGGTGAGCCAACGACCCTGATAGAAATAGTCGGCAGCGGCAAACCGGGTGCCATCATCGCGGTGTTCCCAGCGCCAACGCAAGGTGCCGTCGCGCGACAGGCGGGCATCGGCCTTGCCTTCATCGCCCACGGGGATCGCGGGCGGCGGCGGGATCGCGGCATCACGGCGCGGGCATGAAGCGACAAGGCCCTGCACCGCATCAATCGAGGTGACGACGATATCGCCATCCTCAACCGGTTTGCGCGGCGGGGGCTGCGGCACATCGAGTCCGCCGACATCGAAGATGTAGCGATAATCGCCGCCGCTCTGGCGTTCCCACACGGTCAGAAAATTGCCGACCTTGCCCTCGGGCGTGGTGATGCGTCCGTGGCTGACGGCGACCGCCCCATCGCAGCTGATCACCACCGCGCGCGGTTCCCACTGCACTGCGGTAGGCGGATCGGTTTGCGTGGCGAGCCAGGGCTCGATTGCGAAGGGGCCGTTTTCACCGTGGAGCAGCGCGCCGGGGGCCGCGAACATGCGAAACGCGGTCCACTGTCCGTTTTCGCGTGCGGCGCGGGAAAAGGCGATTTCGGTGGCCACGATCGTGCTTGGCTGCGCGGCGCCGGGGGCGGTGGCCAGTGCGCGGTTGATCAAAGCTACGGTGCGGTCGCTTGGTTTCTGTCCGCCGCTCGCGCAGGCGGTCAGGGCCAGCGCCGCTGCCCCCAGCAATAGAAGGTAACCCGCGCGCCTCATAAGCCCTCCGGCGGTGCAAGCCCGGCATGGGCGTGGGCTGCAACCAAGGTATTTCTCAACAGCACCGCAATCGTCATCGGCCCAACCCCGCCCGGCACCGGAGTAATCGCACCGGCGACTTCACGCGCCTCGGCAAAGGCGACATCGCCGACCAGCTTGCCCCGGTCCTTGCCCGGTTCGGGGGGCAGGCGGTTGATGCCGACATCGATCACGGTTGCTCCCGGCTTGATCCAGTCAGCCCGGATCATTTCCGGGCGGCCCACCGCAGCCACCACAATATCAGCGCGGCGCACGATATTGGGCAGGTTTTTGGTGCGGCTATGCGCGATAGTCACGGTGGCGTTGGCGTCCACCAGCAACTGCGCCATCGGCTTGCCGACGATGTTCGACCGACCGATCACCACCGCATCCAGCCCAGACAGATCGCCGAGCCGGTCTTTCAGCAGCATCATGCAGCCCAGCGGCGTGCAGGGGATGAAGCCCGCCTGCCCCACGGCAAGCCGCCCGGCGTTGATGACGTGGAAGCCGTCAACGTCCTTGTCCGGGTTGATCGCGGCGATGATCGCCTGTTCATCGAGGCCATTTGGCAGAGGCATCTGCACCAGAATGCCGTCCACCGCCTCATCCTGATTGAGCCGTTCGATCAGCGATAGCAGCGCGGCTTCGCTGGTGTCGGCAGGCAGGCGATGTTCGAAACTGGCCATTCCGGCGGCGTCACACGCCTTGCCTTTTGCGCCAACATAGACCTGGCTGGCAGGGTCTTCGCCCACCAGCACCACTGCTAGGCCCGGACGCCGTCCGGTGGCCTGCGCAAACGCGCTCGCCCCCACGCCAATGCGCGCGCGCAGGGTTTCGGCAAACGCCTTGCCGTCGATAAGCGCGGCTTCGGGCATCAATAGGCCCCGGCAACGCCGATCAGCACCCGCGTGAGAATCTGCAGGCCAAGGATCAGCACCAGCGGCGAAAAGTCGATCGCGCCGGTATTGGGCATGATGTTGCGGATCGGGCGAAGCACGGGTTCCAGCAACCGGTTGATCGAGTCATATACCTGCCGAAGGAACTCATTGCTCGGGCTCACCACGTTAAAGGCGAACAGCAGCCCGATCACGAATTGGATAATGATCAGCATCACCAGCACATTGGTGAGCATCACGATGATATCGACGAGTACGGCCAGTCCTTGCATTGTGATCCGTTTCCATTGCCGGGGCGGCGGGGTGCGCCACCCTGTGATGTCCCTTATAGGCGTATTAGCGTCTTAATACGCCTCGCGCCACAATTGTGTTCCCGCTCAGGCGCGCACCAGCGTGCCGGCCCCGCGGGCTGTGAAGAATTCGAGCAGCATCGCATGACCCACCCGACCATCAAGCACCACCGCCGCTTCGCACCCGGCTTCGACCGCGTTGATGCAGGTTTCCAGTTTGGGCACCATCCCGCCGTGAATCACGCCGTCTGCGCGCAGGCGGTTGATGTCTGCGGGGGTGAGATCGGTCAGCAGCTTGCCTTCGCCATCCAGTACGCCCGCCACATCGGTGAGTAGAAACAACCGCGCCGCGCCCAGCGCCGCTGCAATCGCGCCCGCCATCGTATCGGCGTTGATATTATAGGTCGCCCCGTCCTCGCCGGCTGCGATCGGGGCAATCACCGGGATCATCCCGGCGGCCACAGCGGTGTCGATGATGGTGGTATCGACATAAGCAGGCTCGCCCACGAAGCCGAGGTCGACCACCTGTTCGATCAGGCTTTCGGGATCGCGGGTGGTGCGGGTAACTTTGCGCGCTGTGACCAGCCCGCCGTCCTTGCCCGATATCCCGATCGCCTTGCCGCCTGCAGCCGCAATCCAGCTGACAAGCTCCTTGTTGATCCCGCCAGAAAGCACCATTTCGGCGATCTTGGCGGTCGCTTCATCGGTGACGCGCAAGCCATCGACAAAGGTGCTTTCCACCCCCAACCGGGCGAGCATCTGACCGATCTGCGGCCCGCCGCCATGCACCACCACCGGGTTGATGCCGACCGCCTTCAGCAGCACGATATCCTCGGCAAAATCGCGCGCGGCGGCAGGATCGCCCATCGCGTGGCCGCCATATTTCACCACGAAAGTGCGCCCGGCATAGCGCTGGAAATAGGGCAGCGCTTCGATCAGCACTTCTGCCTTGGCGAGATCAGGGGCGTCTGCCCGAAGGTGGTCATTTGTGTCAGTCACCGGCGTTCCAGTTCTGTGGCCAATCGGCTTGTCGCCGCGCGCCCTAGCGGTTTGGCGGCGCGGGGCCAAGCGACTTGCTGCGCGATCTGGCAAGCTGACGCGCAATGCTAGGAATTTCATCGAGTCAGTGTTACTTTCATTCCGCTGTAATGTTTGAATCATCTAGTTCAACGAGGGGTGATGGCATCGGATAATCCGGGCTTGGCCTCAGGAGACATGGGCATGAGCGACGAAAATTCCGGAGCGCGGGGCACCAGTAATTCGCCTGCATCATCCGGCGACGGACGGCGGCAGGCAGACCGGCGCAAATCGCAGCAGCCTTTTGATGGCCCCGATCGCCGCAAGGCCGACCGGCGTTCCGGTGCCGACCGCCGCACCACGCCTCGCGCCGATGGGATCGTTGGCGAGGAGGAATAGCGCCTGAACGGCAGTGACCAGGCTGCGTTTTATGCTAGGGCTCCCCGCATGACCATGCCTCACCCCGTTTGCTTTCAACCCCTCCACCGTGGCCGCTGGGCCGCCTGCGGCGTGCTGTTGCTGGCAGGGTGCGCCGCATCCAGCGCTCCCGATTCGGTCGACCCGCAAACCCGCTTCTGGGCCGCCTTGGAAAGCCATTGCGGCAAGGCCTATGCCGGGCGGATGGTGACAGCCGATGCCGCCGACTCCGGCCTTGCCGGACGGGCGATGGTGATGGCGGTGACAGAATGCAGCGACACCGGGATTGCGGTTCCGTTCCACGTCGAGAACGCCGATGGCACATGGGATCGGTCGCGCACTTGGCTGATCACCCGCAACGATGCTGGCGGCCTGCGGTTAAAGCACGATCACCGCCACGCGGATGGCTCGCACGATGCGGTGACGATGTATGGCGGCGACACTGCGGCCCGCGGCACAGCGCGCGCGCAAACCTTCCCGGTGGATGCCGAATCCATCGCGCTGTTTACCCGCGGAGGCCTCGCCGCATCGGTCACCAATGTCTGGACGGTCGAGGTTGATCCGGCGGGGACGGCGGGCGCGACCTATGCCTATCAACTGCGCCGGACGGTTGCCGGGGGCGCCCCGGCGGAACGGCATTTCCGGGTCGAGTTCGATCTTACCCAGCCGATTGCCCTGCCGCCGCCAGCGTGGGGCTGGAAGTAACCTGCGCGGGTCTAACGGGGGTCAAGCCCAGCCCCAGACCCTCCATTCAAATCCGGGCCTTCCATTCAAATATCGTCGCTGCGGTCGGCAAATTAACTGAGGCCCTCCAATTGAACCATGAGTCACTGCTTTGCGGGAATGCGGCGCCATCCACGGCGTGCCGGATCTGCGACGGCGGCATGGCCTATCCCCGCGTGGATGTTACCGATCGCGCCTATTTCCAGTGTCGGCGTTGCGAGGGGACTTTCGTTGCATGGGAAGGCCTCCCAACCAGCGATGTCGAACGGTCGCAATATGAACTTCATGAGAATGATGCGAGCGATCCGAATTATCGGCAATTCGTCGGGCGACTTGTCGCGCCCCTGATCGAACGTCTTGCTGCGGGCGCTGAGGGTCTGGACTACGGGTGCGGTGAAGGCCCTGCCGGAGCGGCCATGCTGATTGAAGCGGGCTTCAACGTGACCCTTTATGACCCCTTCTTCGTGCCCGACGAGGCTGCGCTTGAACGCGACTATGATTTCGTTTTCTGCTGCGAAACGGCCGAGCACTTTCATGATCCGGGCCGCGAATTCGACAAGATGGAGCAGCTACTGCGTCGCGGCGGAATCCTCGCCATCATGACAGGGCTTGAATATCCGCAGGTCAATTTCGCCACGTGGCATTACCGCCGCGATCCGACCCACGTGACGTTCTATCGGCCAGTGACGATGGAACGGATCGCACAGGATCGCGGCTGGGAGGTTGATTTCCCAAGCAAAAACACGATCCTTTTCCGCAAACAGTCCTAGGATCAGGCCACTCCGGGCAGTCCCCAGTGGCCGAAAAGTCGCATCAACTACGGGATGTTGGTTGCCCCCCCATTAACCAATTATCGCGACCTCATCTTATATCGGTCGCCCTTACGCCTTCTGAATGCAGACGGCGAAGAAGATATGCTGGCACCACTTCAGGCTCCCCGGATGGATCGGGGTGGCCTCGCTGTTGGCGGGCATCAATCCGGCTCCGGCCCATGCGTATTTCTCGTCGGCAGCCGTCGGCGCCTTGTTCGGATGCACCAACCAGCTTTCCATGCCGCTCCCGACGGGCGCTGAGGGCCTTGAGAGCGGGAAGTCATCGGCCATTCTTGGCGGTCAGCCCAGTGCGCTTGACCTCATCAGCGCGCAGCAGGGTGGTGCCACCGCAACCAGCGTGTCCTATTCACCCGATCAGGCGCAGCCCGCAGCGATGACGACAATGTTGCCTTGTCCGCTAGGGGCCTTCGCTCCGACGGCGCTGATTGAACCTTCGATGACGAGGGCGCAGGCATCCGGAGAATTTCTCGGCAGTTCGCGTGTCTTGATCGGTAGCACGCCGCTCGACCGTGTCTGGCGGCGCGTTTCACGAAAGAGCGCGTCGGTATCGGCGACCGAATACCTCCAGAGGGACCGACTGGCATCTGACCTCGATCATGTCACAAAGGTCAATGCGTGGGTAAACCAGAACGTCGATTATGCCGAAGATCAGGCCATCTACGGCCAATCGGATTACTGGGCCACGGCGAATGAGACCCTGCGTCGGCGCAAGGGCGACTGCGAGGATTTTGCGATCCTGAAATACCAGTTTCTGGTCAATGCGGGTTTCGATCCGGAGTCGCTTTATCTGACCTTGGTCTGGGATGCCGTGCGTCGACGCGAACACGCCGTGCTGATCGTCAAGCTGAACGGTTCACACTATCTGCTCGACAACCAATCCGATCAGGTTCTGCTGGCCGATAATTCCCATGAATATTCTGCGAAAATGAGCTTCAGTGAGCGGTCATCGTGGCTCCACGGTTATACCGCCCGGCCCGATGCCGGCCAGACATTGGCAGTCAGGCGCATTGCCTATTTTTCTGACAATGCCGTATCGAATGCCCGCGCGACCGGCTTTAACAGATAGGAAAGAATGCTTTTTGAACCGGTTATGATTTCCACGTCGGTCATCATTCCGGGGACAATCGAAAATTTCTGGCCGTTCTTTTCAACAAAGCTGCGATCAGTTTCGATCAGGACGCGATAGTAGCTTTCGCGTTCCACTTCGTCATAAATGCTGTCGGCTGAAATCTCGACAACCTTGCCTGCCAGCCCCCCGTAAGTGGCAAAGTCATAGGCTGTGACTTTGACATTGGCGGGGTCTCCTGCCGCGACAAAGCCGATGTCACGCGGGCTGACCCGCGCTTCGACCAGCAAGCGGTCGCCAACAGGGACGATCTGCATGATCGTTTCGCCCGCGCTTACGAAGCCGCCTTTGGTCGTGATCTGCAGATCGTTGACGATCCCCGCTGCTGGCGAGCGCAGTTCGTTCCGGTTGCGCCGGGCCGATGCTCCGCGGATGCTTTCCTCGTTGACCGCGATCCGGGTTTCAACCTCACTGCGTTCATTCAACGCCTGCTCCTGAAAATCGAGACGCGCTGACTGAAAATCGGCCTGCGCCTCGCGAATTGATGCTGACGCGCGCCCGGCTGCCTGCTGCGCGGCCGCAAGCCTTCCTCGCACGTCGACCAGTTCCCTTTGGGCGGTCAGCAATTCGGTGCGGGGAACGATGCCCTGCGCCGCCAGCGGCTCAAGCATCCGCACCTGTTCCTGCGCCAGCCTGACGCTTTGCTGGAGTGAAGCGGCGGTCTCTTGCGCTTCGCGAAGGTCGCGCCGACGCTGTTCGATGGCCGCCGAGAGTGACGCCTCGCGGCTGCGCGCCGCGGCCAGCCGTGCGCGTTGAAGCTGTTGTTCTTCGGCACACACCGACCCCGGCTCACACCCCATCACAGAGCCGCTCGCTTCGCCCTCAAGCCGGGCGGCCTTTGCCTCAAGCCTTACGTTTTCTGTCTGGAGCTGGCCCAGTTCGGAGGCCGCCATACTGTCGTCCAGTCGGACAAGGAGTTGGCCCTGTTTGACCAGCTCCCCGCTGCGCACCAGTATGTCCGCCACAACTGACGGCTCTGCGGGTTGAACAAGCTGCGCCTGACTGGATGGGATCACCTTGCCCATGCCCCGAGTGACTTCGTCGACCTCGGCAAGGCTGCTCCAGACGATCAGCAGAAACAGCGCCGCCGCCGAAACGATGATCAGCTTGCGGTTCGCATCCAGAACTTCAAAGCGTTGCACCAGATTCATGGCAGTTGGCTTCCCGAAGCTGTGATTACTCGCGGCAGGGCAGCCTCGGATCGCTGTTGTTCAAGCGTGGACTGCAATGTCTTGCTGGCGGCAACCGGATCGGGAATCGAAAGCGTCCAGCCCACGGCGGGATCCATGCGTCCACCGACATCATTATCCGCGCGCCGTTCGGTTGGGCTGCGCTGCAAATGCTGCGGCAAGGCCGACGGCAGTTCGCCTTCCTGACCTTCATCATAGGCGGCGAAGCGCCTTGGATCGAAGGTTGGATAATGCTCGCTGCCAGTCCAACGCGCCGAAAACCGCGTGGCATCGCCTGCGCGCCCGGGGAAACGATAGAAGATGTGCCGCCCTTCGACATGAACCTTTTCAAGGCGGTACGCCCAATAAGGCAAAACATAATCGGCATGATAGTGCGTCGCGGTTCCCACGGCCTTTTCCACGTGCCCGGTCAGGGCCGCTTCGGCTACGTTAGCCGATTGGCGCCAAAGGTGGCCGACCGGACGGCGCGCAAGCGAGCCGTCACACGTGTAACTGAACTGGCAGACTGGCTCTGACCACCCCTGATAGACCACACCGCAGACCGACGAGGGGTAGGCAGGGTGGGTGACCCGGTTGAGAATGACCTGCGCCACGGCGCGTTTGCCAGCCGGGCTTTCGTTGGCAGCCTCGTAATAGATCGCCTCTGTCAGGCAATGCAGTGCGGTCTTGTAGGTTGCCGCGCCTGCCGCCCCAGCCCGGAATGGCTTGGCAAACCCGGCAGACGTGGTGACGAACGGGATCAGGGCATTGCGCTCCTCTGCGCTATACGTGCCCGTGTCGATCAGGGCTGATGGCTGCACAGTCAGCTTTTCAAGATCGCGCGCCAATCCGGCAGGCATGGCTGAGAGCGCATTATTGGCGCCCACTGAACTATCAGACGCGGTCGGCAAACTGGGCGCGGCCAGCAGCATGAGCAAAGCTGCCACGCCGGTCGCTTTCAGCGGGCCTGAGCCAAGCCGCAGTGGCGCGATCCTAGGCAGTCCCGGCATCACGCTTCCACCCTGGCGCGCAGGTTTTTGAGGATTTCAGCCTTCGGCCCGTCTGCAACCACCCTGCCTTCGTTGAGGACGATGATCCGGTCGCAGATATCGAACAGGGCCGGGCGGTGCGTGGCCACAATCAGGGTCTGCTTTTTCGATAGTGCGGATTTCAACTTCTCGACCAGCATCGCCTCGGTATGAGAATCCATCGCGCCTGTGGGTTCATCGAGGTAGAGCATTTCGAACGGGCTCATGAAGGCGCGTGACAATGCCAGAAATGCGCGTTGCCCGCCCGACAATGTGCGTCCCTGCTCGCCCACTTCGCGGTCAAACCCCGCAGCGTCGCGGGTCAGGAAGCCATCAGCCCCGGTTTTGACCAGCGCGTTGATGATATCTGCATCCGAGGCCCCCGGCGATCCGAGGGCGATATTTTCACGGATGCTGCCCGTAAAAAGGTTGGCATCCTGACCAACAAAGCGGAAATTGCGCCGCAACTCTGCAGGGTAGAACTGGCGGCTGTCGATCCCCTCGATCCTGATCGCGCCATCGGTTGGCGGATAAAGCCCGCACAACAGGCGGCCCAAGGTGGATTTGCCCGAAGCAACGCGTCCGACAATGGCGATGCGCTCGCCCGGCTCGATCGTGAGATTGATGTTGCTGATGCTGGCGATTTCGCTGCCGGGATAGGCGAAGGACACATCTTCGAGGGCAATGCGATACCCGTCTCGCTGCGATGGAGGCAGGCTGATGCTGCCTTGCTTTCGTTCGTCGGCTGCGGCGAACATCACCTCGATCGAATCGAGCGCTTCGCGTGCCTGCCGACCGCGCGTCAGCAGGAACGCGATCTGGCCGGCCGGAGCAAGCGATCGCGATGACAGCATGACGATTGCAATGATCGCGCCCATGGTGATCTCGCCCGCAGCGAACAGGTAATATCCGCCCACGACGAGCGAAACGCTCGAAACTTGCTGGAATGACGAAGCAAGCGCGACCGCCCTTGATGAGATCTGCCGCAGCCGCAACTGCGATTGGCTACCGATCCGGGACAGGGACTGCCACTTGCCGAGCAGCCGACGTTCCCCGGCGATGCTCTTGAGGGTTTCCATTCCCGCAACCGATTCAACCAGAACTGTTTGCTGGAGCCCCGCATCGGATTGTGCATCGCGGGCAGCGTCGATCACCTTGCGCTGCAAGATCATTCCGGCGATCGCCATGATGACGAGCGCGGCCAACGGAACCAACGCGAGCCACCCTGCGATGTAGGCAATGACCGCGATAAACAGGGCCAGAAACGCGAGGTCAACAACCAGAACCACCGTGGTCGACGCAAAGAATTCGCGAACCAGAGTATATTCATTGACCCGGGCAGCAAGCGCACCGGTGCTGCCCCGCCGCTCATTCATCGGGGTCGACAATATTCTTGAGAACAGCTTCTGGGAAAGGTTGATGTCCAAACGTCGGCCGATCTCGTCGACGACGTTGGTTCGCGCTGTCCGGAGCGCAAATTCCAGCAGAAAGGCGAGCGCAACGCCCGAAGCCAGAACCCAAAGCGAGGATTCTGCCCTGTTCGGGATGACCCGGTCATACACATTCATTGAGAACAGGGGGAGCGACAACGCCAGCATGTTGATCAGCAGCGATGCCAGCAATACCGATCGAAAGGCCTTGCGCTCCTTGCGCAGCTCGGACCAGAACCAGTGATTGCGACCTTTCGCATGCCACGGCGCATCCTTGGCACGAAGCGCGTCGGGGTTCGCCACGACACTGATGAATTCGCCTGAAAACGCGCTGTCGAACCCGGAAAGAGGCGTCCAGACTGGCTCGCTCGCGTCATCGGCAAAGGTCAAAACATCGTCTGCTGATAGTTCTAGCAGCGCGATAACCGAATTGTCCTGCATACGCGCAATGAGCGGGTAGGCATCAGGCTGTCTTGGCAGCCGCCGCGCGGTCGAAGCCTCGTGATTGAAACCAGCGAGGTCAAGCGCTGCGCTTGCCTGATGAAATGGCAGCGCGCCGGACTCGTCCCGTGGAAGCGCATTGAACAGCACTCTGGGATCTGGGGTGCCGAAATGCATCGCCACCCGGACAATCGCAAGGATCAGTGGATCCCGCTCGGATGCCTCTGTGAACTCTTGTGAGTACTGCACTCTGATACTCCGGAGCTTATGCTCCTATTCAGGATAGCGACGTCGCTGTAATTCCGCCGGACGCGAGGGCCCATAATCAAAACGATCGCGTTCTGCGGCCCCGGCTCCCGTACCGGGTGCGATACTAAGCGCGCTGAGGAAATTATTCGTTGCCGCCAATACTTGATATTGTGCGAACAGCTCGGAGAAGCGCGCCGTTTCGCGGCGAACCTGCGTGTTGAACCGGGTGTTTTGCGCATCAAGCACGTCAAGCAATGACCGCCGCCCGATGTTGAACTGGCTACGGTAGGAAAGGAGCACGTCATCACTGACCTGCGCTTGGCGTTCCAACGCACCGAACACCGTTTTCTGCGTTGTCATCGCCGTCCACGCGTTGCGAACGTCTTCTTCCGCCTGGCGAACCCGGTCATGCAGGCGGAAACGCGCCTCGCTTGATCTGCGGACCATTTCCTGAACCTGCGCTGCGCGGCGACCACCATCGAACATCTGCCAGCGAATATACACCCGCCCCTGGATGTCATTGGTTTCGCCTCTGAAACCGTCAATGTCATCGCCGATCCGGCCGGTCACATCAACACCAACCCTCGGGGCAAGTTCGCCACGGGCCGAAGTAACCATTGCGTTGGCGGCATCCACATCTGCCTGCGCTTCACGCACAAGCGGATTGGCAGTGCGCGCCTGACCAATCGCTATTTCCTGACTGCCGGGTAGGTTCTGTGCGAGGGACGGTGGAAAGTTCGCGCGCGTGATGTCGAGGCCGGTCAGCCGCTTGAGAGCGGTCTGGGCGTTGGTCAGATCTTCTTCGGCTTGGGTCTTCAGGACTATCGCCCCCTGCAGACGTTCTTCGGCCTGCTGTAAATCAGCCACGCTGATCGAGCCTTGGGAAACGCCTTGCTGCAAACTGCCGGTCATTTGCTCATGAAACACAACATTGTCCGTGGCTGCGGCGACGATGCGTTCCTGCAAAAGGATGTTCAGATATTGACGCGACACTTGCAGAGCGATGAATTCCGACCGCTCAAGCACCCGCAACGATGCGCCATCCACCCGCGCAGCCTGCCGCAACAATTCGCCGCGGCGACGCCCGAAATCGAGTATGGTCCAATCCCCTCTGACTTGCGCTTCAAGCGGATTGAGCCAGTCATCGGCAATCCCAAGCGCCCTGCGGGTCTGGTTCTCAAGCCTGCGCGCGCCTGCCGATGCTTCTACATCAATCGTGGGGAAATAGAGCGATTGCGCCTGTTCCCGTTCGAATTGAATGGCTTCGGTATTCATCTGAGCCTGGGAAATCTCAGGATTAGATGCGACCGCGGATTCAATTGCCTCCTGCAACGATACCGGGCCTGCCTCGCTCTGTGCCATTGCTACAGACGAACACGTCGTCAAAGCTATGGCGATGGCGATGTTTCTTGCGGTTTTCATCTCTGCCATTCCCCCCAGTTATTTCGCTGTAATCTCGACGCGGCGATTTTCCGGACTGCGCGTTCCGTCGGCTAACGGCACGCGCGGATTCGCCTCGCCTTTGGCATCTACGTTGATGACTGTCCCCGCAGCCACTTTTGACCGCAGCGCCGCTGCGACAACGTCAGCCCGTTGCTGCGACAAGGCCAGATTATACTGGTCACTGCCCGCCTGATCAGTGTGGCCGACGACGGCAAGAGCGGTCCATCCGCACGCATTGGCCTGCTGTGATGCCGAATCCAGAATGGACATTGAATCGGCCTGAAGTTCAGTCGAATCGAACTCGAAAAAGACTGTCACCAACCCGGCATCTGTGCAGAAATTCGGGCGGCTTGGCGGCGGGGGCGGCGGGGGAGCGGGTCGCGCCGCAGGGGCACGCGGCGTGCGGTTCATCAGATCATACGCCCGCGCGCACTTGCTGATGCTCGCTTCGTCGCGGGTCGAAGACTTCATGTAGCCCAACGCGATCCCGCATTGCACCTTGGCCTCAAGCGCCCAAAGATGGCGGCTGTCATTCGCTGACGTCAGGCGATCATCGAGCGAGGCGGCTAACGCCGCATCGTAACGATTCGTCAGTTCATTGACGAGAGCGCCACCCTCCAGCGCCCCAAGCTCGGAAGCGTTGGTCGTTTGGGCGCTCACAGCCCCCCCGGCCAAAACAATGTAAGCAGTCGCCGATGTCAGCGCCAGTCTCGCGAGTCGCATGTGAACGTCCCCCCTTTTAGTTCCGTCTGTTAACCGTGCATTAGCGCAAGTTGTGCGGCTTCGTCGACCATAGATGTGTCGGGCACCGAAACCGAAGCCAAGGTCGGCCCGGATAGGTCTGCAGACAACAGGCTGACCAGATGATCGGTGTTCACCGCCTCATGCGTGATATTGTCGTTGCTACCACTATCGACAAACTGGTCGATCACGAGGTCGACAAAACTGCCGCCAAGCGCATCACTCAAAGTTTGCTGCGCGAGCCCTTCTCCAAGCAGACCGGCCAAGTTCGGATCGATGTCCCCGGGCAGGGCAGCCTGTTCACCGCCAAGCAGCAGCAGGGCTTCCATCATGCCATGATCCGATGCGCCCGGGCCTTCAGCGAAGACCTCAGTCGCAAGGGGCTCATGCTCAATGGTCGAAAGCTGCAGCGGTGCTGCATCCACCACTTCGCCGGAAAACTCCAACGGGTTCGAGCCGAATTGCGTCGCTGCATCAAGGGTCGACCGCGAGCCAGCAGAACTGACCGAGGCCACCGCCGTGCCATCGCCGCCCAAAAGCGCGTCGACACCAAAGTCAGCAAGGCCGGAGCCGCCAGCCAACGCCAGACTGTCGCTGACCATCTGGATCGCTGGATCGCTTGCAAGGCGGGTGCCGAGCGAATGGTCAATGTCCACCTGAGCTGCGGCAGACACCGGCAGCCCCACCAGCATACCGGCCAGTGCCGCATAGTTCACCGTGCTTGCGGCCAAGCGCTGCTCGATCGCTGAAGAGACAGTGTTGCTGGACGACTGGTCATGGATTGCGAAGGGCAAGGTTGCAACACCGACCGCGCTGGCTTCTCCGCTGGCTGCGCCAGCATCCTGGATCGGGTCAACCAGCGCATTGGCAAGGTCATAGGTTCCTGCGGCCAACGTGCCCGTGCCATTCGCCGTGAAGGTTGCTGTGCCTTGCACCACCACCTCACCATTGGCTTCCGAAGAGCGGATATTGTCATCCGAAGTCGCGATCGACGTGATGCCCAGCGATGGAAGCGTAAGCAGTTCACCGTTATCGACCACACCATTCTGGTTGGCATCCTGCCAAACCCTCAGGCTGGCCCAGATCGGATCGGCCGGATCCAGAGCGCCCGCGATACCGGCCGTGTCGAAAGCCGACAGCGCCGCCAAAGCATCCTGCATATTGTTGCCGAACACGATTTCAGCTGCGCCATCGACCTGGTTATTGCCGTTGGCATCACGAACCAGAATGCCGTCATTCGCGCCGACCCAGGCGGTCGCTTCTGCGATCCCGTCGCCATCAAGATCAAATGCCACTCCGGCTTCGGTGCCGACGAACTCAACCCCATCCCCGTCCAGATCAAGCGCCAGCATGGGGGAGACCGGGTTCACGGTAACATCAAGATTGACGGAGCTGACGATATCACCGTCACCGTCGATCACGGATACCGGCACAAAGAAGCTTACCGGAGTATCGGTAGCCACCGAAGCGCCGAAGTCGCCGATCTTGAACGTGTTACCGCCCACCCAGCCCCATTCGATGCTGTTGAAACCGTCAGCCGTAAAGGCGGCGATCCGGGTGTTATCTCCAACCCCTGCTACATCGACGACACCATTATTGAATGTAACGGTGAACAGGCGTCCGCCAATGGTAATCGCGCCGCTCGCGCTGATCGTGTTAGTCTGCCCGTTGAACGAAATCGCGATACTCGTGATCGGGTCTGGCAGGCCGTCGCCGACATTCCGTACCGTTCCGCTGTCATTGTCGTCAAAAGCGGAAATCCGAACGGTCGAAGCATTGTTGATCGCAGTAAAGAGCGCCGAAGCGCCATTGACAGTATAGTGGCCATCAAAGTTCTGCGTGTCATCGCCGTCGTTGAAGTCACCACCCGGCACCGGGTTTCCGACCAGATCGATGACATAATCGACACGCATCGCCTCGCCCGAACCGACCGAGTTGCCCCCCGCAATACCGCCCTCATTCGCATTGGTATTGACCGTGCCGCCGCCGACGGGCGTGAGCAAAAGATCGCGGCTGTCATTGTCACCCGGTTGGGTAAAACCAGCCCACGAACCATTGCCGCCGACGAAATCCAAACCAGCATCATTGAAGTCGATATTGGTTATCGAATCGATCGGCTGGCTGATCTGGACAACGTATTGGTCTTCGGCACCGCTCGGCTCGAGCGTGATGCGGAAAACCTCGGTTCCGTCGGTCGACTTGTTTGCGAAGAGTGTTCTTCCGTCGCCGCTGAGCGAGTATGTGATCGGCGCAAGGCCCGATGTGAGCGACTGACCGGCAAGCGCAGTGATCGTTGCGGAAGTGAACACCACGCCGCCCCGGCCATCAGCACCAAGGTTGTCGTCGACGTTGCCGTTAACCGTATCGAGGCTGAACACACCCAACGCGCCCATGATATTGGCCATGCTGGCGGCTGCAGGAACGACCGCCACCGGCGTGTCATCATCGATAGTAACGGCAACGACCCCGGTGGACACCGCGACGTCACCATCCCCATCGGTTGCCTGGATCAAGCCGCCAAACTGGATGGTCAAGTCATTCTCATCCCCGCCCGGCGCGTGGTCGAGCGGCCCACTCAGCGTGAATGTCCAAGAACCTGTGTCGGCGTCGAGCGTAAAGGAGAATATATCTGCTCCGCCCACGCCCTGGGTCGCAGTAATGGTGTTGCCGGTTACGTCATAGGCAAGGTCGATACCACCAGAGGACAGGCTCTGGGCTTCCAATGCGGCTTGCACTTGCGCGCTGCTGATAAAGCCAAAGCTGCCTTGCCCATCCGCACCGAAATTGAACAGACCAGCGGCGGAACCTGTGGCAGTTAGCGCCTCACCCGGAACGTCGCCGATGCCGCCGGGTATGCCGCCGGGAAGACCATCCTCGTCGACAGTCCCGGTGCTTATTCCCCCGATGGCAAGCGGCACATCATCGATGATCCGCACGTCAAGGCTGGCGGTGTCATCGGAGCCATCGGTATCGGTGACCACCACGGTGAAGCTGTCGAACACGCTGTTCTCGCCGTCGCCGTCCGGGTGCGCGGTGTTGTCTTCGAGCAGGTAGGAATAGCTGATCGTCCCGCCGATCACAGTGCCGCCAGCAATGGTAACCGGCGTGAACCCGGTGATGGTGAGCAGGCCTGCCGCCGTGTCGATGGTCTGGCCGGGCACGAACGCGCCGTTCTCGAACACCGTGACCCCGCCAATCGTGACCGTTGCCAGCCCATCGGGGCTGTCGATCGTGAAGCTGCCGGTGCGGGTCAGCGCCGCCGCATCGGGCGAAGAGCCGTCGGCAAGGTCGTCCTCGTCAACCACCACTTCGCCGCCGACCACACCAAGCCCGTTGATCACCACGCCGTCATCGGCGCCGTTGATGGTGATGGTCAGGGTCGTGCTCGCGCTATCGTCGTCGCCATCGGTGATGGTGTAG